>DNTA01000146.1 GCA_003500135.1 Cytophagales bacterium | reverse complement strand
AATGCATGATCCAGGTTTAATGAATAAAACCGGTAAGCTGGTCATGATTATACTTGATCCCGGTTTCAATAAACATACAAAAAATAATAAAAACCCCTATAAATGGCTTCCGGCAAGTCGAAAATCCATAAGGGATTAAGCCTACAAAATTTTTTCTTTGAAAATATTGGGTTGTAGATTTTTGTGATTGATTAAAAGGATTTATTTTATTCATTTATAGGATCAACCATTTAAATTTTATTAAGAAATAATCAATAGCGGTGTAGGTTCTAAATTAATGTGAATATGAAAAAGATGCTTATTACAATTTCATTTATTTTCATTTCATTGTCACTTTTTAGTCAAGAAAAAATAAAAATTATCGGTAAAGTTGGATATGCAGGCATTGAAAATGGGAAACAGGATGGTATAATTTCTGGGTTCAATGTTGGATATTTATTGAAAAAGAAAACAACATTATTTATTGGCATTACACATTTAAGAAACAATATTTTCCCGAATAAGAATGGTGTTATAGAAACAGGAACTCATTTATTTTCAACGCTACCGTCTGATAATGAATTGTATAATGATATTTTGCAGCATTATTCAAATGGTGTATTGATTAATTATTATTCGTTTTCTTCCATTTCATTTGATTTTGGTTTGGAATATAAGTTATTACAAAATTCAAAGAACGATTTAAGTATAGTTTTTAAAGGGGTATTAGCGAATCAAATAAAGCGCCGTCTATTTGCTAAAGAGATTTCTAGTACGGAAGTTACTATTAGCTCTACAGTCAACAATTATAGGGGTATCGGATTTTCGCCTTAATAACGATATTATCGAACACTATACAAAACATTTTCTCTTGGTTGCTACGTTGAGATGACAATGTTTAATTCTGATTTTTCGACAGATTATTTTGATTTGGGTTTATTGCTTTCTGTAGCATTATAAATTAATAAAGAAACGCCAATCGAGTGTACGTTCCCGCCAGCAGTAACTGACGGGATGTGCCTACTGACGATAAAAGTCAGCATTTTCAATCTCACACCAATTAGCGTACATGTCTCGTACTAAGCGGTTCATTGATGAAATAAAGAGCTAAAAATTATAGACACCAGGGTAAATACAAACAATTTATGGTATATTATGTTCAATACAAATTGGAACTTGAACATTCAATTTCAACCGCCTTTGGAGACTAATAGCAGCTTGTTAAATATTACGGCAGGGCTGGCGTTTGCGACACTAATTAGTCTTGTTTGCTTTGAAGGTTTATCATTTTTGGTTCCAATGGCAAGGAACCGACCCATTGGTTGAGCAAAAATTAAGATAATCGATGATGATGAATACAAAACAGTTATGTCAGGGAGCCTAGTGGTTTTATTATTCCTCAATGCCGCTGTTTTCATAACTTTCTTCATTGGTAATTTCTTTTATTTTAAACCTGGCCAAATCTTCAATGATTTGATTGCCAAAGGGCAGAAAAGGATACAGGCAATTAATGGCTTAGCTGAATTGGTGTAAATTATGTATAGAGCAATAAAAACATTTCTAGTTGTTTTTTTACTGTTGATTGTAACTTTAGTCATTGTACTTTTTATCCTTTCAAAGGAGCAATACCATACAGTCCACAAAAAGCTGGTAGAGACTATCCATGAAAAATTTGATGGTAATATACAATTTGAGGATTTTACCTTTTCATATTTACGCAGTTTTCCTCATGTACATTTGGGATTGACAGACATTACAATTCATGATAGCAATGGAGGTGTTTCGAGGTTAGCTGATCTGGATATTCTTCTCAATTTCAGGAAAATCTTGAAAAAGGAAATTGAGATTGAAAAGTTGTTAATCAAAGATGCTTTTTTTATATCGGAAATTGACAGCCTTGGAAATATGCCACACATTTTCCCAGCTGGGGAAAAATCTAAAAGTAAGAGTAGTATCCCACTTGTTCTCAACTCGCATGATGTTGAAATTGAGAACAGCAAAATTCACCTGGGCAATAAAGTAAAAGGCAATAAGCTATATATCAGTGTATCAAAAGGTTTATTCAATCTAGAGGTAGCAAATGAGACTATTGTTATTTCCGGCGATGCCGAAGCAAGCCTCGATACCCTGATCTCAAACCACAATCTTCTATTTTCAAATCAACCTGCCACATTACAGGATGCCGTATTTAAAATTGATCAGAAAACAGGCGTGAAGGAGCTTGAAGATGGGATTATCTTTGCACAAACACTCGAATTGATCCCAAAAATTAAAATGGAACCTCATGAAGAGGGACAATTGGTTGATCTATCTATTTCAAGTGAGGGTAATTTTGATACCTTTCTGGAACTATTTGAATTTCATTCAGGATTAGATCTTGCCCAGGTAAATAGCGATGCAAAACTATCCATGTCCTATATTCAGCACGGTATAGTCAGCCCCTTTTTGCGACCATATTCAGAAATTGACTTTGAGATCATTGACGCAGAGTTTAACGGAAGCGCTTTACCTTTTCCGGTGAAGAATTTTTCAATTATTGGCAATCTAAACAATGGTGAATCCCATTCTCCGGAAACAACAGAGTTGGTAATTGATACCCTGCATGCAGAAGTAAGTGACAGTTATATCCATGGCAGGCTAAAACTTACCAACCTTAATGATCCCATTGTGAATGCGCATGTAATATCAAGTATTGATCTGGGCCATCTAATAAAAGAAAATGATAATTATTCCTTTTCCGGGCTGATTGATGCTGATCTATTTATCGATGGTAAAATAAGTGAATTAAGAAAACTGCATCTGGAAGGAAAGCAGCATGCTATTGGAAAGATCAATGCTCAGAACCTGAACATTCTGCTCAAGAATAAAGGCCATAGCATCAATCTTCTATATGGTTCTACCGTTCTAAACAATCATATTTTTGAGGTCACAACAGTCGTGGGCGCTTTTAACGAATCTGTGTTCAATTTTCAGGGAGTATTTGATAACCTTGACGAATACCTAATAAGTGAGCAGGAAGAATTGATTGGAAATATCAGCCTGAATTTCAAAAAAATCGATTTGAACAATTTCAATGTTGAGAGGATTTCTGATAATTCAAATGCCGGGAGCAGCCAATTTAAACTTCCAAAGATGTCGATTGATGTTAATGTTACCGGCAAGGAAGTAGTCAGTGATTTTGGTACTTTCAGCAACTTTAAGTTAGACAGCAGGATAAACAGCAATGCAATTCTAATAAATGATTTAGTATTTGATCATCAGGAGGGTAAAGTGTTTGCCAATGCCGGAATATTTTTCGAGAATAACCAGATTGATTCCATAGTTGCCGATATTTCGGGTAAATTCAGGAAATTGATCTTTACTCCACAAAATGATGCTGCAAAACAGAAAAAAGAAGCATCTCCAGTATCCTTTCCTACAAACATTTATGCAAATATCAATTTGGAAATCAATGAGGGTCAATTACTTAATATCCCCGTGCAAAATCTTCTTCTGGCATCAAATATCAATGGGGATAAGATTTCTGTCCCAAACCTCTCTGTTGACGTATTCGGAGGTGAAACCCGGTTTTCCGGGCAAGTCCAATATAATAAAAAGGAAATCATTGATGTGATTGCTAAGTGTGAAATGAATCTGGACCGTTTAGATCTTGGCAGCTATGTTAAAAAGCAAAATAAATCGAACCTTGATTCGAGCGCATTTTCGGTTGACAGATTACCGGCAAGAATGGATTTACAATTTATTGCCACGATAAATGAAATGATCTATGAAGATCAAATCCTTACAAATTTTCGTTGTGATGTAGAAATAGCAAACGATCATATGGACTTAAAAAATTTAAAATCTACCCTCCCTTTTGGAAATTTTCAGCTTGCCCTAAAAGTGGAAGATTTGAGAAGTAAAAGTCCAAGCTATTAAGGATCAATTGATTTGCACATTGATACACTCTATGTTGACAAATTCTTGAAATCAGAGGCATTGGGACTTCCGGATAATGATACAGGCAAAAAGGGAAAATCATCCGTCATGCCAAAAAAAATTTTCATTCCAAAATCACAATTGAAATTGAATACTACGGCAGATCGACTATATTATCAAAATGGCAGTGTTGATCAATTGCAGCTGGAAATTGTCTATGGTGAAGACGTAATTGATATAAAGCAACTTGATTTCTTTTTTGCTGACGGACACATCTCAACGAAAGGCAAGGTTTTCAATAGCGATGAGCATGCTTACCAGGCTTTTATAAACTCCACAGTTGAAGTTGTGGACATACAAAAGGCCCTATTATCTTTTAATGAATTCAACCAGGCCGTATTTAATTCTGATAATTCACGTGGCAAACTATCGTGGGATTCTCAATTGTTCCTTACCCTCAATCATTCTTTTTTCCCAATCACCAGGGATAATCTGTGGAAATTTGAGATTAGTTTACACGAGGGAGAATTTAAAAAAATTGAACCAATAGAAAAAGCATTGTTTTTTGTAGGGCATAAGGCCAAAGACGATCTTGTTGTGAGTGAACTTGACATTGATGCTTATCTTTATGATGGCAAGGTCCTCTTTAGGGATGTTTTTATGAATGATAATATTGCTGATTTAGACCTCTTTGGTGAAGTAGATATTATTGATTCCCTTATTGATATTGGGATGGAAATCAGTCTTACTGACTTGCTCTTGGAATCAAAGAAAGAAAGAATGGCAGAGACAAAAGCAAAAGAATCACATCTGGATTCAGATATGAAAGTGTTTCTGAAAATGCAGGGCCCTCTTGCAGAGCATAAACTAAAATTGAGCTCTGGAAGGAAATTCAAGAAAAGCAGAAGCGATCTGGATAAACTGATAAATCAGGCAGAAGCATCCCTTGAGGCAAGAAAAAATCAGAAACAGTAAAATGCCCAGCGTAGGTTGATTGCCAGGTTAAAGGAACGTTCCGGTAGAATAGATGTTATACACATCTATCTATTGAGCCAGTGGTATAACGTCGTATCCAACGATGACAAGAAACCGCTAAAATTTTAGTTTTTCGTTTTTATCCCAAAGGCCCCAATAAGCGCCTACATCACCTTCAGCGCCTACTTTCCAGGCTTCATCGAATGATGAGAAATAAAAAATTTCAATATCTTCCTCTGCGGACCATCGCTGGGTATTGATAAAATATTTCATAAAATTTTCAGGAGACGGCTGGGCCCCCTCAAGTCCTGTTCCTTCACTGGGCCAACCGGTTTCAGATATTATAACCTTTTTCCCATTTGCCGCTCCTAGCGCCTGGTGGTACATATCTTTCATATACAACAATGAATAATCGATATGGCAACCTTCCCAATAGGGGTAACAATTGGCCAGGATCACATCACATGCCTCGGTAATGTTCGGACGGGCGCCAAATTCGTAGTAGGCATCGACATAGCCAACAGGGGTATCCGGTATTGCCTCTTTGACCTGGTAGATATACTGCAGGAGTTGCGCTTCTGTAAGTTCTTTTCTATACATCACTTCATTGCCAACTGCGGCAATATCTACATGACCTTCATTGGTAACCTTTATGAGATTTTCAATTTCTTTCCGGTTAATTGCTTCATCTTCGCATAACCATGCGCCGACCAATGTTTTCAACCCATACCCCTTGGCAACTTTTGCGATCAATTCATTTCCTTCTGTGCAGGAGAAAGACCGGATCCATTTCGTGTAGGGCGAGATGATCTGCATTCTACGATGGATCTGTGCTTCAGTTAATTGATCACCGGGATTCTGACCTTCTTCATAGGGACTGAAGCATAAACCGTGCATGCCGGATTCCAGTACAATTTTGAAAAGTCCTTCTAATTCCTCTGTCGTTTTTCCTTTAAAGGACTGGCCTGCCAGCGCAAGCATTTTTTCTGATCTTAAAGACATTTCTAGCTATATTTTAGTTTTTCATTTTTATCCCATAGACCCCATCTTTGGCCTACATCACCTTCGTGGTGGACTTTCCATGATTCATCAAAAGATGAAAAATAGAACAGGCCAACTGCTTTTTGTTGACTCCAGTTATTCACAGTTGTAAAATACTTCATGGCATTGCTCTGAGAAGGTTGGGCGCTACTCGTGTAGCTTTCACCCTGATTGGGCCAGCCGGTTTCAGTAATAATTACTGTTTTGCCACGGGCAGCTTCCAGGGTAATTTGATACATCTTCTGCAAATATTGTAGTGAATGATCTATATGACAACCTTCCCAAAACGGGTAACAATTGGCTAAAATAATATCACAAGCATCCGTCAGGTCAGGATTTTCATAGAATTGATAATAGGTATCAACACAACCCACCGGAATATTAGGAATGGCCTCCTTTACCCGGCGAATGTATCCAATTATTTCTTCTTTGGGCATTTCTTTGCGTAGTAAAACCTCATTACCTACAGCCGCAATATCTACATTTCAGGCTTCTGCGAGATCAATTAGTGTGCGTATCTCTTTTTCATTTCTTTCACGATCGTCACTGATCCAGGCGCCTACGATGGTTTTCAATCCTTTTTCACGGGCAACTTTCGCGATAAATTCATTTCCATCTGTACAGGCAAAAGAGCGTACCCACTTGGTATATTT
>DNTA01000274.1 GCA_003500135.1 Cytophagales bacterium | reverse complement strand
TAAATTTAAATTTCACTAAAATGAAAAAGTTGATTTTCGCACTTTTAATGACAGTTGGAACTCTTTCGTTCGCTTCTGCAAATGTTGTAAGTTCAGATCTCCCGATGACGGATGAATCTACAATTTGTTACTCAGTAGGATTAGTCGAATTCGATGCTTCTGAAGCAGATTTAGAAAAATTGGCCAAATTCGAAGGGGAATTTGGATGTGCAGATCTTTATTTAGGAGGTACCTTCGTGGGTTGGGTATGTGGTGATACTGTAGGAGATATGATAGATACTATTTTAGAAATGTTTTTCTAAAACTGAATATTTAATTACGATCCTGACAGCAGGATCGTAATTTACTTGAAATTGATTCTTTCCGATATAACATTAAATTTATTATGAGGTTACTTACTTTGTCATTTTTACTCCTTGCAACTACCATTAACGCTCAGCAGGGTTATCTAATAACTTACAGTTTGGATTATATCCCTGATACAACATCTGTAAAAAAGATTTCTGAATACTTTATCCTAAAGATTCAGAATAACAGATCGCATTATGTTTCTCAAACCAAAATTTTACAAGACTCTATTCGTGAAGAAGCAAGGAAAAATCAAGCTCTTGCTTTGCAACTTCTAGGTGATCTTTCAAAAATCCCAAAAACAAATTTTAAATATGAAATATTTACATTCGATAATTCAATGATTCTTCTTAAAGAGAAAATCGGTGGAAGAGAATATTACTACGAACAACCGATTAATGATCTCATGAATTGGAAAATCGATTCAGAGATTAAAGAAGTTAATGGGATTAAGTGCCAACTTGCGACCACAAACTTCGGAGGAAGAGAATATGAAGCTTGGTTTAGCTTAGATATTCCCGCTTCTCTTGGGCCATATAAATTCATAGGGTTGCCAGGTTTAATTATTTCAATAAATGATTTGGAGAATAATTACAGATTTCAAGTAGTAGATATATCTCAAACACAAAATCTAAATATCGAAGAGAACCCAGAAAAGAGGTCAAAAAAAATAAACAAAAAAGAATATCTAGATATAAAACTTAAATCACAAGACCTGATTGTAGAGAGAGCAAAACAACACGGCCTGACCCTATCCGAAGAAGGTAAAAAATTATTACTTCAACGCCAATCTGAATTTAATAACCCGATTGAAAAAAATGAATAGGATGATAAATGAGATTAACTTTATACAAAGTAGTAATACTATCAGCTATAACATTTTTTTCTACCTTAGAAATTCACTCTCAGGTAGTTATTTCTGGAAAGGTTTCAGATGTAAATAATGATCCAATTTCCGGTGTTCAGATTATAATAAGCGAGGTTAGTTCGCAAGCAATAGGTCAATTCAAAATTTCCAATACAGAAGGTAAATTTGAGATCTTAATTAAATCTAATTCGCAAGAATTAATATTAAAAACAAAACATCTAAGCTTTAGAGATACCGTTATTAGGTTTCAAAACAAGCCACAAATTTTCAATATTAGACTTCAAGATAAAGTCATATCTCTTGATGAGGTTTTGATAAAGTTTAATCCACCCATAAAACAGTCTGGTGATACAATTGCTCATAAAGTAGATGATTTCAGATCAGAGAACGATAGCAAGGTAAAAGATATTCTAAAAAAACTTCCAGGAATTGAAGTAGCTGAAAATGGACAAATACTATTCAACAACGAACCAATAAATAACTACTACATTGAGGGTATGGATTTATTGGGAGATAAATACAATCTGGCAAATGACAATATTTCTTCTGATTTAATTGATGAAGTTCAAGTCTTAAAAAATCATCAACCAATACGAATCCTGGAAGAACTCATACCCTCACAAAATGCCGCAATCAATATAAAGTTGAAAAAAAGGAAAGTGTTACAAAATATTGCCGATGGTGGAGTCGGCTATGCGGATAATCTATTGTGGAATGCTGAGATAACAAACCTAATTTTTAGCAAAAACGATCAGGCTATAAATACCTACCAATCCAACAACGTAGGTAAATACCTCAATAGACAATTGAACTCACTCACTGTTGAAGAGCTGATCGAGGCACTTAATGTCGATTTTATGGATCAAGAATGGTTAGAGATCAGAACATTAAATAACCCTTTACTTAACTCAAAAAGGTGGCTCGATAATAAGAGTCATTTAGCTACAACAAACTATTTAAAAAAGCTAAAAAAACAGACTTTTGTAAAAGGAAACCTGTCGTTTCTGCAAAATAATCTTGTTCAAAAAGGCAACTCATTAACCATATATATCACACCAAATGATACTATCACAATCAATGAAGATCAAAATAACAAACTTAGGAATAATGATCTGAACCTGGAACTTACATTGTCAAACAACAAAAAGAATAGTTATTTGAGAAATTCTCTTGAAAGCAAAGTAAGTTGGGATGATGAAATTGGAAGAATCCATTTTTCTGATTCACTCATTAATCAAAGACTCCCAATGCTACACACAAAAATCATTAACAAATTCAAATGGATTAAACCGATTAATAGGAGGTTATTAACCGTTAACAATCTAACTGGCTTTGAATATCTTTCAAATGAGTTATCCATTTCCACAAATGCATTTGGCATTGAAAAGGTGGAATCATCACAGAATCAATTACAATCTCTAAATAACCGATCCATCTTTTCGTACAATAGTATAGAAACAAATTTTAATCTTGGCAATAAAACTCTTATAATCCCGACTGCAAGTGTTTTGATAAAAAACCAAACTTTCAATTCAAGCTTGACTAACACAACCGATAACGACTCATTTCAGAACGACATTACTTGGCTAGTTATTAAGTCTTCTTTTTCAATGGACTGGATTTTTAAGACAGATTATTTTAAAATGCAATTTACAACACCGTTTAATCACTATTTCTTTAATAGAGAAACCGGAACAGACAACCTGAGATTTTTTACTTTTGAACCAACCTTGAGATTGAAATATGAGATAAACGATAATTTTAACGTAATAACCTCTTCGAGGTTAGAGAGAGAGTTTGGAAGTTTTCGTACCTACTTACCTAATTCAGTACTAACTAATTATAGAACATTAGAACAGTTTAATGGACGGTTTCAAAATAATTCAGTTTTAAAGTCTAAAGTAAGTCTGCAATATGAAAGCTTGTTTAACTCTTTATTCGGTAGTCTTTCCTACTCCTATTCGAGTACTGAGAATAATTTAATTTATGCTGACAATTATTTTAATAATGGCGGTGTATTTATTTCAACTTCTTTTGATTCAAATAGCATTATAAAGAATAATATATCATCTCGAATTTCTAGAAGATTCAATCGGATATGGCTAATTTCTCTAGGTGGTCAGTATGTCATAAATTCATTTCAAAGAGAGGTGAATGACCAAATTATCGATATAGAAAACAGGTCCAAAGAGATCATAATCGAGTCTATCTTTAATCCCACTGAATCAATTGATATTAATCTTTATCTAAAAAATAGTTTTAACGAGAGTTTTATTTTTTCCGAGCTAAACCAAACAATAACTCAACTACACTATAAAGCGGATGCTTCTTACAGCGTAAATAGGCATCAAATTAATTTTCAAGGTGAATACTTTGATACTTACCCAAATACAGTAAGTAATATATTTTTTATAGACTTTTCATGGGAGTATAGCTTTAAAAAACAAGCATCTATTAAAATTACTTTGGACAATATTCTAAATAAAACTTTATACGAGACGTTTGCAACTGATGGCTTTACAGTTTTGGAAAATTCCTTTGAATTAAGACCATTTCAGATATATTTAACTGCAAATTTTACCTTTTGAAAAATAGACGGCTACCAATCGAGTAGACGGCCGTGAGCTATAAGCCCACGGTGCGCCTACTGACGATAAATGTCAGCATTTTCAATCTCACACCACCGTACGTACGGTTCTCGTATACGGCGGTTCATCCGGCACAGAATAACCGCTCTTTACACCAATTATTCCTTTCCACTACTTCTGAGATAGGGCTACCCAAGGCTCCCTATCGAATTTTCGTTTCACCAAATGTTCAGCCCTTCACTACCTTGTGAGACTTCCGGCGATTGACCGGCTCATTACCAGTAGCTACTATGGCTTCTGCTGACTTCTCAAACTGCAACTCGTACAGTCTGAGATCTCCCCAGGTAAGGACATATTCCTTCCTCCGATTCCCGCGGCATCTACCCAATAGGGATTGTTGGTTACGGGCATCACAAAGATGTGCTTGCTCACCCTCCCTACTTGGCCTCTGTATACCGTTCCTGTACTGACGCAAATGATCATTATTTTCAATTCGTCGGTACCGGATTTTGCAGTTCGGAACGATGCTGTACCGATGCGTCAGCACTCGCTTCCTTCACTGCTCACCTCACGGTGAACCAGCTTGTCACTTGCTAACGAGCTTCACCAACTCGCTCGTAAGGGACTTTCACCCTCTGGAATAATTTGGTATCTTCGATACCAGATGCCCATGCTGGGCACACACAATGGGTAAAATGCATAAGCTCCCTGCGGTCACTTACGACATCTTACCCGAGCTGTTAGCAACAAGCCGGCTGCAGCAAGGAAAGTAGGCAGTAAATTTAAAAGTTGTATCTTAGTGATATGATTATATCTGATGAAATATCAAAGCGATTAGATGATTTTAAAGTGGTTTGCTCAAATCATGGTGTAAGATATTTATACGCTTTTGGTTCTTCTGTAACTGATAAGTTTGATTCCGAAACAAGTGATATCGATTTATTGGTTGAGATTGACGATCCTGATCCGATTGAGAGAGGGGAAAAGCTTATCTCACTTTGGGATACCTTTGAGGATTTCTTTCACCGTAAAGTTGATTTGCTCACTGATTCATCGATTCGTAATCCTTTTCTACGTAAGAGTATTGATTCCACAAAGATTTTAATATATGACGGATCAGGGCACAAAGTATTTATTTGAAATTTTGCCAGATTTTGATTTGATTGATGAATTCACTGGTCGCATCGCTGGTTTCAATGATTGCGTTGCTGATTTAAAAACTAAAGGTGCTTTTGAAAGATAATTAGGGATTGTTGGAGAGGCAGTCAATAGATTTGATAAGCTTTTCCCTGATTTGACGCCAGATAATGCCGAAAAATAGTTGGATTTCGAAATCGATTGATTCATGCCTATGATGCGGTTGATTCTTCCATGATTTGGGCGATAATAAAAAAACATCTTGCACCTTTAAAATCCGAAGTGATTGATAAGTTAGAGGATTAAGGATGGCCAGTTGCTAATCGAGTAGACGGCCGTGAGCTATAAGCCCACGGTGCGCCTACTGACGATAAATGTCAGCATTTTCAATCTCACACCACCGTACGTACGGTTCTTGTATACGGCGGTTCATTCGGCACAGAATAACCGCTCTTCGCACCAATTATTCCTTTCCACTACTTCTGA
>DNTA01000122.1 GCA_003500135.1 Cytophagales bacterium | reverse complement strand
AACCATTGCAAACCTCCTAAAAGAAAAAAAAGGCCGGGATGGCGGACTCAATCCCAGCGGTACCATTAATCCCAAATTCAGCTGTAGAGCAGAATTTGCCCAATGGGCCGACGAAAACCCGGTTTTGTCGGGATTAACCCTGACAAAACCGCCTTATATTGGCGGTTTTCGTCATTTGGCAATAGAAAATTTAATTTAAAACCCGAAAATTTTCTATTGCAAAATCCGGGTTTATACTCATTTTTTGCTTTCCTCTTTAGACTTATTGAGATAGCCATAAAAATATAAAGAGTGGCTTGTCACCGTAAAATCAAAAGTATCTTCCACCAATTTTTGTATTTGTTGGATCCTGGGGTCACAAAACTCAAAAATCTGTTCGGTTTTTGTGCAAATGACATGATCATGCTGCCTGTAGCCGTACGACTTTTCATACAGGGAAAGGTTTTTTCCAAACTGGTGTTTTTTCACCAGGTCACATTCCAGTAATAGATCAAGTGTATTATACACGGTGGCACGGCTCACCCGGTAGTTCTTATTTTTCATATTGATATAGAGTGATTCTACATCAAAATGCCCTTCATTGCTATATATCTCTTCAAGAATAGCAAATCGTTCTGGCGTTTTCCTCAATTGCTTTTCTTCCAAAAAGCTGGTGAATAACGTTTTTATCTCCTCAAATTTTTCCGGGTCAAATTTCACTGTGCTCCCTGTTTTATTGAACTGTCAAATTTAAATAAAATGTACAATGTGCACAATCTTAATATTGGAACGGTTGAAGGCGTTGTATTGTTAACAATCCTGAAACTTAACAAATTAAGTTGACCTGTATTAACAGAGGCTTCATCTTTTTCTTAATTTTACGCGCTATCGTAATTAAACAACAATGATTTTATCCGGAAAAGAAATTCAGCAGCAAATCGATAAAAATATCTTTATTGATCCCTTTAGCAGCGATCAGCTTAACCCCAACAGTTACAACCTGAAGCTACACAATAAACTGATGGTGTATACGGGTGATACACTGGATATGAAAAAGGCAAACCCGGTGGAGGAAGTAATCATTCCGGCAGATGGCCTGGCGCTTCAACCCGGCGAATTATATCTGGGAAGGACAAAAGAATATACCAAAACACTAAATTACGTGCCTATGCTCGAAGGAAGGTCATCCATTGGAAGGTTAGGCTTATTCGTGCATATAACTGCCGGATTTGGCGATGTTGGTTTTAGTGGGTATTGGACCCTTGAGATTTTTTGTATTAAGCCTATCCGTGTATACCCGGATGTAGAGATTTGCCAATTGTACTTTCACACTATTGAAGGGGCTTACGAACTTTACAGCAGTGGGAAATACCAAAACAATCACGGCATACAACCGAGTATGCTTTACAAGGACTTTGAGTGAACATCTTTCGAAAAGCGTTTACCGGATTTTTGGTGATTCTCGTAAAGTTTTATCAGGGAGCAATATCACCTTTCTTCCCGCGAAGTTGCAGGTACACTCCTACCTGTTCGCAATATATGATAGAAGCACTGCGAATATGGGGGCCTGTAAAAGGGCTTTGGCTCGGAATTAAGAGATTATCAAGCTGTCACCCCTGGGGTGGCCATGGCTACGATCCGGTACCAAAAAAAGAAGATAATGACAAATAGCAAAATACCGGTAACGATCATAACAGGTTTTTTGGGGGCCGGAAAAACAACATTACTCAATAGCATAATTGCCCGTTACCCAGACCTTAAATTTGCCATAATTGAAAATGAATTTGGTGATGTCCCTATTGATCAGGAGTTGGTGGTTGGACTTGATGAAGGGATTTTCGAACTATCAAATGGCTGTATATGCTGCACCCTATACAGTGAATTAGGTGAGGTGTTGCAAAAACTGGCTTCTGACAATTACCAATTTGATCATCTTCTCATTGAAACCACAGGAATTGCGGAGCCCGATGCTGTTGCAGCCGCATTTATTGGCCCTGGAAAAGGAAAAACGTTCGAGCTGGATGGAACCATTTGCGTAGCAGACGCCCAATATATTGCACAAACTTTATCAGAACGCGGAGAAGCCGTAAAGCAGGTTTCATTTGCCGATTTGATAATGCTGTCTAAAACTGGCATAATCGGTGAAACAGAAATAAAAAAAGCTGAAACAGCTATTCGGGCTATCAATGAGAACGCACCGCTCATACGCAAGCGGAAGCAACTCCCCGATAATCCTAACCTTTTAAATCTTCAGGCTTACAACTGGAAAAAAGTTGAAATGGAGCTGATGACCCATCATGAACACGTGCACGATAAACTGGCTTCACATAGTTTTGTGATCGAACAGCCTCTGGACCCCGCGAACTTTGAACATTGGATGAGCATGTTGATCACTTTTAGTGGGTCACAACTCTATCGTATTAAGGGAGTGTTGAATATTAAGGACGAAGCACATAAAATGATATTCCAATCCGTTAGAAATTCCAATAAAATAAATGTAGGTGAAAAGTGGAGGGATGATGAACAACGCCAAACCAGAATAGTATTTATCGGTTACAATATTGACAGGAAACCACTCGAAAAAGGATTAAATTCCTGCCTATCAAAATAAAATTGTTAATTTTTTATATTTTTAATATCATACACAGGTGTAAATATACTTTTCATGCGACAGTTACTACTCGTTATATTCCTTTTTACTTTTATTGACATTAGCGCACAATTCAAAAATGTTGAGATTGATGCCTGGCTTCCGGGTGACTATGGACTTTGTGAGCCGAGTATTGCTATCAATCCCAACAACCCCAAAGAAATGGTGGTAGGCGCTATACTTGACAGAGTGTATTACTCTTCCAAAGGAGGTCAAAAATGGAAGGAAAAAACGATGAAATCGTCATATGGTGTATTTGGAGACCCATGCATTATAGCCGATAACAACGGCGATTTCTATTACTTTCACCTGTCGGATATCGAAGGAAACTCTTGGTCGAGTGAGTTTATTCTTGACCGGATCGTCTGTCAAAAATCCACTAATGGAAAAAAGTGGAACAAAGGCGTATCCATAGGTTTGAACCGTCCTAAACAGCAAGATAAGGAATGGGCCGTATTTGATCCTTACTCAGGCAACATATATGTAACCTGGACTCAGTTCGACAAATACGATAGCTACAACCCCACCGACAGTACCAATATTATGTTTTCAATATCCTCCGACCGTGGACTTACATTTACCGAACCTATAAGGATCAATGAAATAGCAGGAGATTGCCGTGATGATGATCAAACGGTCGAAGGCGCCGTACCGGCAGTAGGGCCCAACGGTGAGATCTATGTGGCGTGGTCTATGGATGAAAAAATTTATTTCGACGTTTCCCTCGATGGCGGCATCACCTGGCTAAAAGAAGATATGATTATTGCCTATCAACCCGAAGGATGGAATTTTGACATTCCTGGCATCAGCAGGGCGAATGGTCTGCCCATTACATCCTGTGATATTAGCGAAGGGCCATTTAAAGGAAATATTTATGTGAACTGGTCGGATCAGAAAAACGGGGCCGACGATACAGACATCTGGCTGGTGAAGTCATCTGATGGTGGGCAAAGTTGGTCATCTCCCATTCGGGTGAATAATGATGACACAAAAACACACCAGTTTTTTACCTGGATGACCGTAGATCAATCCTCCGGGTACCTGTATATCGTTTATTACGACCGTAGCGCCTACCGTGATAACCGTACCGATGTCATGCTGGCCGTTTCAAAAGACGGGGGCAACACCTTTAAAAACTATACGATTAGTGAATCGCCATTTATTCCCGAAGAAATCGCTTTTTTCGGCGACTACAACAACATCGATGCGGTTGATGGTGTTATAAGGCCAGTTTGGACTCGTATGGACGATACCATTACCAGTTTATGGATTGCACTGATCAATCAGGATGATCTCGATTAGATTTTCGATTTTAAAGCCTGATCTTCCAGGTCTTTTATTTTCTTGAGATATTCTCGTTCCTTCCGTGCCATTTGTTCCTGGGTAGCGCTTAGCTCCTCAAGATTCTGGCGCATTTCTTCCTCCTGTGCACGCATTTGCTCCGAATGCTCCTGAGATTGCTTTAATAGCTGCCTGGTTTTTTCATTGCTCTTGTAATTGAAAATATAAGACGCAATGTTTTCACCTACCCTTTTTAGAAAAGCAATTTGGTGATCTTCATATAAATAAAACGAAGCAAACTCCATAACTCCTTCTACCGCTTCATTGAGAATGAGCGGAATGATCAAAATGTTCCTTGGTGTACTTTCACCAAGACCCGAAGTAATGGTAACGTAAGAATCAGGAACTTCCTTAAGATAAATGGCATCTTTTCCTTTGGTCGCCTGCCCTAATAGTCCGTTTTCTACTGAAACCTGTTGCTCAATGATTTTTTTGTGGTTGTAGGCATAGCTGCTTGTCAGAATCAGTAAATCATCTTCAAGTAAATATATTCCCCCCTGATTGGAGTTGGTATACCTGATTAATTTACTCAGAACCTTATCAAAAATATTACTTTCCGTATCATTTTCACGCAAAATGTCAGATATCTCGGAGAGGCCTGTGGCGGTCCAGGTACGTTTTTCCTCTTCTTTCCTTGAAGCATTCACCTCGTCCATTGTTTTTTCAAGTTCAGATTGTTTTGCTCTTAATTCATCTTTTTGGTCCTCCAAGGTACCTACCAGCCCATATTTGCGTTTCTCCGCTTCATGGTATTTTATTTTTAAAAAAATTAAACAAGACACCAATATTAGCACAGCAAAAATATAGGAGACATTATTGAGCAAACCTTCCCGGAACATAGTACTGTCCAGGGGCATTGACATTTGCTGGTTGACTACATTTTGTGTGAAAAACATCGCATAGCAAATAAGTAGGGTAGGAATAAGATAACTTCTTTCATTGTAATCAAATAATACCCATGGTATTACTGATAATGACATCTGTATCATGTACAAGGAATAAATAATGGGCTCGCCTGGTTGAACAATAAATGCATGATAAACAAAAGCCAAAGCCATAACCAGTACCGATAAAACCAGCCTAGCCACATCATTCCAACTAGTTTTGTTCAGGGCCAATGCTAATAAAGAAATAATTACACAGGCTATGGGATAAATAATAAGAGAGGGATAAAATATATGGGAAAATACTGCGTAACAGGCTCCCACAACAGTGGTGATTAAGGCCACCGATTTGGTGATTTTTTGCCGCTGAAGACGTTTTTCTTCCTCACCAATCTTTTTGGCTACATTGATATCTGTCATAGCATACTCTGTAGATGTGTTATAAATATAACAAATAGGAGGGTTAAATAGCTATTATTGCTGAATTACGCGCTATTTCACATCTTCATACCACACTTCGTCAAAAGTATGTTCACTTGGGATACCGTCTTTCAATACACGCCAAACCATCCATATCACAATGAAGGGCGCAACGAACAACATTCCGGCTATGATCGCATAGGCAACCCCTAAAAACGGTAGGAGGTTTAAGATAATAATAAAGTAGGTTGTGAATAGTATAGGGAATTTTATCTTTTCCATACCTACAAAACCAACCTGACATAAAATAGTTTGATTGTTAGGCGATTATCTGGTTGTTAAGCGGTATGCGGTCTATTTGTTTTTTCAAATCTTTGATATACAATTTGTACTCCGGAAGGATTTCTTCTTTAATCGGGTTAGCCGAAGGAGGGTCAATTTTTAAAGGATCCACAGCTTTTCCATTTTTATAAAACCGGAAATCAAGATGTGCGCCTGTAGAAAGCCCTGTACTACCAACATACCCGATTATCTGGCCCTGTTTCACTACAGCACCACTTTTTATCCCTTTTCCATATCTCGAAAGGTGCAGATAAGCTGTGGTATAGTTTCCGTTGTGCTTGACCTTAACTACATGACCACCACCTTTTGAATATGAGGCCCTGATCACTACTCCATCGCCAACTGAAACAACCGGCGTACCTGTAGGCGCCGCATAGTCCACACCCAGGTGAGGCCTTCTGATTTTGAGAATGGGGTGCAACCTGCTATATGAAAAACCCGAACTTATTCGCGAAAAACGTAAGGGCGCTTTTAAAAATGTTTTTCTTAAGCTTTTCCCCTCTTCATCAAAATATTCATCTCCTTCACCCTGGTCATACCGAAAGGCATAAAACGGTGCATTCATGTGTTCGAAATAGCTGGAAATAATTTTCCCCATTCCGGCATCGGCGCCCTTCACCTCAAATCTTTCATATACCACTTTAAAGGCGTCGCCTTTCTGAAGACCAAAAAAGTCAATTTCCCAGGCATAAATATCTGCCAATTCATTGACCAGGACCGGAGAACCACCTGCTTCGGTAATGGCATCATATAGCGAAGTTTCTATGGCGCCCGTTAATGTTTCCTGGATCGTATCTACCTGGTTTTTACCTTTGATCACTTCCAAACTATCGGCCCAGTCCAGCATAACATAATCAATTGGATTAGGGTGATAAATAAAACTAGTGGCACATCGGGTGGTATCTTTCGGTCGGATAATGGTATAGGGTTTGTTGACCAAAAGCTTGGTTACATTAAAAATATCCCTGGGCAGTTTACTTATTTCGTGAACCACGTCTGGTTGTACGCCATGTCTAGCCAATATTACTCCAAGACTTTCATTCCTTTGAATGATATCGGTTATGGCATTTACGGTGTCAAGATTGTACCCGAATAATAATTCCGGCTCCTGCAAAACTACTGTGTCCTCTACTATATGATCTGCATTATTTTCATTATTCCGGGAAATGCCGTCGTTTCTAAACCAAAGGAAAACAAGAAATAATAGTGCAAAAAATGACGCTACTGCAATTAAAAGATTCTTTTTCATGAAAATATCCGCCCCTTAAAAAATTGTTGATTTTTTGATGTTATGCGAAGTAATTAAAAAATAATGGGAAATTCAGGAATTTATAAGAATATTCGACTAAATAAGCGATGTTTTGACTTGTTTTTCTTTATTTTGTTCAAAAAAATTGAAGAAAGGGATTGTGTAGCGATGGTGTATCCTTCCAAATTAATTGAAGATGCTGTAAATGAAATTTCAAAGCTTCCCGGAATTGGGGAAAAAACAGCCCTTCGTTTAGCGCTATTTTTGCTGAAAGAACCTTCGGAAAGTACGCACAACCTTTCTGGTGCACTGATCAACCTTCGTGATCAAACAAAATATTGTAAAATTTGTCATATTATTTCCGATTCTGAGGAATGTACCTGTGAATCGGTGAGAAAAGATGCCTCCTTATTGTGCGTGGTTGAAGATACTCCGGATGTGATTGCCATTCAAAATACGGCACAATACAACGGATACTTCCATGTGTTGGGTGGTGTGATCTCGCCTATCGAGGGTATCGGGCCTTCGGAATTACACATTGACAGCTTGATTGAACGTGTAAAAGCGCCAGGAAGTGAGATAAAAGAAGTTATATTGGCATTGAGTGCCAATATGGAAGGTGAAACAACGGCCTTCTATATCGCCAAGAAGCTGAAACCCTTTAATGTTCAGGTCACTTCAATTGCCAGAGGTGTACCGGTTGGCAGTGAACTGGAATATGCAGATGAAATAACTTTGGGTAGAAGTATCGCACAACGTATGCGATACCAGATAAATGAAAATGAACAATAAAAAATTACACTTGAAAATAGTACTTGTAATAGCTTTTTTAGCATCAGGCGCCATCATCGCCAAAGCACAAATGATCGATCCTGACAATGAGTTCATGAATTACCTGGATAAAGGAAGGTCTCAGATGGAAAACGGGGACTACGAGCTTGCTGAGGCTTCATTCAAACAAGTACTGAACAACGTAAATGTATTGCCCGCGGAAATATGCTATTATTTTGGCAAAAACTCATACTTCTTAAAGAAATACAAACAGAGTATCAATTGGCTTAATAAGTACATTGAACTAAAAGGCACAAGAGGCCAATATTTTGAGGAAAGCAAGGAATACCTGGCCCTGGCAGAAGACGCCTATCGAGATACCCGGCAAACTGAATCAGGTCAGGAATTAATAACTGAAAATGAAGTGGTGACCGAATTCACCTTTGTCGAACAAATTGATTGTTTTGAAGGCGATAAAATAGTTTGCCCTGTATGCCGCGGAAAAACCGTAATTATAAAACAAGGTGCATTTGGTCGCACATACGAAACCTGCCCGTATTGCAATGATCATGGATTGCTTACTTGCGATGAGTACAATTTACTTTTGCAGGGAAAACTTGAACCCAGGCGATAGGAGTAGTTAATAAAAAATCAAGTCTTATCTTCAATTGGGTATTGTGATTTTTACTTCTGTACCTACCTTAAGTATCTTTTTTAATTCAAGGGCGCCATTTAGTTTCTCCACCGGTTTCCGTACTAAATACAGCCCCAAACCGTCACCTGTTGAACGCTCATTTGCTTTATAGTACATTTCGCTGATATGGTTCATATACTCCTGATCAATGCCAATCCCATTATCACGGACTGTGATAGTCACCTCATGTTCCTACGTTTCTGACCGTGATATCTACAAAGGCACCTTCTTCTTTCGAAAAATTGACCGAATTAGAGATTAATTGACCAAACATGATCTCGATCAAAAATGGGGAAGTGTGGATATTGATATTTTTATCAATTTGCTGCCAGAATTCCATACTTTTACCATTCAGGCTGGCTTTTTTTTTGATTTAGTATCTTTTCGTTTGCCTTTTGAAATAAGTCCACTTGCAGCTATAGCGGACCGGATGAGATGATTTCATTGACTACTTTCAACTTTCTAACCCTTCTGTCAAGCGCCGATAGCATAACATCAAGCCTGCTGAAAATTTCAGGAAGCCCTGTTCTCTGTGTTATTTCGGCCAGATTGACCAATCCTTTCATAGTGGTCAATGGCCCCCGTATGTCATGCGACGAGCGGTAGGAAAAGGTCTCGGGTTCTATGTTTATTTCTTTAAATTCAAGTGTTCTTTGGGCCTCTATGTGTTCCAGGATATCATTTGCTCCCCTTGGTTTTTTACGGGTAAGCAACAGATACAGCAAAGATACCAAAGCAACTAAAAGGCCCAGGGACATAATTATGCCCATTGCCCGGTTTATTTTATAAATATATGCCTCCTTTTCCCTTTCGAGTACTAGTTTTTCTTTTTGTAGTCGCTCTTGTGATAATTGGAATTGAAATTCGGCATCATTGAGCTTTCGGTCGTTATTGACAAGGGCCATTGAATCTTCAAGGTTTTTATATCTTTTTAGATATTGTATGGCCCCGGGTAAATTACCGCTGGCCTCGTATAGTTCAGAGCGTTTTTTGTAAGAATCAACACGTTGATTAACATCTTTTGCCCGTTCTGGATACCCAACGGATTTCTTAGGCTGTTTTTCTGCTTTTTCAGTATTTCCAATTGCAAGTTTCAACTCGGCAAGATACATGCAGGCCGTACCCAATGAGTGATAGTCTTTGTACTTCTCCAGCTTTGATATACCTTCCTCCAAAAACTCTTATGCTTCTGTATAATCATTTGAATTGATTAAAACATGACCAAGATTGGCCTTTATGATCGGAGAATGGATCGTATCGTTTAATTGTAGCGCCATTGCCAGGGCTTTTTTGTAATATTTTAAAGCCTGCTTCCACTTATCCTGATTTTCATATATTTTACCTAAATTATTGTAAGCAGAAAGCAGGTTTTGCTCATCGCCTTGCTTTTGAAAGAGGGAAAGTGCTATTTCCAGATATCGCTGACTATTCTGAAAAGCTGATCGTTGAATATAAACCGCACTGATATTGAGATAGATTTGACCAATATTTCGTTGGCGGCCAAGCATTTCAAATCTTTCGATTGCCTCATAATATTTTTGAAGCGCCTTTTCGTAATATCCAATAGCAAAAAAAATATCCCCTCATAACTATTGATTGTAGCTTTCAGCTCCAGATCACTCGTACGGTTAGCAATCTCTTTAAGGGAGTCAATATTAAGGTAGGCTACTTCGGGGTTGGAATTCCAATGATTTGAAAATTGAGTTGGCAAGTTTCTGATTTTAGCTTCAGTAGATTCTTCTGCCTGGCCATAAGAAATGACAGGTAAAATCAGGAAACTAAGTATTGCTAATAACCGGGCTGGTACAGTTTTCATAATTTGAAAATAAAAGGATTTGCACCGGTAATTGTGAGCTTTAGACCAAAAAAGCCAGTTAAAAGACTTGTAGGGTTAAATGTTGGGCAAAAAACAGGTGGGTTTTATAAATAACTATTGATTTAGAAGATCCAAGCATTATTCACAGCCCTTACCTCAGGCATATTTTTACCCGATATAAAGCTACATGAACTAGTAAAAATATTTGGTGGCTTCGATTTCTAATGCAGATTGCACGGTTTGTTCATTAAATAAACATGCTATTAAGCATTGAACTTTTTTATGCCAACCCTATTGACAATCTATATAAAAAAAGCCCGCAATAATTATTGCAGGCTTTTGCAGTAAATATCTATTGATTCTGATCTATTGATTCAAAACTTTTCCTTTGATATAGAGCACTTCCGAGCCGCCTTCTACATTAGCTGTTACGCGTATACTTTTGTTAAACGCACCTAATGCTTTAGCATTATAAGTTGCTTTAACCATGCCCTTCTCGCCCGGTGCAACTGGTTCTTTCGAGTAATCAGCAACTGTACAACCACAAGAGCCTCTTACATTAGAAATAATTAGCGGAACCTGTCCGGAATTGACAAATTCAAATTCATATGTCACCGGGGTTCCCTGAGGTATGTCGCCAAAATTATGCGTGGTTTCCACCCATTCAAAATTAGGTGCGGCACCGGGAGCACCAGACTCCACTTTTACATTAGCCGTCTGTGCCATTCCATAAAAAGCAACGAACAATAACAGAAAGGTCGAATAAATGGTCTTTTTCATATTTGTACTATTTAGTTTCAATTTCAAAGTTGTACAAACTTAATCCAAGATTTTGTTAATAACCATCAAAAGTTTGTTAACGACTTGTTAATGTACAAAAATGATGCAATTTTTTATTTTTCTTTAAAGCGTGAAAAAACTCCACATACAAATCATCATTCTTTTCGCGGTATTAATCACCATCGGAATAACGATTATTCAGGCCTATTGGTTTAATATGGCGTTTAATATTCGACAAAAACAGGTAGAATCGGGCATCAATACTGCCCTGCAACAGGTAGCATGGAAAATGTGGGCCTACAACGACCATCCAATCCCGGACGAAAATCCGGTTCAACCTATTTCACAAAATTATTTTGTAGTACAGTTCAACGATGAGATCAACGTGCCACTTCTGGAAACTTTGCTGGTCAATGAATTTAAAAAGCGCAATATTAAAACAGATTTGGAATATGCTGTTTACAATTGCGAGAGCGAACAATTGATATATGGCGACTATCTCAATCTGGATGACCGGCCCCAGGCGACCAAAAAAATTGGTAAATGGCCTTCATACGGCGATTCAGACTATTACTTTGGTGTCCATTTCCCAAATATGAGTGGATATGTATTTAGCAATATGCAGCTTTGGTTATATAGTTCAATCATAATGCTGCTGCTATTTCTGTTTTTTGCATTTGTGCTTATTGTCCTCTTTCGCCAGAAACGGTTTACGGAAATACAAAAAGACTTTATCAATACCATATCACACGAATTCAAAACGCCGCTCACAACCATAGGCTTATCGGCTGATGTTTTGCTAAAACCCGGAATCGAAGAAAACACCAGTAAACTCACTAATTATGCCGGTATAATTAAAGAAGAAAGCGACAGACTTAAACAGCTAACCACACGGGCATTGGACCTCAATAGTATAGATCAATCCCATTTTAAGCTTCAAACGGAATATATTCAGCCTATCGAAATTATTCGTGCGGTAGTCCGGCAAAATAAACAGGAAATTGAAACTTGTTCGGCAAATGTTGACATAGTTTCAGAAACAACAATTAAGCCAATTAAAGCAGATCCATTGCATTTGTCAGGGGTCATTGGCAATCTTCTTATCAATGCCTTAAAACATAATCAAAAACAACCCCGGGTCATATTTTCCTTACGGGAACAAAAAAAGTGGATGGAAATAAGTTGCACTGACAATGGTCTGGGTATCCCTAAAAAGGAGCGAAAAAAAATTTTTGAAAAGTATTACAGAATTGAGCAGCACCGAAAACTTTTAAAAGAAGGGCTTGGGCTTGGGCTTCATTATGTCAGAAGAATAGTGACTTTACATGGCGGAAGTATAGAATTGAGCAATAATCCTTATGGCGGCACCACTTTTTCAATAAAATTGCCATATCATGAATAAAGTGCTATTACTGGAAGACGATCATAACCTTGGTTTGATTATTCAGGAACACCTTTTGGAAAATAAATATGAGGTATTCTGGGCGAAAAATGTGGAAAATGCCAGGGAAATAATTCATGCCCGGCCCATTGACCTGGGTATACTCGATGTAATGCTTCCAGATGGCGATGGATTTTCATTTTGTGAAGAAATAAGAACTCAAAATTACGAGTTGCCAATTGTCTTTCTTACGGCCAGAACACTGCAGGAAGATAGAATTAAGGGCTTGCGTTCCGGTGCCGACGACTATCTGACCAAGCCATTTTCAATGGAAGAACTCCTGCTCAGGCTTCGGGCATTATTGCGTCGCAGCTATCCCACTTCGCCAACGGAACAGGTGTTGAAAATAGGGAAATATCAGTTTGAACCTCATGCACTTCTACTAACCTACCAGGATAAAAGCACGAAGAAGTTGACGGAAAAAGAAGCTGCCCTTCTCGGCCTTTTGGTAAAAAAACAAAACACCGTGGTCAAAAGGTCAGAAATATTAACTTCAGTATGGGGTCAGGATGATTATTTTATGGGTCGTAGCCTGGATGTGTTTATATCACGTTTAAGAAAATACCTGAAAAATGATCCCGGTATTCAAATTGAAAATTACCACGGAATAGGTTTCATGTTAAGAAATAAGGCTTAAAAAACTATTTCGGAAGATTTTTTCCGTTTCAGGAAATGAAAATAGTCCCGGTATGACGTTTTTCACAATCATTCATTGACCGGTTTACCCTTTTTCTTGCTAAATTCATATCAACCTAAAGCTAAAACTTATGCCTGATCAAATCAATACGGCCATAATGCTGCTCATTGTTGGCATCATTACGGTTTTTGCTATTCTGTCACTCATTGTTTTACTGGGTAGTCTATTGATCCGGATTGTTAACCGTTTTTACCCACAACTTCCACAGCTTTCTACTTTTGAACCCCATCAGGAAGTTAAACCCAACGAAATTGCTGCCATTGTAGCAGCGGTAGAAACAATTACAGGTGGGAAAGGTAAGGTAGAGCACATTTCAAAAATGAATAAACAAAACAAATCATAATAGGTATGGGACGAGAAATTCAGTTTTCACTTGTATACCGCGACATGTGGCAATCGGCCGGTAAGTATATGCCAGGTAAAGATCAACTAGAGCAAATTGCCCCTGTGATTATTGATATGGATTGTTTCTCGAGAGTGGAGACAAACGGAGGTGGATTTGAGCAAATACAACTGTTGTTTGGGGAAAATCCGAACAAAGCAGTAAGGGCCTGGTGTAAGCCTTTCAATGATGCCGGCATAAAAACCCATATGCTTGAGCGCGGCCTGAATGGCATCCGTATGAATCCTGTTCCTGCTGATGTCAGAAAATTAATGTTTAAAGTAAAGAAAAGACAAGGCGTGGATATTGCGCGCTCGTTCGATGGCCTGAACGACGTGCGAAATATCATCGATTCCATCAATTTTGCCAAACAAGGGGGTATGATCGCCCAGGGTACATTGAGCCTTACTCATTCAAAAATCCACACTGTTGATTATTACGTTAAAATGGCGTCTGAATTGATTGATGCAGGTTCAGAAGAAATTTGCCTAAAGGATATGGCAGGGATCGGAAGGCCGGTTTCTTTAGGGAAAATTGTGGAAGGCATCAAAGCGGCCTACCCCGATATTTTAATTCAATATCATGGACAAACCGCCCCCGGGTTTACTACCGCCTCTATTTTAGAGGTGGCTCGTGCAGGCGCCGAAATTATTGATGTAGGCATGGAGCCCCTGTCATGGGGAACAGGTCATGCCGATTTGTTAACAGTGCAGGCGATGTTGGAAGATGCCGGGTTTACTGTTCCTAAAGTAAATATGAAAGCCTATATGGAGGCGCGGAGACTAACCCAGGGATTTATTGATGATTTTCTGGGATACTTTATAAACCCCAGAAACCGTTATTTGAACTCGCTTCTTATCGGTTCGGGCCTGCCCGGTGGTATGATGGGCAGCCTTATGTCCGATCTCGAAAATAACCTGAACAGCCTGAATAAATGGTTAAGGAAAAACGATAAGCAGGAAACCAATCTGGATGAACTATTGCTCAAATTATTTGAAGAGGTCGAATATATCTGGCCCAAAATGGGTTATCCTCCGTTGGTAACCCCATACAGCCAGTATGTCAAAAACACAGCATTGATCAATGTGATGCAAATGGCTAAAGGTAAAGAGCGCTGGAGTATAATCGATGATAACACATGGGATATGTTGCTTGGCAAACAAGGACAGCTTCCGGGCCCACTTGATCCTGAACTCATTGAAAAAGCAAAAATGGAGGGCAGGGAATTTTATACCGGAAATCCTCAGGATTTATATCCCGATGAACTCGATATGTTCAAAAAAGAAATGGATGAAAAGGGATGGGACTACGGCGAAGACGATGAAGAGCTATTTGAACTGGCCATGCATCCGGTTCAATACAGAAACATGAGATCGGGAAAGGCGAAATCAGATTTTGAAAAAGAACTTGCTGAGAAAAAAGCAAAAAATTCCAAATCGGAATCGGTTGAAACAGCAACCTCTGCAATAACCCATTTTTCACCAAAAACACTCCAAATAGACGTGAATGGCGAAAAATTTCTTGTGAATGTGAGCTATGAAGATTCAAATTTGAAGCCATCATCTACAAGTGAAAAGGAAATAAAGCAACCAGTTGGCAATACTAAAGCAGGGGGAAAAGAAATTCAAGCTCCTCTTGAAGGCAGCTTTTTCCTGACCAAAAACAATGATGAGGCCCCGGTCAAAGTAGGTGATAATGTAACGGAAGGTCAGGTTATCGGCTACATCGAGTCAATGAAAGTGTATAATGCCATTTCATCCAATCAGTCGGGAGTGGTTACTGAAGTTTGCCTTAGCGATGGAGCAGCAGTAGAAGAGGACGATGTTCTTATTCGATTGAAATAAGTAGAGGTAAAGTCAGTTACTATGGAAATCTTTGAAAAATTATTCAATATGACTGCTTTAGGTGGCATTACACCGGGCATGATATTGATGTGGCTCATCGGAACGGTTTTACTTTTTCTGGGTATTCATAAAAAGTATGAACCCCTACTTTTGGTACCTATCGCCTTTGGTTTATTGATAGCGAATTTTCCAGGAGTATTGGTGAGCGGAGAACCCATGGGAGTAGTTTCAACTGAACAAGCTCCGGGAATTACACACCTAACCATGCTTGAAATTGCCAAAGAATACGGAATTATAAATTTCGTCTATTATTCTCTCATCAAAACCGGTTTTCTTCCACCTGTCATATTTATGGGAGTTGGCGCTTTAACCGATTTCGGGCCCATGCTTCGCAATTTAAGACTCGCCTTTTTTGGTGCAGCAGCACAAATTGGAATTTTTACCGTACTGATATGCGCCCTACTGGTTGGCTTTTCCATCGAAGAAGCGGCCTCATTAGGTATCATCGGAGGCGCTGACGGCCCTACGGCAATATATACTACAATAATCCTGGCCGATCATTTGCTGGGGCCTGTAGCAATAGCTGCCTATAGTTATATGGCATTAGTTCCGGTCATTATACCTCTGGTTGTCAAAATGACCTGTAACACCAGTGAGCTTCAGATCAACATGAAATTGCAAGACAAGCTGTTTCCAGGTAAAATTGAAATTAAAAACATTAAAACAGTAAAAATCATTTTCCCGATTGTGCTTTCATTAGTGATTGGGCTAATAGTTCCCTCTGCCTTACCACTGGCAGGAATGCTTTTATTTGGAAATCTGATAAAAGAAATTGGAACCAGCACAGAAAGATTATCCAAAGCAGCTTCAGGGCCGATTATGAATACTGCTACAATTTTTCTTGGATTAAGTGTCGGGGCCACTATGACCGCTTCAGAATTTTTACAATGGGAGATTATTGGAATTATCGTCGGTGGTTTTTTGGCATTCGGGATCTCAATCGGAGGTGGGATTTTTGCTGTGAAGGGCTATAATTTTTTTAACAAAAAGAAAATTAATCCACTTATTGGAGCAACAGGGTTAAGCGCAGTACCCATGGCCTCCAGAGTAGCCAATGAAATAGCCTTAAAACACGATCCGCAAAATCATCTGTTGCAATACGCTATGGCCAGCAATATATCAGGTGTAATCGGCTCGGCAGTAGCTGCGGGCGTCCTGATCAGTTTTCTGGCAGGTTAACCTCTGAATTTATTCAACAAAATGGCCTTCAGGCCTTTCAAATGGTTTTTTTGGAGTTCTTACATTTGTTAATTACAGGTAACAAAAGGGGTGTTTTTTCCGTTATTATATGTAGATAAATACATCTATTTCAGATGGTTTTATCTTAAAGCTTTTGGTAACGTTTTAACGTTTTTTTGTGTGGATTAGACATACAATTCACATTTCACCTGAACCGAGATATAATTTAAAATCCAGAATCATGGAGCAATGTGTTTTTAAAATTATTGAGCACAACAGGTCACCATAGTACAACTTTAACTTAACAATACTGAACACTATGAAAAAGATTCAAAACATCCTTATTCCAATTGAATTCAGTCATAATAGTGAAAATGCAATTCAATTGGCCCTGCGCATAGCGAAACCATACAAAGCAAAAATCACCTTCCTTCATGTTTATCACAGGCCTCTTTTGCACAGGTCGTTTGAAAAAATTCCCGATAGCAAGCGTTTGGGAAGGTACGAAAGGCTTAAACTTCGGCAACTCGAAAGAAAATTTATAAACCAATTCAGGGAACTTTACAACCAACATCCCGAACTTAACGAATTGAACGTCAGGTTCGAAAATGTAAGAGGCACGGTGTATGATCAAATAATGAAATACAGCCGTAAACCATCGGTAAACTTAATCATCATGGGTACAAGCGGCCTGAAGAAAGAGCACGGGCGCGACTACACCCTTGCCTCCAGAGTGAGTATGAATGCCGATGTGCCGGTATTAATTGTGCCAAATGATATGGAAGAAGTGGAATTGCCGGATAAGATTGCATTTACCTACGATTTTGAGCCCATTGAAAACCTTACCTTGTTGGACAATGTAAAATTGGTTGCCGAGGCTCTGAATACTGAAATCCATATCATTGGTTTAAAAAGCCATCGTAAGGAATTGACGATTTCGGAGAAAAGAAAATTGCAGGACCTGAAGAAGCAATTTGAAGGTTATCCGGTTCAAATTCATGCAATCAATAGAAACCTGCTTAAATCAGGATTGACCTATTACCTGTTAAACCAGGGAATATCGCTGGTTGCGGTAATACATCGCTCAAGAAATTTCTTAAGGAGAATTTTCCATAAAAGTCTGACAAAAAGAATGGCCCTGCATGCAAGGGTACCTATTTTGTCAATGAATTTGAAAAGCTGATAAATAATAGCAGTATGGCACTTTACAAAAGATTAATGGTTGGACTCGACCTAACTGCAATGGACGAAGTATTGTTGCGGTTCATGTGTCAGTTCATGAAATTCAATCCCCGAATCGAAGACATCTATTTTTTGCATGTGCAAAAAGATTTGGAAAAATTTGGTGCCGACAATAATGGCAGCACGGACAAACCTATTGATGAACTGCTCACCGAGCGGATGAAGAAAGAGGTAAGGGATAGTGCTGCCATTAATAATATCAATGTACACTTCGAGGTGCATGAAGGAGATCCACTCAAAAAATTGCTGCATTGGGCCGACATCAAACACGTTGATTTAATGATTGCTGGCAAAAAACAGCATGAACACGGAAAGGGCATAGTGATGGAGAAAATGGCTCAAAAAAGTAAATGCTCAATACTTTTTGTGCCACAATCCTACAAAGGGAGTATAAAAAAAGTACTGATTCCTGTAGATTTTAGCGAAAATACGGAACATGTCTTTCGTCGTGCTTGTTCTATGTCTAAATTTCTGCCCAATACAACTTTTATCTGCCAACACGTGGTCGAGGTTCCTTTCGGACACTCGAAAGTAGGCAAGAGCAGGGAAGAAATGGCTGAAATTATGATAGGGCATGCCCAAAAAAGATGGGAATATTTTAAAACCCATCATGATTTAGGATGCATGAGGGCTGAACCGGCTTTTACGATATGTGAACATAATAATGTAGCTAAAACTATTTTTAATTATGCCGAAAAAGAAGATATCGACATGATCGTTATCGGTAGTAAAGAGCAAACAGCAGTAGCTCATTTTATTTTAGGTAGTGTTGCTGAAAAAGTTATTTCCTATGATCATAATATTTTATTACTTTTAGTGAAACAACATGTGAAAGAAGAAGTGTACGACTTTTTCAAAGCCATGAAAAAAATATAATCCAAAATTCAATCGCACATGATACAAAACCTTGATGCCCTGGCAGAAAAAATATACCAGGAAGGTGTTGAGAAAGCAGAAAATAAAGCGGTAGAAATAACCGAAGACGCCGAAAAGAAGGCAGAAGAAATTGTTCAAAAAGCCAAACAGGACGCTAAAGCCATAAAAGAAAAGGCTGAAAAAGAGGCTGATGCTGTACATCAGAATGCTCTTGCCGACATAAAATTGGCAGGGCAACAGGCCTTGAGCAGTTTAAAACAAGAAATTAAAAAAGCCATTAGCGCGCAGGTGCTGGAAGCTCCTGTAAAAAAAGCATTTGACGATCCGGAATTTGTTAAAAAATTAATTTTGGAAGTGAGTCAAAAGATGTCGGAAAACAACGACATCAAAGTGGTATTGCCGGAAGGCACCGATAGCGCATTTAAAAGCAGCCTTTCACAAAAACTTCCCAAAACCAGCCTTACATTCGACGGAAGGTTAAAATCGGGCTTTCGAATAGAACTCACAAAAGAAGGATATGCCTTATCTTTTTCGGAGGGCGATTTTGTGGAATTTTTAAAACCTTTTGTCAATAAAAAAACTGAAGAGCTGCTTTTTAACAATAAGTGATGAAATACTACTACCTCATCGCATCATTGCCCAATCTTAACCCTGATAAACCACCTCGAAATCTTGATTTCAAGAAGTGGCACAACTTCATTCTGCGTAACCTTGCAGAAAGTGACAGGCATATACTGGAATTGCTCACCGTACCGGAGCGAGTTAAAAAACTCGTTCAGATACTTCATGAAAAACGGAAGGAACCACAGGTTTATCCTTTAGTTATCGAAGTGCCGGATCTCCCGGTTGAATTTAAAAAAACAAATGATCTGATAACCCTTCTGCCTCCGTTTCTGAGTGACTGGCTGACGGAAAACGATTATTGGCTTGAGGAAAAACCAATATCAGACCTGGAACGTCAACTATTTTCTTTGTTTTATCATGAAATCAGTAATAGCGATAATGATTTCATCAAATCATATTTCAGGTTCCTGCAGGATTTAAAAAATATTATTGCCGCCATTAATGCAAGAACCTATGATCTTCCGATAAAAAACCAACTGATCGGCGAGAGCGATATTAATTCCAGCCTTACCCGAAGTCAGACACCCGATTTCGGGCTGGGAGAACAATATCCTTTTATCGAACAGTTGCAGCAATATATTGATAAATCTTCTTTATACGACCTTGAAAAGTACGTTGACCGGCTGAAATGGAACCGATTAGAAGAATTAACCTCTCTTGATTTCTTCGAAAACAGTAATGTATTTGCATACTATCTGCAATTGAAAATTTCATGGCGGTGGCTATTACTTGACCAACAGGAAGCAGAAAAAGGTCAGATTGAGCATCTGTTGTCAGATGCGATGAACAAATGGAGTATTAAAACATTAAATGAATAATAAGCAATAAACCAACGCATATATGACGAAAGGAATTGTCACCTCTATTGTATCCAACCTGCTTACCATTCGTGTAGACGGACCGGTTGTTCAAAATGAGATTTGCTATGTAGTGCATGGCGAAGAAAAGTTGATGTCAGAAGTGATCAGGGTGAATGGTGATACTACATATGCTCAGGTATACGAGTCAACCAGAGGATTACAAGTAGGAAATGAGGTTGAGTTTACCAGCGAAATGTTGGAAGTAACACTCGGCCCGGGGTTATTGTCTAAAAACTATGATGGTTTGCAAAATGACCTCGATGCGCTATCAGGTACTTTTTTAAAGCGTGGCGAATATGCCAATCCGCTCGATGATGGTAAAAAATTTGATTTCAAGCCACTCGTTTCAGTGGGCGATCATGTGACAGGTTCTGACTGGCTGGGCAATGTGACAGAAAACTGGATCGAACACAAAATTATGGTGCCATTTAAAATGAGGAGCGCCTATGAAATTACCTGGATAGCAGAGGCAGGTGATTACACAGTAGAAGAAGTAATAGCTAAAGTCAAGGATAAAAATGGCGAAGAAATACCATTGACCATGACGCAGAAATGGCCCATTAAACTCGCTCTTGATGTTTACAAAAGAAAACCACGCCCTGACAGGTTGTTGCAAACCGGGGTGCGCGCTATCGATACTTTCAATCCAATGACCGAAGGTGGCACCGGTTTTATCCCCGGTCCTTTTGGTGCTGGAAAAACGGTGCTGCAGCACGCACTAGCCAAAAATGCAGATGCCGATTTGATCATCATGACGGCATGCGGTGAACGTGCCAATGAGGTAGTTGAGATTTTCACTGAGTTTCCGGAATTAGAAGATCCGAGAACGGGCCGCAAACTCCAGGAACGAACTACTATTGTTTGTAATACTTCAAACATGCCGGTTGCAGCCAGGGAAGCCTCCGTATACGTAGGGATGACCATAGCTGAATATTACAGAAATATGGGTCTCAAAGTGCTTCTTCTGGCCGACTCAACTTCACGGTGGGCACAAGCGCTCAGGGAAATGTCTAACCGCCTGGAAGAATTACCCGGGCCCGATGCCTACCCCATGGACCTTTCTGCTATTATCGCCAACTTTTATTCCCGTGCCGGATATGTCGAATTGCTAAATGGACATGAAGGATCGGTTACTTTTATTGGTACGGTATCTCCGGCAGGTGGTAACCTCAAAGAGCCTGTAACAGAATCAACCAGAAAGGTTGCCCGGTGCTTCTACGCCTTGGCCCAAAAAAGAGCAGACGCCAAAAGATATCCGGCTATTGAACCTTTGGATTCATATTCCAAATACCTGGAGTACCCGGAGTTTGAAAGCTGGTCGAAAGAAAACATACATGAAAACTGGGTGGAAATTGTTAACCGCGCCAAGGACTTTGTACGACAAGGCGAGGAAGCCAACGATCAGATCAACATCCTCGGTGATGATGCGGTGCCGGTAGAATACCACGTACAATTCTGGAAAAGAGAGGTGATCGACTTTATAATATTGCAGCAGGATGCCTTCGACAAAATTGACCAGAACTGCCCCATCGATCGTCAAAGGTATATGATGCTCAAAGTGATCAATATCTGTGATACACCATTTGAATTTGACCACTTCGAGCAGGTAAATGACTTTTTCAAAAAGGTGATCAACCTGATGAAGCAAATGAACTATGCGGAATTTGAAAGTGACGACTTTAAAAAATACGAACAGGAACTTGATGAAATGATGACTGTAACCGAGGCATAATATGGCAACAAAAGCGTTTCAAAAAATATACACAAAACTAAGTAACATAACGAAAGCCACTTGTTCACTCAAGGCTTCAGGAATCGGGTATGAAGAAATGGCACTGGTGGATGGCCGTGAAGCCCAGGTGGTGAAAGTAGTAGGTGATGAAGTTACTTTACAAATCTTTCAGGGAACTGAAGGGGTGGCTACCAATGCAGAAGTAGTTTTTCTAGGCAAACCCCCTACACTTAAAGTCGGCCCTGAATTGGCAGGCCGTTTCTTTAATGCGTATGGAGAGCCGATAGATGACGGTCCGGATATTGAAGGTGATGAAAGAGCAATTGGCGGTCCTTCGCTGAACCCAGTACGTCGTAAACAACCTACTGAGCTGATCTCGACAGGGATTGCCGGTATCGACCTGAACAACACTATTGTGACCGGGCAAAAAATCCCGTTCTTTGCCGACCCTGATCAGCCATATAATAGTGTACTTGCCGAAGTAGCACTGAGAGCAGATGCCGACAAGATTATACTAGGTGGAATGGGGATTTCCAACGATGACTACCTGTTTTTTAAGGATAGGTTTACCAATGCAGGAGCGCTTGACAAAATTATTTCATTTGTCAACACCTTTAATAATCCATCCATTGAGCGTTTGCTTATTCCCGATATGGCTTGTACTGCAGCCGAATATTTTGCCAGCGAACACAATGAAAAAGTATTGGTGCTGCTTACCGATATGACGCTCTATGCCGATGCTCTGGCTATTGTGTCGAATAAAATGGATCAAATCCCTTCTAAAGATTCAATGCCGGGATCGTTGTATAGCGACCTTGCTAAGATTTACGAAAAAGCGGCTCAATTCCCTGAAGGTGGTTCAATAACGATTATTGCGGTAACTACCCTGAATGAAGGGGATATTACCCACGCTATCCCGGATAATACGGGTTACATCACAGAGGGGCAATTGTTCCTACGACGCGATACAGATATCGGTAAAGTGATTGTCGACCCGTTCCGTAGTTTATCCAGGTTAAAGCAAAATGTTCAGGGTAAAAAAACGAGGGAAGACCATCCTCAGGTAATGAACGCAGGTATCCGTCTTTTTGCCGATGCCATGAATGCACGTACCAAACGAGAAAATGGATTCGACCTTACCGAATACGACGAAAGATGCCTTGATTATGCACTGGAATACTCAGAAAAACTACTGGCAATCGATGTCAATATTAAAATTGATGAGATGCTCGATACTGCCTGGATGTTATTTGCAAAATATTTTCAAAGGCACGAAATCGGAATAAAAGATGAAATCGTGTCCAAGTATTGGAAAGAAGTGAAAAAATCGGATTGATTTTATGGCCCTGAAAATTCAATACAATAAAACGTTTATTCAGCAGCTTCAAAGGCAACTGAACATCAGGGAAAAGGCGCTTCCTACCCTCAAAAGCAAGGAGACTGCTCTTAGGCTTGAGGTGCGCAATATTAAACAACTGCTGGCAGAAGTAAAAGACAAAAGGGAAAAGCAGATTAAGAAAATGGCAGCTTTTGGAAGTTTGTGGCAGGAATTCGGCAATTTGATCCGAATAGCAGAAGTAAAAACGGTCATAAGAAATATAGCAGGGGTGAAGGTGCCGGATATCGATAAAATTACATTTGAGGAATCTGATATAACTTTATTCGAACAACCGGCATGGATTCCATCCGGTAAGGATATGATGAAATCTTTATTGGAAATTGAAGTACAACTTCAACTTGTGAAGCATCAATTTGATATTCTTACCACTGCGAGAAAAAAGACCACACAGAAAGTAAACCTGTACGAAAAGGTGCAAATACCAGCGTACCGGGAGGGCATTCGGAAAATAAAGCGATACCTGGAAGACCAGGAAAATCTTTCGAAGGCCGCGCAAAAGATCATTAAAAACCGAACCAGTGTAAAGGAGGTAGCTCTATGATCCGCAGAATGAGAAAAATATTGATTCTTGCACACCACCTGGAGCAAAAAGGTTTATTGGAAGATTTGCGACATCTGGGCGTGGTTCACCTAAATACAAAGGTGATTGGTGAAAGTGAGGAAATAGAAAAACTGGAAAGCCAGAAGGCTGAATGGCGCAGGATCCACCAGCTTTTAGACAAATTAAAGGAAGATGCCAACGTAATGGAGGCCGGCAGCATAGCTGATGTTGAAAAGCTGAAGCATGAAATAAATACCTTAACCGGACAGTTGGATCACCTGAAACAACAGCGTGAAACACTTCAAAAAGAACGTTCTCAATTAGAGCCATGGGGGCAATTCAACTGGCAAAATATCGGGAAGCTACAGGAAAAAGGGCTTTACACATTTTTCTATCAGGGTAGTAAAAAGGAACTGAATGCCCTGAAAATAGATCAGGATGTAGCGCTTGAAGTGATTGGGGAAAAAAGGAATACCGTACATTTTATTATTATCAGCCCTAAGAATGAAAACTATCTTTCATGGGAACCTCTATCACTTCCAAAGAAATCACTGGAGCAAATTGATAGTGAACTGGATGGCATAAGCTCCGAACTGGATAGACTGGAGAAAGAACTTAAGCAGAAAATACAATACGTTGAAGTGATTTCAGATCAGTTGGAAAAGTCGGAAGAGATGATTGAGCTGGCAAAAGTCAATTCCAGTTTTGATAAACTAGCCGAGGGGAATATTATTTCCATAACTGGTTGGGTTCCATTGGAAGATATTGAAAAGACCTCTGAATTTCTCGATCGCAATAAAATAAGTTATACCATTAAAGATGCTGAGGCTCACGAAAAAGTACCCATCAAATTGAAAAACAAAAAGTACTCAGCCATTTTCGAGCAGATTACAAGGATCTTTCAATTACCCAACTATTACGAGTATGACCTCACTCCTTTAATTGCTGTTTTCTACCCTATCTTTTTTGCTTATTGTCTGGGTGATGCCGGTTATGGAGTAGTTTTATTAACTGTATCATTGATTGGGCTATTTACTTTCTTTAAAAATGCTAAAAACCTCGCGTTTTTAGGGGCAGTGCTAGGTATTATGACACTTATAACGGGTATCATAAAATCAGGCGTTATATTTGGTATGTCAATTCCCGAATACCAAAACATCCCATTTTTTAAATGGCTTTCCCAATTCATTATAGTAACGGACGCGCAGGGAGACATTTTTAATTCGTTTAATGTGGCGCTTATGATAGGTGTCTTCCAGATATTGATCGCTGTTATGGTATCGATCTTCAAAAAAATAAAGTTCCTGGGCTTTGTATATGGCTTGAGCAATATGGGCAAATTTATCATAATCATCAGTTTATTGGTGTTGTTCCTTGGGGCCATGCAGGAATTAGATCCCTTTACGAAGTATACAACCGCCGGCTTTATTGGCCTGGGTGTAGGTGTATTAATGGTATTATTGTTTCATTACCCTGACCGGCCTGTTCATCAGCGAATTGCCGGAGGAGTACTACCTCTATACTTTATTGTCACCGGCTTTATGGGAGATACCCTGTCGTATATTCGTCTTTTCGCGCTCGGTGTGGCGTCGTCTATTTTAGGTCTGGTGGTGAACCAGATTGGCAATCAAATTATGGCTGATGCCGGCACGGTAATGATAATTGTAGGTGTGTTATTCCTGATCGTCGGCCACGCATTTAACATGGCTTTGGCCAGCCTTGGAGCATTTGTACACCCACTTAGGCTTACATTTGTCGAGTTTTATAATAATGCTGAATTTGAAGGTGGTGGTATACCATACCGCCCATTTAAACCAAAAAGAGAAATTTCAACGATTACAACGCATAACTAAATACATTTAATATGGAAGCAACGAACACGGCACTAATTCTGGCATTTATTGGCGTAGGTCTGTTGATAGGCCTTCCCGGAATAGGAAGTGCAATTGGTACTGCTACGGGTGGTATGGCCACGGTAGGTGCACTAAAGAAAAATAAAGACGCCTTCGGGTCATACATTGTACTTGCAGCATTGCCCGGGACACAGGGTCTTTATGGTTTTGGCGCCTACTTTATTATGCAGGATTTATTAACCTCTGAAATTAGTATGCTTCAGGGAACCGGGATTTTAGGGGCTGGTATTGCCCTTGGTATTGCAGGTTTATTATCGGGAATGTTCCAGGGACGCGTTTGTGCCAATGGTATTGATGCTATTGGTTCAGGTAATGATGTTTTTGGACAAACACTGATAATGGCTGTATTCCCGGAACTTTATGCAATTGTACCATTTGCCGGTGCATTCCTCATTCGAGGACTCATAGGAGCATAAATAAATGAATAGATATTAAAGCGGGCCTCACAAGCCCGCTTATCCTTATTTTGTAATCGGTATTTTATGTAAAATAGTATCGATTATATCTTTGGTAGATACCCCATCGGCCTCTGCTTCATAGTTTAATATGATTCTATGGTTCATGATGTCCTGAGCTACCTCCTTAATGTCTTCCGGAAGTACATAATCGCGTTCGTCCATATATGCTATTGCTTTGGCAGCTAAGTTAAAGTTAATCGTAGCACGCGGAGAAGCTCCGAATAATATGTAATGCGCCTGATCATCCAATTTGTATTCTTTGGCATTTCTGGTAGCAAAAACCAATTCAATTATGTAGTGCTCGAGTGACTCAGATATTTTAACCTGATTAATTTCATTACGAATGGCGAAAATATCTTCTTTGGTTAAAACGGTATCCACTTCTTTGCTAAAAGACATATTGGACATTCTGCGCATCACTTCCAGCTCTTCACCTTTACTCGGATAATCAACAAACACTTTCATCATAAAGCGGTCTACCTGTGCTTCAGGTAACGGATAGGTGCCTTCCTGGTCAACAGGGTTTTGTGTGGCAAGAACTAAAAAAGGCCTGTCAAGTTTGTAAGTGGTCTCCCCAATGGTCACCTGCTTTTCCTGCATGGACTCGAGCAATGCGGACTGAACTTTGGCAGGAGATCGGTTGACTTCATCCGCAAGAATAATATTGGCAAATATCGGGCCTTTTTTCACTTCAAACATTGAAGTTTGCTGATTGTAAATCATGGTACCAATCAAATCGGCTGGTAATAGGTCTGGCGTGAATTGTAAACGGTGAAAGTCGAGGTGTAGCACATCGGCAAGCGTGTTGACCGTAAGGGTCTTTGCCAGTCCGGGCACACCTTCCAGTAATACGTGTCCCTGTGTAAAAAGTCCGATCAACAATCGGTTTACCATGTATTCCTGACCAACTACGATTTTTCCTACTTCCGAAATAACCTGATTGATCTTTACCTGGCGCTCTTTTCTGATATCTGGATTACCTGATTCCATAAATTTATTTTACCGTTTTTTAAAGCGTCTCAAATTAACAAATTTGAAATTTCACAAGGAAACCATTGATGTAATAAATTGCTTCTGAAACTACGGAAGTTATTCCGGATTGTTATTTTTTAAGTACAACTCCCAATTCCAGGCATCCCTTAATGCGTCTCTTGCTGTCAGTTTGGCTTCCCAGCCCATTATAGTATTTACCTTGGTACAATCTGCATATACCTGTACAACATCCCCCGGACGTCTTGGGCCAATGCTATAAGGTACTTTAGTACCACTTTCTTCTTCAAAAAAGTTTAACATCTCCAAAACAGAGTTACCCTGTCCGGTTCCCACATTGAAGATCTCTACCTGGTTGACATTATTTTGTTTGTTTAAAAAGTCAATTGCCTTTACATGAGCATCTGCCAGGTCTAACACGTGTATATAGTCTCTTATACAAGATCCATCCGGCGTGTCATAATCATCGCCATGAACCGCCATAGGGCCATATTTACCAATGGCCGCTCCGGTGATCACGGGCACAAGGTTATTGGGCTTATTTAGTGGCAATTCGCCAATTAATGATGATGGATGAGCCCCCACCGGGTTAAAATATCGCAAAATTACGGTTCTGAATGGAACCCTGGACTGGTGTGCATCTTCAATCATGCGTTCACATACCTGTTTGGTGTAAGCATAAGGTGATTCAGCGCGCTGCATCGGTGTGTCTTCGGTAACCGGTAGTTTTTCCGGATTGCCATAAATGGAACATGAGGAAGAGAAAATAAATTGCTTCACCTCATACTCCTTCATGGTTTCCATGAGTTTTACAGTAGAACCAAGGTTGTTATCAAAATACATTAAAGGCTTCTCTACAGATTCTCCTACTGCTTTAAAAGCAGCAAAATGGATAACACCTTCAATATTTTCTTCTTTTTCAAATATGTGCCTTAAGGATTTTCTGTCGTTGCAGTCCGCTTTGTAAAAGCTTACCGGTTGATCAACAATTTTTTCAATATGGGCTCTGATCCATTCTTTGGAATTGGATAAGTTATCTATGATAATGGGATCATAGCCCTGTTCTACTAATTGTACTACGGTGTGTGAGCCAATAAAGCCCAACCCACCGGTTACCAGTATTTTAGGTTTCGCCATTCTTATGAGGTTAGTTTTATGTTGATATATCGGTCAAAAAAGCAATCACAAAAAAAGCCATTGATCACATAGGTTAAACCAATGGCCCGACAAAAAATGCCTTCCTGATAATTGCTATTTTTTTGTATTCTTTTCAGGATCTTCCTTTTTTTCCTGCTCAGGTCTTGTTTTTAAGAGTTCAGGGGCTTTATCCAATAAAATTTTATACCATGCCACGATTTTTTTGATGTCCGACGGATAAACCCGGTCCTCGTCAAAGCCAGGGGCCACTTCTTTAAAAAAAGCGAAGAGTTCTTCTTTATCGCTTTTACTGTCTACCCCGGGATCGCCTTCGAACTTTTCATAAATATTGGCAAAAACATCGGCTACAGGAATGGTCACGTCAAAATCATTCGTGTAAATGGAAATCTCTTCCATAAGAGAAACCCTTTGATGGGGACCCGTAACAATTTTAGCCTTTTTATCATCAAGGCTTTCCAGTATTAGTCCGGTTCTCGAAGGCTTCACCACTTTGTAAAGTCCTCCTTTGCCTGCAACAGCCGCTATGTCTTTATATTCCATATCTCATTCTTATCGTCTGATGCAAAATTAAGATAAGCCGTGTAATAGAATAAAGTTTATCACATTTTTTATCTCTATAAGCTGGTAATCTCTATTAGATAATCCATTAATGCTTCCTTTCCACTACCCGTTACAGCTGAGGTGGTAAAAATTGGAGGCAGTTCTTCCCAGGTGGTTTTTAATGTTTTTCGCATTTTGGCCACCTTGGAATCGGACTTATTCTTTGATTGCTTGTCCGTTTTTGTAAAAACTAAGGCTAGAGGAATTCCCTGCTGACCCGCCCAGTTGATAAAATCGACATCGATAGCCTGAGGTTCCAGTCTTGAGTCGATCAATATGAACAATGAAACCAGGTTATTTCGTTCGAGTAAGTAAGCTTCTATCATTTCACCCCATGCCGCCTTTTTTTCCTTGCTCACTTTGGCCCATCCATATCCGGGCAAATCGACCAGATACCAATGCTCATTTATCTCAAAATGATTAATCAGTTGTGTTTTTCCCGGTCTGGAAGAAGTTTTGGCCAAACTTTTTCTTTCACACAGCATATTGATCAATGATGACTTTCCTACATTAGAACGGCCAATAAAGGCGACTTCCGGTTTATTTTCAGCCGGACACTGTGTTATTTTGCTGCTACTTTTCAGGAAAACTGCCTTTTTTATGGATTCTTTTGCCATAATGCGATTGAATATTGTTATTTTGAGATCAAGTTTGTTCGATAAACCCCAAATTTTTTCAGAATGGATAGGAGAATCTGGCTCCCCTTTTTGTGGGTCATTTTATTCATCTCAATTATGCATCCCGTATTTGCGCAAGATACGGATGTCAAAAAAGAATCAGAACGACTTGCAAGAAAAATACGTTTTTATGCGGACGAGTTTTTTCGCATAGGAGATTTCCAACAAGCCTTACAGGCATACCAGGATGTGGACTCAATTTCTCCTGATAATCCAGTGGTGAAACTCAAGCTTGGCATCTGTAATCTGGAGTTGAAAAATCACGAACGGGCATTGGGATTGTTGAAAAGTTTATCCGAAAGTGAAAAAGCGCCTGAGAAATCCCGTTATCACCTGGCAAGGGCCTATCATATTAATGGAATGTTCTTTGAAGCTATCCAGCAACTTGAATTGGAACAGGACTTTGTGATGAAACAGGAAAAGAAAGATGAAAGCTATCTGGAATATATTAACGTTCTGATAGAAAGGTGTGAGAATGGAATTTGGCTGACACAATCTGAAATCCCGAATATAGTAATAGAAAATCTTGGGCCAAAAGTTAATTCGCCGCAATCCGATTATGCCCCTCTCATTTCACGAAATGAAAACCTTCTGATCTTTACTTCCCGCAGGACACACCCCAATGAATTGCCGGATCCTTTTTCCGGGGAAAGTTTTGAGGATATTTATTATTCCATTCGATTTAACAATGAGTGGGCCAAATCGGAGCCCATTGGGGAAAATATCAACTCAAAAGGATATCACGATGCCGCTGTGGCCCTATCGCCCGATGGAAGCAACCTAGTGGTTTTTAAAGGTGGAACGGCACAGTTAGGGGCACGATTGGTAAGTAACCTGATGACAAGTAAAAGAACTCCCGAAGGATGGAGCGAACCTGAGATGATTGAGGGCAAAATTAATTCTGCTTACTGGGAACCCAGCGCTACTATATCTGATGATGAAAACACAATGATTTTCAGCAGCAACAAACCAGGGGGGTATGGCGGAATGGATTTGTATATGGTGAAAAAATTGCCAAACGGGCAGTGGGCAGAGCCATTTAATATGGGTGGAAGAATTAATACCCCCTCTGATGAAGATGGGCCATTTTTGCACCCCGATGGTAACAAACTTTATTTTAGCTCGAAAGGTCACAACAGTATGGGCGGATATGACATTTTTATTACGGAATACGACGAGGCTTTAGAGTCGTGGATACTTCCAAGAAATATGGGTTCTCCAATCAACACCCCTGAAGATGACATCTATTTCGTGTGGTCGACAGATGGTGAACGAGCCTATTTTTCGTCTGAACGCGAGGACTCACAAGGTAAAACCGATATATATTTACTGAGTCGTCAGGATGATCACTTAGCCGATGTGTACCTTAATGCTTCTTTAATTGAAAGCAGTGATAAGGTACCTATGAAAGCCGCGATTCGAATTAGGGATAGCTTCAGCAATTTTATTGTACATATAGTAAATACCAATGCTGAAGACGGTAAGTTTGATGTGGTACTTAAATCAGGCCGCAAATACCTTTTTGAAATAACACCTGAAAATCAACCAACCATATACATGGATGTGCTAGTGCCTGAATTCGAAGAGTTCCAGGCATATGAAAAAACGTACTATATCGATAAAACGGTAATACGACAGTAAGTTATTTGCCAAAAATGGGCTATTTTAGCAAATGATTTTATAACGATTTAGAGTGAGATCATTTGAAATTTTATTTATGCGAAACATAATATGCTGTTTTTCAATTGGTTATAGCTATTTACTTAAAGTAACACACTAATATTTGCTTAATTGTTTGAAAATACTGAAATTCAATAATATATTGAGATTTTGAAATCGTGGTCGAATTAAGGTTTTTTAACACCATTTACTAATTTTTTGATGTACCGAAGATATTTCATATTAGCTGCATATTTTTTACTCGGCAGCTGGGTCCATGCACAAGTAAGCGAAGACCAGAAGCAACAGGCAAGAGACCTCGTTGCCATAGCGAACGAGGCTTATTTCAAGTTGAAGGTTATTATTGTAGCCAACGAACAGTATGCAGCTGCTGCAGAACTGGACCCGGAAAACGTAGAAGCAAACTTCATGGCGGGCCTCACTTTTCTTGAAACCAATAACAAATCACTTTCAACGAAATACTTGCTCAGGGTTTATGAAATAGATCCGGAATACCGGTTTGACATTTTGTATATGATTGGTAATGGCTTTCAATATGGGCTTGAGTTTGAAAAGGCAATAGAGTATTACGATATGTACCTCGAAAAACTTGAGCGATATCCGAATAAAGGTGGAGGCGACATTGCAGATGCTGATGCGGTTGTTCGTAAAATTTCGGAGTGTGAAAATGGAATCCGGTTCGTAAACAACCCCCAAAATTATGTGATTGAAAATGTGGGGGGATATGTGAATTCGGAGTGGGATGACTTTGCCCCTGTATTGAATGCGAATGAAGACATGATGGTATTCACTACCCGGCGTCAGGATGGCAACCTGAATCCTGATGTTTTTGACGACTTGCTCTATTTCGAGGATATCTTCATTTCCACAAAATCAAATGGCGAATGGAGCTATGCACAAAATATTGGCGAAACTGTTAATAGTCCATTTCACGATTCTAACCTGGCCCTTTCTGCTGACGGTACCCAGCTATTTATTTACAAAAGTGATAATGGTGGTGATATTTATGTTTCTGAATTAGATGGGAACGGAGCCTGGCAAACACCCGCCCCTTTGAACAATAACATTAACAGCTCATTTTCTGAAAATTCGGTATCGCTATCTCCCGATGGAAACACCTTATTCTTCTCCAGCGACCGTCCAAATAGCGTGGGTCAACTGGACATATTTTATTCTCAAAGGAATAGTAAAGGGGAATGGGGTGTAGCAAGAAGCGTAGGCGAAAGCATTAACACACCATTTGATGAAGATGGCCCTTTTATTGATTACGATGGAAAAACCCTGTATTTCAGTAGTAAGGGCCATAATGGTATGGGTGGTTACGATATATATAAATCTGTATATGACAGCCTGAGCGAAACCTGGTCTGAGCCTGTTAATCTGGGTTATCCTATGAATACACCAGATAATGATGTCTATTTCGTAAGTACGCCAGACGGGCAGCGAGGATATTATGCATCTGCACGTGAGGGAGGCCTCGGCTTTACTGATATATACCATATACATCTGGCAGAAATTAACCTGGAGGGAAAAGACCTGGAAGTAAGCAATGAAAAACCTGAATCTGCTGAAATCAATAATGTAGCAGTAGTTGAAGATCCGGGACCAGAGCCGGAGCCCGGGCCAGTAAGACCAATATTAAAGCCGGTTCGCTTGCTCGTCAGAGTGATTGACGGTGAAAGCGGTGACCTTGTAAATGCCAACATTTCCTTAAGAGCCCCTAATAACAGTTTTGTTCCAGTAGAAAAAAGAGATAATGGCGTATTTGAAATGAGTATGATGCCGGAAGCCGCTGCTAATTATAAATTGTCAGTTGAAAAAAGGGGATACATGTTCAATAACCAGAATATCCTTGTTCCGGCTGCAGCAGAAACACCCAACACGATTCGACAAACTGTGACGATCAATCCTGTAAGGTCAGGTTCCAAGGTGATTCTACGAAATGTTTATTTCAATTTTGGCAGCGCTTATCTGAAACCCGAATCAAAAGAAGAGCTACAACAAGTGAAGCGTATGTTGGAAGAAAATCCAACATACTTTGCCGAACTATCAGGTCATACCGATAATATTGGAGATCCCTCCGTCAACAAACAGCTATCCCTTAAAAGGGCACAAGCCGTTGTAAACTGGTTGATCCAGAACGGAATAAGTGAAGGAAGGCTTTTTGCCGAAGGATACGGTGAAGAAAGACCAATAGCTTCCAATGACGATGAAAAAGACGGTCGTGAGTTGAACCGACGGGTTGAATTTAAATTACTTAAGCTCAAAACGGAGTAGTTTAATTTTTATCAATATCCCGTACAACTTTATTGCAATAGCTTACCTTTGCAACAAATCACCTTGGCATTGGGTTACGCCAATACATAACACAAACATTTAAGAATGAAAAAAGCAGGGGTCGTTCCATATAAAGATCAGCAAGAGGGGAAAAAGGAACAGGTAGCGAATATGTTTAATAAAATCAGTAAGCGTTATGACTTGCTGAACCACCTACTAAGCCTTGGGATTGATATTTCCTGGCGAAAAAAGGCCATAAAACAGCTCAGTGAAATCGAACCGCGCTCGTTACTGGATGTTGCCACGGGTACCGGAGATTTTGCCATTGAAGCTTTAAAACTAAAGCCTGAAAAAATAGTGGGTGTTGACATATCCGAAGGAATGTTGGAGGTAGGTCGCCAGAAAATGGATAAAATGGGATATAGCCATATTATTTCCATGGAACTGGGCGATTCTGAAAACCTCCCCTATCGTGAAAGATCTTTCGATGCTACTATTGCTGCTTTTGGCGTCCGGAATTTTGAAAATTTGGAAGAAGGATTAAAAGGTATGCACCGTATCTTAAAAAATGGAGGAAAAATAGTTGTTTTGGAATTTTCCAAACCTAAAACCTTTCCTTTTAAACAATTATATAACTTTTATTTTAAGGCAATATTACCTATTATAGGGCGGTTAATTTCCAAAGACAATTCGGCTTACACCTATCTTCCAGAATCGGTGCAAGTATTTCCGGATGGTCAGGATTTTTTGAATATTTTACAAAAGAGCGGTTTTTCCGATACAAAATGCATTCCCTTAACTTTCGGAATTTGTTCAATCTACACAGGTATCAAAAAATAGTCGCCCTATTTGGGCTGCTATTAGCTTTTAGTGTTCACTCGGCTGAAGCACAGCGTCAGTTCGCAAAGTACAACCTGCCTTTCTCTGATGACAAATGGCTCCATTACGGGTTTTCAATTGGAATCCATTCTGCTATTTTAGGATTGAAATATTCAGATCAATACCCCGGACTCGACTCGCTACACAGCATAAATCCAAGCGCTACAGGCGGGTTTTCCCTGGGTTTTATATCTGACATCAGGTTAGCAGACCAACTCAATCTGCGATTTTTGCCCAAAGTATCGTTTTACGAATTTCATGTGGATTATTTTTTCACTACCCCAAAAAACGATCTTCAAAAAATAGAGGCGACCTATGTGGAGTTCCCCTTGCTTCTAAAGTATAAATCCCAGCGACACAAAAACTTTAGGATGTATATGGTGGGCGGTTTAACGCCCTGGGTAGAAGCCACGGGTAAAAAGAGAAAGGAGAACTCAGATAATAAGCTTTTGACACAAAACTTTAATCTTGCCGTAGAAGTAGGTTTTGGCGTTGATCTATACTATCCATTATTTAAATTTTCTCCTGAAATTAGGTTTTCCAAAGGATTGCTCAACATGTTGAAAAGAGATGAGGATGGCTATCACGAGGGAATTAATACATTGAGCACGAATGTTATAAGCCTATATTTCCAATTTTCTGATTAATATGAACAAAACAGTTTTGATTACAGGCGCTACTGCTGGAATAGGTAAAGCTACAGCAGAATTGCTGGCTCAACATAAGTTTAATTTAATCATATGCGGACGTAGAAAAGACAGGTTAGTATCCATGCAAAAAGCGCTGGAGACTTTTGCGAATGTTCATATAGGATCATTTGATATTCGGGATAAAGAAGCCGTATCGAAATTTGTGGCATCATTGCCGATACCTTTCAGTAAGATTGATGTTTTGATAAACAATGCCGGAAACGCTCATGGTTTGGACGAAATCCATGAGGGCAGTACAGATGACTGGGAAGCCATGATTGACATAAACGTGAAAGGCCTGTTGTATATGTCTCGTGCCGTATCGCCTCAAATGGTCGAAAGAAAATCAGGCCATATCATCAACATTGGCTCAATTGCAGGGAAAGAACCTTACATGAAAGGCAATGTATATTGTGGCTCTAAACACGCGGTGGATGCGATTAACCATGGCATGAGAATGGACCTTTTTAAGTACGGAGTGAAAGTATCACAGATCTGTCCGGGTCTGGTAAACACCGAGTTCTCTGATGTGAGGTTCAAAGGGGATCATTCGAAATCAGAAGCGGTTTATCAGGGCATGACACCTTTAAAAGCTGAAGATATTGCAGAAATTATTCATTTTGTGATTACACGTCCGAAGCATGTCAATATTAGCGATACCATTGTACTTCCTCTTGATCAGGCAGCCTCTACGATGGTTCACCGTCAATAAGGGCTGCTAATTCCGGCACCAAGCGACCCGGTATTTTATGCCCCCCTTCATATGAATGCCATTGAATAGGAAAGTTCACGGAATGCATAAAATTGCGCATTTCGTTTATTTTTGTTTCAGGTATAAAATGGTCTGTATTACTTAGATAGATATGTGAGATTTTAGCCTGAAATGTATCGAGATTTTTACTATCAACTATTTCTTTTGCAAAAAACCCGCCCCAAAGCACTAGTAAATCATGCATTATAGCATTGCGACTAATCCATCTGGTAAGTGTGGAAGCTCCTTGAGAAAAGCCCAGCATGCCAAATTTTACCTTATAATTTGCAATAGATCTAAAGCTTTCATAAAGCGCGCTTAAATAAATATCATTGTTTTCGATATCCCGTTGGCGATCGTCACTCGTCATCCAGTTTGCACCAACTCTGCCCGAGTGACCATCTAAATAAAACTTTGACATACCCTGAGGCGCTACAATTAGATGTCCGGCCTGTTCCAGGTATTTAAATTTTTGAATAAAATATTTACCCAACTGGCCGTATCCGTGTAGTACAAACCAAATGACTTTCGTGGATTCATCACATTCCCCGAGTTGATAATACGGGACATCCAAGTTGAGATTGATGGTGTTCTGGTGCATGTATTCAACATTTTGACATAAAAAAAGCAGGCTCATCAAGCCTGCCCTTTTGAAATATCTTTTGTTGTGGTTATCGTTTAAATCCAAGCACACTGCCTCCGCAGTAGCTGCTTGATCCATTAAACGTAAAGGTTATATAATAAATACCGGTAGCATTACAAGGATACACGATACCGGGATAAAATTTGCCATTCTGGTAATTTGTAGATACAATTTGTCGCTTTGAATCATACATGGTAACCACAATGCCATCAGTACCTTCGCCATTAGCACAGATATTGATGAAGTATTGGGTGTCTTTACTGAATACATATGAGTATTCAACTTTTTGTCTTGCTCCGCCCTGTCCGTTTATTTTAAAGCTTTTCAGGAAAGTAAATCCATCAGCCAATTTTGGTACGCATTCTTGTGCCAGAGCATCAGGATTGCATTGGGCTTTCAAATTATCGCCACTGAAAAGCAACATGGCGAAGAATATTAGTCCGATATATTTCATATTTTTTTTCATGAGCTAATTTCTTTTAAGAGATAATTTTACTTCTGATGGCCTCTACTTCTTTGGTAATGGCTTTTACATTTTCCATTGTTATGTTAATCGTAGTGGTACTGTTGTCTTTAATAACTAAAATACCATCTACTTCTTCAAAAGTAGGTTCTGCATAAGTATATACAATTTCTATTTCTGCAAACACTTGCTCCAATTCCAGAATACCATTATATAGGTCTGAAATATATGGGTCTGAAGTGTAGAAGCTCAAAAGAATTTTAATATTATCCAGTATGATTTTTTGCTCCCCTATTTTTTCAATCAAGGCCTGGTTCGTAGGATCTTTTTCAGCTATCTTACAAACGATGTGCAGTGCCTCAAGCCAGCCACCGGTAAGTAATAACACGCTTAAATTGGCACGCTTGTTTTCTTGAAGGTAGTTGTTAATATTATTAAAATTCTGAGTCGTAATCAAAAGTAAAGAATCCAGGTTTCTACTATTGGTTGCCAGTCTGCTTATTACGCCAAAGTCAAAAAATTGTCCGATACTCAGATCATCTGCGAGTTCCCGAATCGAATTAAGGTATAACAAGGCATCCTGGTTTTGTTCATATATATTGGCATAACCAAGATCAGTACCATATATTCCCAGGTTGAGCGCTTTTTCAAAATTGCTATTGTATTTTGAAATGTTTTCCGGGTTATTCAAAATATCAAAATCGTAAGTAGCCCCGGAGTTTTTCAGTAGAAAAGAAATTTCTAATGGAGAAGGTATTTGCTGAATGATATCAGCTATTACCTCTTCTGAAATCACCGGCTGAGCCAACGATTTGGTATCCACGCTTTCCATTAGCGCTTGTTCGCTGCTTTTCTTCCCAGAACTACATGCCCAGAGCGCCAGTATTGAAATGCAAAAAATCAATTTTTTCATTCGTTTTCAGTGTTTTATGTGTCTCAGTTCAAAACTAATAAAAAATGCGGTTTAAGATGTTATTGCATCCTTTATACTATATACCTAATTTTAATCTTTTAACAAAAAAGCAATACCAATTTTATGATTTCACTTTTTTAATTCGCCCTCCGAATGAGCCCAAAAGCTTTCTTAATGCTTCGTAATACAATGCTATGTAAAGTAGCAGGGTCATTAACCATATTACACCTGCATTAAACCAGTATGTGTCAATATAAAAACCAAAAATATGCTTTTCAGGGGCGAAAAAATGCGACCTGTAATCAAGAGCATTAGCAGGTTCCGGTTTATAGAAAATAGGATCAATCTGCCGGATTAATTTTCCTTTGTACTCAATTACACGATCTTTTATGGTCAGGTTTCTTAGTAAATCAGCCAGGCTTTCGTTGTGGTATTTGTTTTTGTAATCGTTCAGATCGAAATCGTCGCCATACGCTTCTTCCATTTTGTAGGCCAAAAGGTCTTTCTTTTGTACCGCCAAATTGAATTGATCAATATAATGGTCGTTTAGTCTTTCAAAGTAACTCAGCAATTCAGCTCCTGTTTCTTTGTTGTAGTTTTCAAGTACCAGTTCCTGATCAATACCTATGTTGAAACCTTCTTTAAATTCTTCTTTTCGAAGTTCATTTCTTAACACTTCAAGATGATCTTTCATCTTGTTTAACTCCTTCTCCTGAGTTGAACCAACCTTTTCATTGAGATAATCTACCCTTGAACGCAACTCTTTAAGCCAGTAAGAAGATTTGTAGTCAGCATTCATTTCCTTAGTTTCAAATGAATAAAATGGCCGTTCGTAGGAGTTTGTCTTAAACTGATGTACTGCAATACCCTCATATGCCCATCTTGAAGCCATTACATCGGCTATTACAGGAACTTTACCTTTTGTGCTTATCAGTTCATTTAACTGATCAAAACTGAACAGCAAGCCACTGAGTACCATTTGCGGTATGATAAGAAAAGGAATAAGAATGTAAGCCGTAACCGCCGAATTGAATGCGGAGGATACATTCAGGCCCAATACATTGGCAAAGCATGAAATAGTAAATAGCACGAACCAATAGGTAAATGTCATTTCCCTGATCTCCAGAATGACGTTGCCAATTACTACAAATGTTAATGTTTGAATGGCCGACAGCACAAAAAGAATGACGACTTTCGAAACCAGATAGCTATTCCAGCTGAGGTTCAGAAAAGATTCCCTTTTTAAAATTTTACGATCCTTGATTATTTCTTCTGCACTTACTGTGAGCCCCATAAACAAGGCTACGATTATCGCCATCATTATAAAAACAGGTATATTATCATTGAACCGGAATAAATATTCACTTCCGTCGGGCGAGTTTTTATACCGGATTATAAAAGCAAGGATAAATGCCAGAATTGGCGCTTCAAGCAAATTGATCAGCATGTATTGCTTATTGGCCAACTTAGAAAGTACATCCCGCTTAATAAAGATAACTGCCTGTTTAAGCCGTGAAGGAATATTAAGCGTTTTAGGGGGCAACTCCTTTTGCTCTTTCACCAGTTTGGTTTCGAAGTTTTCCTCATACATTCCATACCACTGCTGGGGCGTCACTTTTCGTCTATTGGTGAATTCTCCGTATTCATCCACCACTTTGGCTTCCATAATGTTGAAGATTTGCTCCGGATTCACATTTCCACAGGTGGGGCACTGACCTCTTTCACTACCTACCTGGTTACTCATCCGTTTAAAATAGGTTACTCCTTCAACAGGTGGCCCATAATAAACCGGATAACCGCCGGTATCCATTATGAACATTTTGTCAAACATCTTATAAATATCTGACGACGGCTGGTGGATGACCACAAAAATGAGCTTGCCTTTTAAGGAAAGTTCTTTTAAGAGGTCAATTACATTTTCTGAATCCCTACTGGACAAACCGGAGGTAGGTTCGTCTACGAAGAGCACTGCCGGCTCTCGAATAAGTTCCAGGGCTATATTTAATCTCTTTCTTTGCCCGCCAGATATCGTTTTGTCGAGTACACTCCCTACTTTGAGGTCCTTGAGCTGTTCCAGCCCCAGACTGGACAAGGTATCCATTACTCTTTTATGGAGCTGGTCTTCAGGCATTTTGGCAAAACAAAGCTTGGCATTGTAATACAGGTTTTGATATACGGTCAGTTCTTCTATCAAAAGGTCATCCTGGGCGATATAGCCAATCACACCTTTGATGTCCTCTTCATTTTTAGAACCGAAGGCAATACCATTTATTTTAATATCTCCTTTGGAAGGTGAGGTTATTCCAGCCAATACGTTTAATAATGTGGTTTTTCCTGCACCACTGGCGCCCATAATACCTATGAGCTTTCCCGGACCTTCTGAAATATTGATATCCCGAAGCCCGACATGACCATTGGGGAAAGTCAGCCCTATATCTTTGGCAGTAAATGAAATTTTACTTTCCTGGAAATCAGCATGAAAATAACGGATCAGGTCACTGTAATATAAGGCATCGCCTGAGGGTGTCTTTATTGTACTTCCATGAGAAAACTGCTCATTACTTCCCGGTTTGATCACAAACCCATTGAGTGTTATTTCTTCTGTGCCCAAATAGCGCACGAAGTACATATCAACACTTTTTACATTTAAAAAGAGGAGTTGCCCCGATATATCAAGCTGTACCTGGTGTATATTATTTAACGATTCATCAATTTCACGGTGGGCTACAAGCAGGTCATCATGGTCATACTCTATTTTGCCTGCTTCCTGAAGTACATAATTTTCAATAAGCTTATGCTCATCAGAACTGATATTGAATACCTCAGAAACTGTATTGATGATCTCCATTCGCTGTTCGGTAAACTTTCTGTCAGCTCCAAGAAGTTCGAACAGCTTGATCAGAACCACTACCTTTTGTTTTTGGGTAAGTGTTTTGTTGATTTTCTTACAAATGGCAAGGGTTTTAACCGAGTCTTTTACAGAAGTAAGCCTTCGCTTTTTCTTCTTCGCCGGAAGCTCTTCTTCCTTTTTGCCATACCCTACGAATTCGTCATATAATTTAAGGTATTCCGCGATTGAATCCTGATCAAGGTCTTCCTTGAATATAGATATGACGTGGTTGCGTTCTTTTTCAGTAACGCCACCATCTTGCTTGGTAATGATTGCAAAAAGTTGGGTAAGGGCTTTTAGTATTTCCTCACTCATTTGCTTTGTGTCTTTTTAAAAAATAATGATTCCAGATAGTTCAATGGCTACCTGGAATTTGTTATGATCTTACTAGCTAAAAAAGTGATTTCCAGATCCAAAAACTGAATTAATATGATTTGAATTCAAAATCCAGATCGATCAATTCTGAAAATTCTTCTCCCGCTTCTTCCATATCTTCATCATCTTCATAAAAGTACCAGTGAATTTTAGTGCCTGGTATATCTTCAAGCGCCGACAATATGTCAAGTATTAGTTTTGAAGATGCTGTATTGAAATATTCAAGTTTGAAGACAAATATGGTTTCAGGAAGCGGCTGATTGGCATATTCCCCGAGCCAATCCAGTACAGGCAGATAAAACTCAGCAGAATCTTCCGGTAATGATCTGCCTGAGATTTCGAAAATGCCATTTCTTTTATCCAATATTATTTTTGGGGTATCCTCTGTTCCTTCCAGACTGATAATTTCCATGTCCTTATTCTTTAGTTTTCCTGTTTACTATTTATGCTCTTAATACGATTGTTTTAAATGAGAAAAATGATGTTTGATCATCTATATCCTGGAACTTATAGACCAGTTTTTGGCCCGACTTCCTGGCCATATCCAC
>DNTA01000008.1 GCA_003500135.1 Cytophagales bacterium | reverse complement strand
GCGACCTATAAAAACGTAATTGCCCCAACGAAAAGCAAAAACGCATTAAAAAGCCTGTGCAGATAGTAGACATAGCGGTTACTCTCCATTCAATATTTCGTAACCCACTCGTAAACTGTATCTAACAAATATCATAGAAATCTGCTGTAGTGCATATCCTGCGGGATACGACCATACACAGAACGTTAGACTCAAGCTATGTCAGTCGTATCCTTTATCGATCTTTATTATATGAGTATAATTGGAAAACATATAACTTTAGACCCTGAAATCCTGAACGGCCAGCCTGTTTTTACCGGAACCCGTGTGCCAGTACTGACACTTTTTTTGGTATTTGGAGAAAGGAATGACCATTGAGGAATTTCTAGAAGATTTTCCAAGTATTACAAGGGAACAAGCTATCGGCGTGATAGAGATTGCAAATAAAATTGTTGATTCCGGGCAGTTGGACAAGATATATGAAAGTTTTAATTGACGAAAACCTACCTAAGCCCCTCAAAATAGACCTTCCTGAACACGAAATAATTTTCATTGTTTCTGACATGAGTTGGAATAGCAAGAAGAACGGTGAACTACTTAAATTAATGTTGAATGAAGGTTTTGATGTTTTTTAACTTTTGACCGTAACCTACAATATCAACAGAGTTCTGCCAAGTGCCCAATTGCAGTATTTGTAATGAATGCTGAAGACAATGCTTATTTAACTTTAAAACCTTTAGTACCATAAACCATACAGCATAATTTGATCTATTTTGCCAATGACTGGGATTGGTGGGTTCAGGTAATGAATAGCATCGCGGATTATTCCTGATTTAATCGATATTTGTTATTTAAATAGTGATTAATTCAGTTTTTATCCTGGCGAAATGGCAGGTAAGTACATAATGCCCATAGGCATACGTATGCGATGCCTTTTGCATGCGTATGTGGCACCCCCTGACATCTATATGTCTACCCCCTTCACATACGTATGTCTCAGGGTTCGGTCTTAAATCATTGGTTTTTTGCTTTTTGCGGAATTGGTTATTTTATTCGACATATTATCCAAAATGTAACCGTTACACCGGCGATAATTTTTTGCCCAGCGCTTCTTTTTGGGGCAGCAATGGTTTGATCTTATCCGTTATTTCATTTTGGAGGTTTTCCAGGATTTTCTTTTTCACAAAATGTCGGTGCACTACCAATCCCACGCTTCGGTAGGGTACCGGTTCCACGAAACCGCTGATATGCTTGTTTTCTTCCTCTGTGAGCCCCAGGGTAGACAAGTAAGGCAACAGGGTGGCGGCCCCGTTAACCTTGACAAACCTCAAAAGGCTATCGATTGATCCCGCTTTATAATCAAAATTCAGTTTATTCTTCAGCGGTTTTTTGTGGAGGTCACAAAGGTTGATTACCTGTGTGCGCATACAGTGCCCTTCCTCCAGCAGGCATAAATTGCTCATGTCCAGTTTGCCGCTCACCAGTTGCCGTGCATTTTCCGCGCTGGCATCATAGTAGACAAACGGTTCATCATAAAGCTCGATTTCCAAGAGGTCTCTGTCCTGTAGAGGGATGGATAATATGCCGATATCCAGTTCCCGCGATTTGATTTGCCTGATGATCTCTCCGGTCGTTTGTTCCTTTACCTCAATATTGAGGTTGGGAAATCGACTGGCGAAGTTTTGCAAAAAAAGCGGTAAAAGGAAGGGGGCAATAGTCGGGATGACAGAAATAGTCAGGCTTCCTTTAATTTCCCCTTTGATTTCTTTGGTCAGCTCCTTTAACTGATCAATTTCCCTGGTGATCACTTTCAACTGTTCGATAATCGCTTCACCTTCAGTAGTAATTTCCACCGGCTTTTTTTTACGGTCAAATATCTTAATGCCGATCTCGTCTTCAAATTTGGAAATCATTGTGCTCAAGGTGGATTGAGTGATGAAGCATTTCTCTGCCGACAATTCGAAGTGCCGTAAATCAGCTACCGCCAACACATATTGGAACTGCTGTATGTTCATCTATTTTATCAATATTGTTATTGAAAATATCGTTTTCATAAAACAAATTAAGTGATTATTTTTGATAAAACATCGTAACCCATTAATACTTTAAATACCTACAACATGAAACATCTATTAACACTACTAATGCTGACTTTGTCCGTTACCGTGTATGGGCAGGACATGTCGGGAGCAGCTAAATGTCCGGTGCTCCATGGGCGTGCGGACAACAGTGAAGCTGGAAACGCATCCGATTACGAGGTTAATTCAGTAAAGGATGATGAAAAGATTGGGCGAAATGCCAAAACACTAAAGGACTGGTGGCCCAACCGGCTGGATCTGAGTGTTTTGCGCCAACACTCTTCCTTATCTGACCCCATGGGCGAAGGTTTTGACTACAGGGAGGCTTTTACGGACCTCGATTATGCGGCATTGAAAAAAGATATTGAGGAGGTATTGACCGATTCGCAGGATTGGTGGCCGGCAGATTGGGGGCACTATGGGGGGCTGTTTATCAGAATGGCGTGGCATAGCGCGGGAACATATCGTACCGGTGACGGTCGCGGCGGATCACGTGAAGGACAGCAGCGCTTTGCGCCAATCAATAGCTGGCCCGACAATGCCAACCTGGACAAAGCGAGAAGACTGCTCTGGCCGGTCAAAAAGAAATATGGTAATAAGATCTCCTGGGCCGATCTGATGATCCTTACGGGAAATGTGGCTCTGGAATCTATGGGATTTGAAACCATTGGTTTTGCCGGCGGCCGTGAGGATGTATGGGAGCCTGCGAGCAATGTGTATTGGGGCTCGGAAAGCAAGTGGCTGGAAGACAAGCGGTATAAGGGTGACCGGGAACTGGAAACACCCCTCGCCGCAGTGCAAATGGGCCTGATCTATGTAAACCCCGAAGGGCCCAATGGCGATCCGGATCCCGTTGCAGCCGCAGTAGATATTCGGGAAACATTCGGTAGAATGGGTATGAACGATGAAGAAACCGTTGCACTAATTGCCGGGGGCCATACCCTGGGTAAAACGCATGGCGCCGGTGACGCATCTCATGTGGGGCCAAACCCCGAAGCTGCTGAAATTGAAGAACAAGGCTTCGGATGGAAAAGCGACTACAATTCCGGAAAAGGAAAAGACGCGATCACTTCGGGACTGGAAGTAATCTGGACTGCCACCCCAACAGAATGGGGCCATGGTTTTTTCGCCAGCCTTTTTGAAAATGAGTGGGAGTTAACGAAAAGCCCGGCCGGTGCACACCAGTGGGTGGCCAAAGACCCCGAGGTAATGGTTCCCGATGCATTTGACTCCACAAAAATGCTGAAGCCCACCATGCTCACCACCGACCTTTCGCTGCGATATGACCCTGTATACGAAAAAATTTCGAGGAGATTTTATGAAAACCCGGAAGCGTTCAATGAAGCTTTTGCCAAAGCATGGTTTAAACTGACCCACCGTGATATGGGGCCAAAAACGGCTTACCTCGGACCTGAAATCCCGAACGTGGATTTCATATGGCAAGACCCCATACCAGAGGTTGATCATGAACTTGTGGATGAAAAGGACATTGATAAACTCAAAAGCGCTATTTCAGGATCAGGGCTGGGTACCCGTGAAATGGTTGTAACCGCCTGGGCATCTGCCTCCATTTACCGCGATTCGGACCGAAAGGGCGGGGCAAACGGGGCACGGATCCGACTTGAACCACAACGAAACTGGGACGTGAACAATCCGGAAGAGTTGGAGAAGGTTTTATCTGTTTACGAAGAGATCCAACAGGATTTTAATAGTAAGGCAAAAGGGAATAAAAAAGTATCCATGGCCGATCTCATCGTTTTAGGAGGTAATGTTGGTGTGGAAACTGCCGCTAAAAATGCCGGTGTAGACATTGAGCTGCCGTTTAATCCCGGTAGGATGGATGCCCTGCAGGAGCAGACGGATGCCGAGTCAATGGCAGTGTTAGAGCCTATGGCCGATGGTTTCCGCAATTATCAAAAAACACAATATACACTTACTACGGAAGAACTGTTGGTGGATAAGGCTCAACTGTTGACCCTTACGGCTCCTGAAATGACCGTTCTGCTGGGAGGCATGCGGGTAATGGATGCCAACTATGACCACTCCAAACACGGGGTGTTTACAGAAAATCCCGGGACATTAAGCAACGACTTCTTTGTGAACCTGCTCGATATGGGTACGGAATGGAAGCCCATTTTTGATGATAAGCTTGTGTTCGAAGGACGGCACAGAAAAACCGGGGAAGTGAAGTGGACCGCAACACGTGCCGATCTGGTTTTTGGTTCCAACTCCGAACTCAGGGCGCTAGCTGAGGTATATGCCAGCGACGATGCCAGGGAGAAGTTTGTAAAAGACTTTGCCAAAGCCTGGGCCAAAGTAATGGAGCTGGATCGATTCGACCTGAAAAATGCGGCTTACGCATCAAATAAATAAGACTATTTCAGCAATTTCTCATGACAATTTAGCGTAAAGGGCCGGTCATTTGACCGGCTTTTTTGCTAATAAATGGTCGTGGAGTAGGTTTTTGTATTATTTACCTGGTCTCTTACCTTAATTACCATTTCTCCTTTAAAAGGAGTTTCTTCGTTTCGTTTCTCCGACCAGATCAGGTTTCTCTTGTAGTCATAATTCATAAGCACCCATTCGCCGTCAATCCTTACTTCAAAGTCCTTTATTCCCGACAATTCGTCCTTTATATAGGCCATGATGTTATTCCGGTTGTTCGCTACCATTCTGATCGTTGGCGCCACACTATCGGTTAACAAAGTATAGGCGCCCAGGTCTCTTGTGTAAAATGTGATTTGGTCGCCCTGCCAATCGCCGCCGGTGTAGCTGAAGCTTCGATGGTTATAGGCGCTGTACACTCGTGTGCGTGTTTTGTCCGGGTAGTCTTTCTTTGGTTTCAGCTTTACTTTTATATTTTTTCTCAGAGGCACTTCCTGATCACCAATTTCAAAATACTCCCGGTCACTCTCCAGCTCATCGATATAGTCTGTTTTGAGGTATAAAGTGTCGAAAAGGGTGGTTTTAAAGAACTGGATATCCATATGCGGCTGATAATAGGAGAATTCCGTTTCTGAAGGGACCATCATTTCAATTCCGGGCTTTAAAGTCACACCGCATACCTGTATTGAGTCCGGAATTCCTATGGTAAGGTCCCAGAGATAGACGGCATAACCGTCAACCTGGTAGGCCGTATTGAGATCGTACTTTAGCCGGTTGGCAAAAACTTCAGCAAAGTACCCGTTTCCTTCATTTCTTTTCGCCATAAACATCAAAGTGTTTTCATAAACCTCATAGCGATTGGGCTCAAAGATATCCGTTTTACCAAAGAACTGATTGGTTGGTTTAGCGCCGCGCAATACGAAGTTTACCTGGCGGGTATTTCCGTAGGCGTCGGTCAGATCGATTCGTACTTTATGATCAAGGGTGTCGTTGATATGAAGTATGCCTTTGTCAATGGATTTTTGGAAAATGTTAAGGGTATTCCCGTCTTCCACATACATCTTTTGGTAGTTCCTTCTTTTTCTTACCCGCATTTTATGGTCCCGGTACACGAGTAAATTCCTGTTTTTGCTGAAAGGGATTTCATTGATCAAAATATCGGTGACAATCGTATCATCTACGGTCATTTTGATTTTCGGAACGCCATTTCGGTTGGGCACGCCGTTTAGCTGGTCATAACAATCGATCATTACCCCGATTTTCCCATGGACTTCTATCGGGCGGCTGATATGATAGTTGCCACCGGCCATGTAGGGGTCAAATTCAAACGTTCCGAACTGATCGTTGACCCTTGAATTATGATCGAGCGTGCGAATGCCAATATAGCGCACCACAGGAGCAATATTGTCACGTATTTCAGAGAATCCGAAGTCGAGCGGATTAATGGGGCGTTGCCTGGAGTCCCTGATCTCAAAGTGCAGATGAGGCCCTGAAGATGACCCGCTATTACCACTATACGCCACCAATTCGCCCCTTTTTACCTGAAATTGATCTTTCCCAGGGAATAGCTCTATTTCAAAAGTCTCTTTTTGGTATTGATGGCTGCGTATATATGCTGCGATATCATCGCGATAGCTTTCAAGGTGGGCATATACTGAAGTAGTACCGTATTTAGGATGGTAAATGTAGAGGGCATTGCCATATCCTCCCGATTGTATTTTGATACGGCTTACATAGCCATCGGCTGTAGAGTATATTTCAAGACCGGTTCGTCCGCCTGTTTTAACGTCGATACCGCCATGGAAATGACTGCCTCTCAGTTCACCCATAGAGCCTGCCAGGTAATTGGCCTGACCGGGGTTGATTGGGAAATAATAAGGGGAGTCGCTATTAAATGCCAGCAAACTCAGAAAAACAAAAACTAAGAAAATGTAGGTTACGGATGGTTTATTTAATCTCAACTTCAAGTTTCTTTTCATTTTCAATAAAAGCTTCCAAAGTGTCGCCAATTTTGATAGGCCCGACGCCTTTTGGTGTTCCGGTAAAAAGTATATCGCCTTTTTTTAAGGTAAAAAACTGGGATACGTAGCTGATAATATAGTCAAAATCATACAACATCAAACTGGTATTGCCCTGCTGTTTCCATTCCCCGTTTTGCTTCAGGCCAAAATTAAGGTTTGACAGGTCAGGGAACTGTTCTTTAGGCACAAAGCCTGAAATAGGGGCCGAGCCATTAAATCCTTTGGCAATCGCCCATGGAAGCCCTTTTTCTTTGGCTTTTGACTGAAGGTCGCGCGCTGTGAAGTCTATCCCGATACCTATTTCGTCAAAGTAATTGTTAGCGTGTTGCTTTTCGACATACTTGCCTTCTTTTGAAATCTTTAAAAGTATTTCTACTTCAAAGTGGATGTCCTTTGTAAAGTCAGGATAGTAAAAAGGCTGGTTGTTTTTGAGGATTGCGGTATCGGGCTTGGTAAAAATAACCGGCTCATCCGGTCTTTCGTTATCTAACTCAGCAATATGTTCGGCGTAATTGCGGCCTATAGCTATAATTTTCATAAAACTATTATTTGTTTGCAAACCTATAAAAAATGCCGTAAAGGCATACTCAGGTAATAAAAAAATAGTACGAAGTGTTTGCAAGGATGCTAAAAAAGGAACACATTAGCAACAAATAGAACCGGAGATTAACTAATTATGAAAACGATAAAATACAAAGTGAGAATCCTTTTAAAATCCGGCTTTTTAATGGCCGCGATGTTAATGATCTATTCCTGCGCCACGGTTCCAGTGACGGGAAGAAGCCAGTTGTCTTTGATCTCAAACAGCGAGATACTGCCGATGAGCTTTTCTCAGTATGAACAGGTTATGGACAGCAGTAAATTATCTGATGACAAAGAAAAGGTTCAGATGATCAAAACTGTGGGAAATCGTATTCAGTTGGCGGTTGAAGAATTTATGCGGGAAAAGGGGCATTCTGATGAACTCAATGGCTACGAATGGGAATTTAACCTGATTGACGCCGATGTGGCCAATGCCTGGTGTATGCCGGGCGGAAAAGTGGCGTTTTACACCGGTATTCTTCCGATTTGTAAAGATGAAACCGGCGTAGCCGTAGTGATGGGGCACGAAGTTGCCCATGCCATTGCCAACCACGGCCGTGAACGTATGAGCCAGGGACTGGTGCAGCAAATGGGTGGCGTGGCGCTTTCAGTAGCTTTGGACGAACAGCCGGAGCAAACGCAGGCCTTGTTCGGACAGGCTTATGCCATCGGTTCGAGTGTGGGCGTTATGCTGCCGTTCAGCCGTTTGCATGAATCGGAAGCGGACAAGCTGGGCCTCTATTTCATGGCGCTGGCCGGATATGACCCGAATGAAGCGCCTAAATTCTGGGAACGCATGAAAGCGGCTTCAGGCGGACAGGCCCCACCGGAGTTTTTATCTACACACCCTTCCAATGAAACGAGAATCAACGACCTGAAAGCGGAGATCCCCAAGGCTATGGAATATTATCGTGAACAATAAAACTAAAAATCATTGAATGAAAACGGGAGTGATGTGCATACAGATCTTCCGTTTTTTTATTATAAAAACATTGGAAACACATTATTACACCGAGATCGATACGCCATTGGGCAAAATGATGGCTATCGGGAGTGAGACACAACTTTATCAGCTTGAGTTTTTAGATACCGAACCGGAGAACTACCTGCCCAAACTAGCTGCTGTCGGGCAATTCAACCTTTCGCCACAACCATGCGACATGCTCGAAAATGTGCGAAAGCAGGTTGAAGCGTATTTTGATCACGAGTTACAGCGCTTCAATGTTGAAACAGGTCCGTCCGGTACACCTTTTCAAAGGGAGGTATGGGAAAAAGTGAAGGAAATTCCCTTTGGCAGAACGAAAACCTATGCCGATGTGGCCAAAGAGTTGGGCGATGAGCAAAAGGTGCGTGCTGTGGCAAATGCCAACGGCGCCAATCGTGTGGCGCTGATTGTTCCGTGTCATAGGGTAGTGGGGGCCAACCAGGACTTGACAGGGTATCGGTGGGGCCTTGAACGAAAAGAGGCGCTGCTCGATCATGAAAGAAGGCAGAAAAGGCTGTTCTAGAATTTATTTACCCAGCTCTACATTCAGATAGGGAGCGTCGAAACTGTATGTTTTTAACTGGTAAAAATTCACAAAGCGCGGTAAAAAGATGGTTTGCCTGCGGTTGTGCAGCTGGATCACCAGTTCATCGCCAAATTTATTCAGTTCAAATTCCTCTCCCTCGAGTAGCGGAAGTTTAACCCTTACATTGTAGCGGTTCAGGTTTTCTTTTACTTCTATTGGCGCTTCCTGGTGAAAAACAGTCGTGGGGTCATCATCGCGATATATAGTATCAGCAATTTTCATCAGCAGTTCGGCGCCAAACACTTCAGTGCCAATGTGTTGGGCTTTAAAAATGGGTAGCTCGGAAAAACTATCTTCGATTTCCCTGAGGTATTTCTGTTGCGTTTTATAGTACTGTTCAAAAAATGATCCGCTGCCTTCCTCCTGCAAAAGGCGATTGACTATGAGCGCATCTACGTTATACCCATATAAACTGAGGTAGGTATAGGCCCGTTTGGACTCATTGATCACCATGCGCTCGGCATTGGTAACGATACGGATAGATGATATGGAAGGGTCGCCAAATATTTTCTGTATGGTTTCCAGCTTGTCGAAAATGTTTTCGAGCTCTTCATAGCCCTTGTCGAGGGGTATTCCGGTGGTATACCGGGCCACACGACCTACATTGCGAATGGCGAATTTTTGAAGTGGCAGCGCTTTGGTCACCCACCATTTTGTAACCTGCGGCAAGGTCAGTAACGTTAAGGTCTCACCGGTAGGGGCAGAGTCGATCACGATCAGGTCATATTGCTTTTCCGTATAGAATTTTTCTATCCAAAGGAAGGCCGAAGCCTCTTCCATGCCGGGCAGCGCCGACATTTCCTCCGCCATCACGTTTTTTACTCCCTGCCATTTAAATACCGTAAGCATAAGCTGGCGGATATTGCCCCAGTATTTTTTCATGGAATAATAAACATCCAGTTCCTGGGCGTATAAATTTTCGCTTACTTCAACGGGTTCAGGCTGCAGCTCTTTATCCAGGGCATCAGACAGTGAATGCGCGGGGTCAGTGGATATAATGAGGGTTTTGTATCCTGCAGCCGCAGCTTTTATGGCAGTTGCCGCTGCGATCGTGGTTTTTCCTACGCCGCCTTTTCCTGTAAAGAGAATAATTCGCATGGCTAAAGATAGAAGGTTACACCAAAAATAAAAAGGGAGCCGAAGCTCCCCTTTTTTAGGTTTATGTTGGTTAGCGTTAAGGTAGAATTACGCCTCGATAGTTATTGCTATTGACCGTTGGGATGTTTGACCCAAATTTACTGTTTATACTTTGTATAAAGGCATTGGCCATTACGGCATATCCCTTAGGAGTAAGGTGTACGGCATCCAGTGAGAAAGCCCCACCCTGTATATATTCAGCATTTATAGCCTCTGTTCCGGTAAAGAATCCGTTATTAACTTCGGTGAGTATGTCATTGGTATTCAATACTGCCACATCGCTGCTGCTACTGTAAGAGCTGATCACGCTGTTAAAGTAGTTCCAGTGGTCGTACATGCGATCAAGCTCGTCGTGTGTCAAAATGTATTGGTCTGCTTTAGGTTGCACGGCTCTGTTACCTTCTAGTTCCTCGGCAGCAATGGCTGTAAATAAGATCAATTCTCCTTCCTGCATTTGCCTGATGCCGAGAGGGTTGGTTTCAGTAACCGGAACTTCAATTACAAAAGGATTGGCGCCGATCTCGAAAACCGGATAGATCCCTGCTGCTTTGAGATCATTTGTAGTAGATGCTATTTCACCTGCTATTCCATTCTG
>DNTA01000263.1 GCA_003500135.1 Cytophagales bacterium | reverse complement strand
TAAATCTAAATTACACCATGAGTACAAAGCTATATATCAAATACATGGTCAGTCTGCGATGCAAAATGATGGTAAAGGAAGAGTTGCAAAAACTGGGATTGCGTCACATGACTATCGATCTGGGTATGGTAGAGATTTTGGGAGAAATTACCCCTAAGCAACGGAGTGAATTAAAAGCAAACCTCTTAAAATCCGGCTTAGAATTACTGGACGATAAGAAAAGTATTCTCATTGAACGGATCAAGGGTATCATCATTGAAATGATCCATCATACGGATGAGTTGCCCAAGGTCAATTACTCAGATTACATCAGCGAAAAACTGGGGTACGATTACACCTATTTGGCCAATACATTTTCTGAGGTCAAAGGAATCACCATTCAGCAGTTTATTATCATGCACAAGATCGAAAAAGTGAAAGAATTGCTCATCTATGATGAACTCAACCTGACTGAGATCTCATACCGACTGCACTACAGTAGTGTGGCCCATCTCTCCAACCAATTCAAAAAGGTCACAGGGCTTACCCCCACCTTTTATAAGCAACTAAAAGAAAAGCGGAAACAAAATCTGGAGGATATATAATGGGAGCCATATCCAAGGAATTTGTAACAATTGTAAATTTAGATGTAACAGCATCATCAGATAAGCCAGGTAACTTTGTTGAATCAAAAAATTCAGAAGAAAAAGTCAGTTGGCATGGATACTGGAAATACAATAACGTTTGAAAACAGCCATAGAGATTTCACGCTTACACTAAACAAGCGGGCGAACAATTTCTTCAAGGCCAACCAACTGAGCCGGCACGCCGATAGCGAAATTCTTTATCGCTATTTACTATTTACAGTTACATCAATGATATGATTATAAAAAGTAGAATTCCGATCTCTTATCTTTTCAAAGAACTAAAAATCCCGCTGTTTTACGTCTGTCTGATCGCCATAATTTCAGGTCTGCTGCCTATTTTTTTTCAATCATTTTTATCAGACATTCCCATAAGCATCGCAACGACCTTAGGGATAGCCATATCCATCTTATTATCTTATATGATGAACCAGTCTTATGAGAGGTGGTGGGAAGCGCGAAAAATATGGGGAGAAATTGTAAATGACTCCAGGACTTTGGTCATGCAGTTGAGCATGTATCTAAATCCGGAAAACAAGGATATCGAAGTTATGAGCCACCGCCAAATAGCGTGGAACTACTCCTTAGGCAGTCACCTGCGGAAGGTGGATTCATTGCAAGATCTAAAAAAATGGTTTTCTGATAAGGATTTTGAATCAGTTAGCATGAGTGCGAACAGGCCACTGAGTATTTTATCATTGCAATCGCAAAGCCTGGCCAAGCTGTATAGGCAAAAAGAACTCGATAAGTTCTCACAGGTTCAAATTGAAACGACCCTTTCAAGACTTACTTCTTCGATGGGTAAATGTGAGCGAATCAAAAATACCGTATTTCCACCCATCTACAGATATGGGCTTCATGCTTCGATATACCTGTTTGTCATCTTTCTCTCGTTATCGGTTGCCTTCAAGTTACAACACTTCATACTGGAATTTGTAATCCTGGTGATCGTATCAATGGTATTTTTCTTTTTGGAAAAGGCTGCATTTAGACTGCAGGATCCTTTCGAAAATATTCCTACAGATACTCCGGTAACGTTTATAGCAGAAAAGATAGAAGGCGATATTCTGCAATTGCTTGACCAGAAAGTTGGCCCCTTGCCCAAAGTGTCAAATAAGCAATATTACGTCCTATAGACGATTTCAAGAGAAGAATCTAGCCTGATTGTTTGGATTTTATCAGGTATAGCACCTTTCTGAACCAGTTGGAAGGGTACCAGTCCGTCAATTTTGCATCTTGTAGGTACACCTGGTTATCAGGGTAGTATCTGCATACCACAAATTGATTTTTATTCAGTTCGATAGTCGCGCTATCGCCTGCCTTATTTCTGACCCTCATCGGCAGTCCCATACCCACAATAATTTTCTTGTTCATGATCTATTCTGACAGACAGGCATCAAGATGATCAGAAATACGCATATAGCCAACCCAACCTGTGATACATGTAACAGAGGGATTTCTTTGTGTAATACATCATGTATCGAATCACGGCAACTTTGTATAGCAACATAGATCACCTTAATACTGAGGTGATTTTAAACCAAACATTATGAACAAAACAGAGTTAAAAGGAAACTGGAACGAACAGAAAGGAAAATTGAAAAAACACTTTGCTGTGCTTACGGACAATGACCTGATGTTTGAGGAAGGCAAAAAAGACGTAATGATCGGTAAACTACAACAAAAGCTGGGTAAATCGAAAGAAGAAATTGAGAAGATCATGAAAGAGCTTTAGCCATATTTTTAGGCACTGAGACTAAATGGATTAACTTATCATAATAATAAAAAAATGAAAAATATAACAAGTCTATTCACCATTACCTTGCTTGTAGTCATTTTATCAGCCACCAGTTGTATGGATAGTTCACGGGAAAAGCTGGAAAAAGCAAAAACAGAAGCAGCTAATGCAAACGAGAAACTGGAACAGGCAAAAGAAGACTATTTGGCTGATATGGAAAACTACAAAAAAGAGAGTAAAGCCAAGATTTCTGCAAATGACCAGAGCATAAAGGAATTTAAAGCCCGGATAGCCAAAAGTAAAAAAGAAACAAAGGCCGAATATGATGAAAAGGTTATGGCCCTTGAGCAGAAAAACACGGACATGCAAAGAAAGATGGACGAGTATAAACTGGAAGGAAAGGAACGCTGGGATTCATTTAAGGCAGAGTTTAACCGTGATCTGGATGAGCTGGGTAAAGCCATCAAAGACCTTGGTAAAGACAATATATAGATAGTCCAATAACTGAATCTATGCAAAAATGGAATTCATAATTACTGTCATCCGACTAA
>DNTA01000188.1 GCA_003500135.1 Cytophagales bacterium | reverse complement strand
AAGCTAATTGTATATGACAAATTTTCAATCGTCACAAATTCAAAAAAGCGCCGAAAGGTACCAGGACCTCTTTAATAAATCACTGGATCCGGTTTTCTTTACCAACAACGAATTTAACATCATTGATGTAAATCCGGCTATGGTGAGGCTTTTTGAATACACAATCGATGAAATTCAGTCATTTAAAAAGCTGTTTTGTGATAAAGAGGAGTTTTTGAGGTTCAACAAACAAATTTATCATTATGATTTTGTAGAGAACTTCGAAACCGAAATGAAAAGTAAAAGCGGAAAAGTTTTTACTTGCATTATCAATTTCGTTTGCTCTGTCAATCATGCAGGAATTCAAACTTATATAGGTTTAATAAGAAATATTACGGCCAGAAAAGAAGCAGAGCAAAAATTGCTTCAGGCTGAAAAGCTTTCGGTAACTGGCCGCATTGCCCGTACAATTGGCCACGAAGTGCGCAATCCTTTAACCAATATCAATCTTGCTTTGGAACAACTAAAGGATGAACTGAAAGAATTGAACGAAGATTATGTGTTTTACATAGATACTATCTCAAGAAATGTCAAACGGATTAGTGGCCTTGTTGATGATTTACTTAAATCTTCCCGCAAAAAAGATTTTAAATTTTCCACAGTTAAGCTCAACGATGTTATTACTGAAACCCTGGTCCTCGCCAAAGACAGGTTGGAGCTTAGGCAAATGCAACTGGAGTTGGAGCTTAGTACGAAAAATCCGGCTATGGCCCTTGATCGCAATCAGATCAAAGTGGCATTGCTCAATTTATGTTTAAATGCTATCGAAGCCATGGAAGATGGAAAAGGGGTTTTAAAAGTGAGCACAGATGTTGATGAACAAGAAGTGGTAATATCATTGGAAGATAATGGCAAGGGTATTAAGAAAAAGCATTTAAACCGTCTATTCGACCCTTTTTTCAGTGCAAAAAGTGGTGGTATGGGGCTTGGTCTGGTTACTGTTCAATCCATTATCTCGGGTCACCAGGGACAAATTGAAGTAGAAAGTGAAGAAGGGCAGGGGACCTGTTTTTATATTATTTTGCCCATTATACAGGAAGCTGAGTAAATTCTTCTACATACCATACAACCATTGGGTCTTTTTTACGCATAGCCATATTATGAATAATACCCTTTAATGCCTTTAAACGCATTTCTCCTGTTTTTTTTTATGCTGGTATGTTATGTGCAGCATTAGGTGCAGAACTTAATAAAGCATAAATATTCTATGGAAAACGTAAAAGGAACAACTAAAAAAAGAGTATTTAAAAAGTTGGGTTACACATCAATGGAAACCGCTGAATTGGTTAACAGTATGAACATGCTTTTGGCCAACTATAGCGTACACTATCAAAAATTAAGAAATTTCCATTGGAATGTTAAAGGAGCCGACTTTTTTGATATACACGAACAATTTGAAGATCAGTATAATTATGCAAAAGTTGCTATAGATGATATAGCAGAGAGGATCAGGGTTTTCGGTCAAACACCCATGAGCACGATGAAAGAATACCTTGAAAACTCTGAAATAAAGGAAGCGGGTACTGACTTACACTCCATGGCAATGGTCAAAGAGATTCTAAACGATTACCGTGTTCTCCTGGAAAAACTATTTGACACCCTTGATGTATCAATTGAACACGGGGACAGTGCAACTGAGGATATGGTAAAAGAATTTATTAAGACCACAGAGAAAAACCACTGGATGTTCACCGCTTTTTCCCAAGAAAACTAACAGTTGCCAGAGAACCAAACCCAACTATACCAACAACCAATCAAAAGCCGAAGCCCTTTGAGTTATGGGTTTTGGCTTTAATTGATCTTTACCTCTTTCCCTTTTTTCACCAAACATATCATGGACAATACTTTAAACATTCCTGAGACTACATTAAAACGTGTGGTAGTAATTGGAGGCGGTTTTGCAGGCATAAATTTCATTAAACATATAAAAGATGAAAAGCTTCAGATCGTTTTACTTGATCGACATAACTACCACCTTTTTCAACCCTTACTTTATCAGGTAGCTACTGCCGGTTTGGAACCAGGGTCTATAGCCAGTCCATTAAGAAATTTATTAACACCCGATGACGATTTCATTTTTAGGGTGGCACGTGTGGATTATATCGACCAGGAAAAAAATCGCCTTAAGACAGGTGATGGCGCCCTCGCATACGACTATCTGGTTATAGCCTGCGGTGCCACACCAAATTTTTTCGGTAATAAAGAATTAAGCAAAACTGTACACACCTTAAAAACAGCAGAAGACGCGATATCTATACGAGAATATTTTTTCAGTCACTTTGAAAAAGCAGCCAGGTCTACCGATAAGGAAAAGCACGAAAAGCCTTTGGAGGTGACGATAGTTGGTGGCGGTCCAACAGGTGTGGAAGTGGCAGGCGCCATTGCTGAACTAAAAAGAAATATTTTGGTGAAGGATTATCCTACTTTAAATGTCGATTCAATTCGAATCACTTTAGTCGAGGCGCTTGATCGCCTTTTACCTGCCATGTCAGGGTATTCCGGAAGAATATCCAAAAAGTATTTAAAAAAACTGGGAGTTGAAGTAAAATTAGGCAAAATGGTCAATTCCTATGATGGAGAAACTATAGAATTTAAAGACGAAACCACTCAAAACTGCGATATGCTAATTTGGGCGGCAGGTGTTAAAGGCAATTTAATAAACGGGTTTACCGATGATCAAATTGAAAAGGGGCAGCTTTTAGTTGATGAATTCAATAGAGTAGCTGTATACGAAAATGTATTTGCCATTGGCGATATAGCTTTTCAAAAGGATAAAAACTATGAAAAAGGGCTTCCCATGTTGGCGCAAGTAGCTATTCAACAGGGGAATCATCTCGGTAAAAACTTCACAAATATTATTAATGGAAATCCACTGGAACCTTTCAGGTTTAAGAATAAAGGGGCAATGGCTACTGTCGGAAGAAATAAAGCAGTGGTTGAACTATCCGCAAAAATAAAGTTCGGAGGATTTCTGGGTTGGCTGTCATGGATCCTTGTCCACTTATTTCAAATACTGGGCTTCCGCAGAAAACTCGTGGTGATGGGGCATTGGATCTATAGCTATTTTACTTATGACAAGGGTAATCGTATCATCATTCATAACCAACCCTGATGAGACTGTTTTTCCACAATGTAGTGGATATTCATCATGTTTATAAATGTAAAAACCTCATAATCATCCAGTTAAATTTTGGCATGATCATTTAAGTATTGAATTAAAAAATATATCAACTATGAAAAATTTATTTGTGTTTATCAGTGGAATTGGTTTTGGCTTTGCAGCCGGCGCACTTTTTTACAGTAAAGACGGAAAAGAGATGCGTCAGAAACTTCAAAAAGATTATGAAACCAAAAAGGATGAATGGAATGCGCTATTCAATGAGAAGCTTCAGTCCTGGGAAAAGAAATATAATCATCAGGTAGAGAATCTTGCCGAAAAAAGTATTGGTGGGATCAATAAGGCAAAAGAAACAGCTAAGGTTTCTGAACAAAACAGGAAATAATAGCAAATAAACAGAATTGATGTTGTTAGATGCATTAAATTTTAAAGCTGCAATTCAGCTAATTTTAGATAAGCTGGCAGGTTGGGGCCGTACGATGATCTCGATGCTTCCCAATGTGATAATTAGTGTAGTCGTATTGGTTGCATTTTATTTCATGGGCCAGCTTATGAAAAAATACAGCATCAAGATATTCAACAGGTTTACCGATAAGCCTGTGATCAGCAATCTATTTGCCACTGTATTAAATTTACTGGTATTGGGTGTTGGGTTAATTATTTCACTCAACATCCTTCAATTGGAGCAAACGGTTACGTCAATGTTAGCGGGCGCTGGTATTGTCGGACTGGCAATCGGTTTTGCTTTTCAGGATATTTCCGCCAATTTCATTTCCGGTATTATGATGGCCTTTCGAAAACCCATTAAAGTGGGTGATATAATTGAAACCTATGGCCACAGGGGTATTGTAGAGTACATTGACCTAAGGGTAACAAGGTTGCGTACATTTCAGGGGCTTCACGTTATTATTCCTAATAGTGATGTGTTTCAGAATGTATTGACCAATTACACCCGCACGTTTGAACGAAGGATCGATTTGGATATTGGCATATCTTATGGCGAAGACCTTGAGAAAGTAAAGACAGTAACCTTAAGTGCCATTGAAAATCTATCGGTTGTCAAAAATGATAGGCCCCACGATTTGTATTTTAAAGAATTTGATGATAGCTCAATCAATTTCACGTTGATGTTTTGGATAAACTATCGCGATGAGCTCGCTTTCTGGAAAGCAAGAAGCGATGTCATCATGGCGGTTAAAAAAGCATATAATGAAAATGATATTACTATTCCATTCCCAATCAGAACATTGGACTTTGGGATTAAAGGCGGCAAAACCATTACAGAAATGCCGGTAAAAACAATGGAACTAAAAACGACAACTAACGGAAAGGAGCAATAAATGCGTATTAAAGAGAATGAAATACTTTATTTATATAATTCCAATTTATTATTTGACAGGCAAAACTTAGGTTACCTGCTTTCATTGAAAGACCATGTGATCAAAGACGTAGATGTAAAGGAGGACACAATATCCGAGCAGCAATTGAAAAATATTGCCTATAAGCTAAATGTAAGTGTCGATAAGATGATAGATACGAAAAGCATGGAATACAGAAATATGGTTAAAGAAAAAGATCTGGATGAAGAAGATGTGCTAACGGCGATAAAGAAAAATCCTAATTTGCTTAGAACACCTATTGCAATTTATAAGGATAAGGCTTTTTTTGTCAACAGTGCATACGATTTTGTGAACCACGATATGGCAGTAAGTGGTATCACTCCAAATCATAGAGATTCAGACGATTAATAATTGTTTTATATAAGTTAATATCTGCCAGATCAAATTTTGGTACAATGTGATTTTTTGAAAAAATCGAAAAGGAGGATTTATGCAAATCAAGGAGATTTCACCGGTAATATTGAGCCTGGTGGCTAAAATTAACGAATCGATGGAAATTTACGAACATGCTTCTAATCGATTTACGGAAGAATACATTGAGCAAAGGCTGCATCAATTATCAAAAAGCAAAAGACTGCACATTAAGGAAATAGCGAATATTTTCGAAGCTGATAAACAAAAATTGATAGAAGCAGTACAAAAAATGAATGATGTTGAAGTAGAAAAAGAAAAGCTCAATTTTAATAACCTGGTAGATATTGATGACGAAGGGTCATTGTGGAAATACTTTATTGAAAAGGAGCGTTCCCTGATTCAGCAATACAATAAAATCCTCGCAGAGCAAAAATACGACGAATTTCAACAGGCCATTATGCAAAATCATGTGGCGGAGTGTAAAAGAGAAAAAAACGAGTTGCAAAAACATGCCGAAATGGCAGAATAGAGTAGAATACCTTTTCAACATCAAAATTGCCATTCAAAGGAATGGCAATTTTACTTTACCTGTGAACCGTTAGTTTTTTCATATGCTCCTATCGCATCTACATTTACTTTCATAGCGCCATTTTTACTGCTAAATATTTTTCTAAATCGTCCATCCCAAATCATATCAAAATACTTATAGGAGGTTCGCGATTGAATACTTTGGGAAAATGTGTCATTGGTCCCGATAAGCATTATAATAAATTAGGCATCGGAGGCTTTCAAATCTCTGGGCTTCATGCCATATAATGGACTTTTTTCGTCAAGAGGGTGTACAACTGTCCAGCTTAAAGCAAGAAAATCGATATGGTTCATTTCCAGAGGAAGTTGAAAAAACTTTCTTTCCATGCGCCCCTGAATTTCCACCTTCATGGTTAAAAATACTCTTATCGTAACATTGAGAAGTAAATTATTTTTAGCATTGGCAAGTCTGAACATTAATCCTTTTCCATTCTTATATGGCGCTACCAGAAGTTTATTGCTGTAAATAATTTTTGAAACCGGTCTGGAAAACCTGGCGAATAACAAACCGGCCGCCAGCGCCAGATACATCATACCTACTAGCATCTCCAGCACAGAAACAATATTGGTTAAGTTATTGTCGGGGTGATAGCTTCCAAAACCAACGGTTGAAAAAGTCTGAGCGCTAAAATAAAAGGCATTCCAAAAATCTTCAATACTATTGGTTTGCAGTATT
>DNTA01000230.1 GCA_003500135.1 Cytophagales bacterium | reverse complement strand
GTTTTTAGAAGTACCCTTAAGTCAAAATCCCTCTGCCACCTTACCAATTCTTTTAAATGCAATAAAGGCAAAGAGCTTTCCGAAAACCGCTTTTACTACAAAAACCACTTTAACTGGGGTAGGAAAATGGAAAAGGTTGCGAGAAGCAATCGGCAGTTCCAACATTGTTGCGTCATTTACCAAAAATGACACACTGATGATTTTTGGTGTCGAACAGGAAATTAAGGAAACACTAAAAAGCCATATAACGGATGACTTAAAAATTGCTGACATACCAGAGCATATCTATTATCATTCTGATTCCTTTTATTTAGGGATGCTATATGAGTTGGTTGAAAAAGCTTTGGTCAATGATTTTGGATTATCCGTTTACGCAAAAGGTAGGAATATCAGGAAATTCTATTCTTCCGAAAACCCATTAAGTGATAGCGAAATCACGGAAATTAAGAATCGAAATCGCAATTTTAATATCCATCAAAACATAGCTGTTTTTGAAGCATTTGAGTTTAAAATTGAATTCGTTAATAAAGAGTTAAATCTACTAATTTGTCCAACTGTTCATATACAGACAACTGCTGGCGGTGAGCCTCCCAGAAATGTTGTTCAATATCTTTCAAACACCATTATTTCAAATCGCTACAATAACAAGTATGGGCACAAGATGCATTGGTGGTTTACCGAATTGAAGAAGAAAAATGAAGGCTTAAATTTTAAACTCGGTGATTTTGAAATAAAGCTCTCCGAATATTACTCAACAGCAGCCAAAAAAGTAAACGATAAGTTTTATTGCTTTAATGGCTTTATGAAACTTAATGAACCGTCAATTTATTTTCATTATCAGGATGAGTCAAAACAATCAATTCATCCGATAAATGGCTTAAAAATATTAGGGCCGTTAGAAGAGAGCTTTGGCCAAAGTAACAATGGCTCTGCAAAAGTCAATTTAGCTATTGTTTCACCGGACTTTGGCTTTGAAAGAGTGAAGACCCATTTGGATTCACTGTTAAACACAATCAGTCCGATATGGGAAAAGGAATATTTGAAGGATTTCCCGGGATTTGATAATGTTTTTAAAAAGCATCTCATCATTCCCAACACTGTTCAAAGTGAATTTGTGATTACAATCCCCAATAATGAGGTCAGCAATTTTTCAGCCATTCAATTTTATGATTACCTGAAAAGCAAAATTGATAAGTTGGCATTGAAGAGCACTGACATAGATTGCGTTGTGATCTACATACCCGACCAATGGAAAAAATTCAGGGAGCTAAAGAATGAAAACACGTACTATGACTTGCACGATTCATTGAAATTGTACTGTGTAAAGAAGGGCTTGAGAATCCAGTTTATAGAAGATAAATCCATTAACTATAAAGACCAGGCAAAAATTCGGTGGTGGCTATCGTTAGGATTATATGTTAAATCAAACGGAACTCCATGGAAAGTTAAGACAGACAATACGGAAACTGCCTTTGTTGGATTAGGTTATGCCGTGAGGCAAAATGCTCGTGATAAAGTTGTTCTTGGTAGCAGTCAAATATTTGATGGTCATGGAAACGGACTTAAATTCTTATTGCAGCCAATAGATAAGCCAGTCTTTTATAACAAGAATCCATTCATGAGTAAGGAAGATGCTTTTCGTTTAGTAAGCAACATTCGAAATACTTACCATAAAATTGACCCGGTTATTGGATTGAAAAAATTGGTGCTGCATAAAACCACCCATTTTACCGGAGCTGAAATGGAAGGGATAAGCAATGCCTTAGAAGGAATTGATAATATCGAACTTCTACAGATTCAACAATTTAGTAGTTGGCGAGCCATAAAGCTTATTAAGAACAGTAAGGGTAAGCATGAATTTAATGGCTATCCGATTGAAAGAGGCACCGTAATTCAGTTAGATGACTTTACTTTTCTATTGTGGACGCATGGTTTAATTGAAAGTCAGGAATTGAACGGAAAGTATTTTCAAGGAAAAAGAGGGATACCATCACCTTTGCTCATTAAACGATTCAGAGGAACAGATCCAATAGAAACTGTTGCTAATGATATTCTCAAACTGACAAAAATGAATTGGAATGGAGCGGAACTTTATAAAACGTTTCCGGTAACCATTGATTTCTCCAAACGACTGTCTGTAATGGGCAAGCAATTAGAAGAATTAGGAACAAAAGCACATGATTTTAGATACTTCATATAGTCAGGATGAAAGATATATCTGAAGAAAGGGTGGTATAATTTTATACTTTATGATATCGAGCAAATTAAAAATTGAAATTGAATCAGTTCTCAAGAAAGCTGAAGAATTATGGTTTGCCGTTGCCTTAGTAAAAGATAGTGCATTTGAATATATTCAAAACACAATCCACGAAAACTGTATTCAGCATCACCTGGTCGGAATTGACCTTCCAACCCCTCCATCTGTTCTGCGAACAATGCAATCTAAACAGAAGAAAGGCTTATTTGAATGTGCTATTTATAAATCGAGTTTCAATTTCCACCCAAAAGTATATTTGATAAAATCAAACAATAAATACGTTGCATACATTGGCTCGTCAAACTTAACAGACGGTGGTTTTGAAAACAATGTCGAATTAAATTACACGATATCTAACCAATCAGATTGTCTTGATATTTTGAATTGGTTTGATTCTCTTTTTAACGAAGGTTATCCCTTAACTGATGAGAATATTTCGGAGTATGAAAGTCAATTTGAATCTTTTAAAGACATTGAAGACGAACTTAAAAGGAAGCGCAAATCAATCGTTCTGAAAAAGCCTAATTCGATAATTAACCCATTAGATAAAATTGATTTTACAGATAGATATTTCAAGAAGGAGCATCATTGGGCATTTAGAAAAGAACTTTGGTATACTGATAGCGAAGAAGCTATTGAGGAAAGAGAAATGGCAAGAATGAAATGTATAGAGCTACATGAAACTGTTTTTCCACAATTTAGAGATTATGGGATTCAAATTTTAGAACCTAATCCAATGCCAGATCACCTGATTTCCATGATTCGACAAATTGATCCTACAAAACCAAGAGCAATCAATGCTATGTGGTTGAGTTATGGGAAAAATGTAAACGAGATTAAAAAATATCAGAAACTGGTTGGTCCAGATCAAAAATCTAAACAGACATTTATCCATCATGCCAGATTGCAAATAAGAATTGATATCCAAAATATTGGAATTTGGCTCCTTTTTGCCAAGGAAAATGAAGGAGGTTTATTCGATAGAGAGTTTTTTAAAGAACAAATGAGAGATAGAAATTTTAGAGACAAATTCTATCAAATGATTAAATCGCTACCCACCGAATACTTTATTTCCGTAGGTGACGAAAATCATCCTTGTAAGAAATTCAATTCTCCGGAAGAACTTCATGATTTCACAAAAAAAGACAATATTCAAATGTACTTTATCATAGGCAGAGATTATGATATCGAAGATGATGAAATGTCGGAAACCAACTTACCAAATGAAATGCTTAAAGTATTTAAACTCCTCTTTCCTTTTTATGAAATGATGAAACACAGAATATGAATAGTCAGCCCTATTTACAAGCACATTGCCAAAGCCCCGCAAGCCAACACTCCAGCCAAAG
>DNTA01000175.1:8610-9914 GCA_003500135.1 Cytophagales bacterium | reverse complement strand
CTTCATGATATCCAGGACTACCAGGTGGAATTTGTAGAGAAAGTAGGACAGACCATGGCTTCTGCAATACGGACGGCCAAACTCAACGAGAGAACGCGTAAACTATTGCAAGACGCTCAGGAAAAAACAGAGCAAATGCGTGCCCAGGAAGAAGAAATGCGACAGAATATGGAAGAGCTACAGGCAACACAGGAGCAAATGGAGCGCGTAAAACAGGAGAGAGAAGAAGAAACCAAAAAGCTCCTCAAAGAAATGAAGGCTTACCAAAATGTTTATAAACGCATATTGGACGAAATGCCTTCAAAAATATTCCTTAAAGACGATGAATGTCGAATGATAATGGTCAACCGTGCTGTACTGGAGGCACATGACCAAAAAGAAGAAGATTTGATAGGCAAAAACGATGTCGACTTCTTCGGTGAAGAAACCGGTGGCAGGTTGGTAAATGAAGAAAAAGAAATTATGCGTACGGGCAGAAAAGAATTTAAGCAAAGGGAAATCGACAGCCTGACGGATACCGAGAAGTTACTGCATACGGTTAAAATGCCATTTTATATCGATTATATCGGTAAAGAAGGCCTACTCGGGTTCCAGTTTGATATCAGTGCATATACCGAGGCTGAGAAGGAACTGGATGGATTGAAAAAAAAGATGGGTAAAAAGAAATAAGTTGGCCAACTTTATTTCTTTTGTTTTTCTGTATACTATTCCACAACTTTATTAAATCCCCGGTCGAAGGTTATCAGGCCGGATTTTTCATGTTTGCCGTCGATCAATTGATCATAAAAAGCTGCGGCGAGTCCTTTTCGATATAGCGCTTTAACGTTTTCCTGTAAATCTTCCAGGCGATCCTGATAAGGTTTCGGCTCCTTTATATCCGGTTAGTATTCAATTTTCCCCATCGGCACAACCAAAAAAATCGATNNCATATCCACCGGCAGTCCAAACCTGTACTCTGGTGCCCGGGGGCTTGATACTACTGCCTATATAATCGTATGAGCGACCGGAATATCTTCGAGGCTAGCATTTTATGATGAAATTCCGATTAGACCATTATTTTTTGCCTCAGCCAATACCTGCTGCACCTCCATTATAGTTTCTTGATCCGAATTTTCCGGGAATGGTTTCTCTGATATATGCAAACATGCTTCTGGTATTGCCTCACAATTTTTTTCAATTCAATCTTACATTGTGCCAATTTTTTGAAAGCTGACTTCTCATCATCCTGGATCGGCTTCGAGGGTACTTCCTGAACTACATCAATCCCAGCAAATCACAGAACCCCGAATTTTGCAATTGAAAAT
>DNTA01000175.1:0-8599 GCA_003500135.1 Cytophagales bacterium | reverse complement strand
CCCGACAAAACCGGGTTTTCGTCGGCCCATAGGGCAATTTCTGCCCTATTGCAGAATTTGGGATAAATAGTACTACATTTCGGGTTCGATCTTCTAGCTTTTTTAATAGCGTTGTAACCCATTTTTTTGGCTTCGTTTATATCGTGTACCCACCCTTCTTTTGTCGAAGCCAGGTAACCTCCATCAGTCCAGTTTCCTTTATCCATCTCACCATTTATAAAATATGGTTCGCCATTTAAATGAAATATTTTTTTGCCCGATTCGTTTTTAACCACTTATAAATGTCTGATACCAAAAATAAGTGTCGATTTTTTCCAAAAACAGACCGTCGCGAAAGATAGAAAGTTCAGCACGATATGTGGGGCGACTCAGGTGACCACCACTCTTGATCGTCAATAAGAATAGAGGCCTTATCACTGCAAATCAGCGTAGTATCTACCACTGTTTTTTTACCTGATCTGACCACATACTGAACCGAGTCGCGTTGTGGCATGTTAAAAAAATCCTGGTAAACAGTTACTTCACCGCTCGTACCGGCTTCGAATCGTACCTCTTTAAATGATTCCCACAATACCGGCTCAAGCCAGACAGATTGCCAGATACCACTAGCTGCACCCTGACCCTATAAGGCACTGAGCACCGATTGCCCGCCATGGGGCTGATAGCCATTTTCAGTTGGGTGGAAAAATTGGAATTTCGATCTCCTGAGTGCCCGAAATATTCAGGTATTGGGTAATATCAAACTGAAAGCGGTTGAATCCGCCCCGATGCAGTCCAACCTCCTGGCCGTTTACAAATATTTTAGTCTCCCAGTCGGCAGCATCAATATTGAGTACAATAAATTTGTGCGACCATGAATCTGGCAGGAAAAACTTACGCTTGTACTACAACACATATTGCTCGTTTATCGTAGCCTTTACGCCGGAAAGTCCCGACTCGACCGGAAAGGGAACCAGTATCTGTTTGCCATACTATGCCGCGTCATTTCTGGTAAACGGCCATTTGCCATTCAGGCTAAACCACTGATCCCGCTTCATCGATGGGCGAGGATAATAGCGGTGTGCGTCATCAGGATTTACTTCACGAAACAAGGGCATTGTTTGATCGGGTTCAATCGGGAACCAGAGTGTTTCCTGTGCAAAAGCCGTCGATAGGGCAATGCAGCACAGGAATGTGATAACAATGTGTTTCATAGGATCCGTAATTATAATTATGCACCTTGATGTTGTGGTCGCAACAGGTCGTTAACCGTTTTTACCGGATTGAATGTCTCAATCGGTACTTCCACAAAAAGCGTGTTCCAGTCAGACATGGCGCCATTCCACAAGCCAGGCAGCTCAAGCGCTTTCAAGGGCTTGCCATTTTTCGATTTACTGGAAATAAAGCCCGTTTCCGGATCTACATATTCGGTCAGATCAAATGGCTGGCCTTTATAGTCTTTGGTGGCACATACCAGGTCGACGGGGTTGAAGTGCGTCGCCTTGCTCATGATCTTTTGCTGGATGTCGTTCGAAGTGTCGATCTGTGAGCTTTCCGCAATCTGAAGTCCGTAAGTGCCGTCAGCATTTTCGGCGAAATATGGCCCGCCACCGGGCTCACCTTCATTTACAACCATGCCACAAACGCGGATCGGCCGGTCGAGTTTCGATTTGATAAAGTTGCGTTTGCCTTCAGCTGTATCGAAATCAAGAATATTATCGATATGAAGTTCATGCTGTAAAAATGCCAGCATCACATCGAGCTCCGTTTCGGAAATGCCCGGCATATCCAGCCTTTTGAGGAAAGAGAAAACCTTATCCTGAAATTGCAGTAGTACTCCTGCCAGGGCTTTTTTATAAGTATAGGTAGTATCTTTCAAATGGTCAGGCACTACGTTATCAATGTTTTTAATAAAGATAATATCGGCTTTGATGTCGTTCAGGTTTTCGATCAGGGCCCCGTGACCTCCAGGGCGAAAGAATAGTTTCCCGTCATTTTCACGGAAAGGTTCGTTCTCAGGTGTTACGGCAATGGTGTCTGTAGATGGTTTTTGTATAGAGTAGCCGATCTCAAACTTCACGTCATATTTTGACTCATATGCTCCTTTTACTTCCGAAACCAATGCTTCGAATTTTTCCTGGTGCTCAGGAGAAACTGTAAAATGAATTTTGGCGGTCCCATCACCGCTTTTGCCATAAACAGCTGCTTCTACCAGGTGCTCTTCAAGCGCCGTGCGACTATCGCCGTCGTAGTTATGGAACTTCAAAAGGCCTTTTGGCAACTGGCCATAGCTGAGTCCATCTTCCTCCAGCAAGGTTTTTAAAATGGGCACATATTCACGCTTCAGCAAACTTTCGGATAAGCTTTTGCCGTCCTTTTCATAAGCTTCTTTCAGGTCTTGATAGAAAGCAAAGTTTTCTATGTTTTTAAAGAAATTGAATACAGATTGAAAACCTTGATCGGCTGTGAGCTTTTCATAGCTCTCCTCGTCGTCATTCCAGTCTTCTATAAATTGGAAAAGCGCTTTAAACATCCTGCTGGCAGCACCTGATGCAGGAACAAATTTTACGATATCAGAATCTTTGGATTTTTGGTCAAAAAGCCCGGTTGCTTCGTTCAGTTCTTTTTCATTGAGCTTTTTTATGCCATCGGGAACTGAAGCGGCGCGAATGACCTTCAGGAAAGGGAACCCGTGTTTAAAACTTTCAATTTGTTCTTTTACTGTATCAAGGTCGGAACCTCTTTCTTTGATTTGTTCAATATCTTGTGGATTCAACATGGGCTGATGGTTTTTTAAATTCCAAAATGCGATTTGAATTTAAAAAACTATTTGTCAATTCCCATAAGTATGCGCCGGATGTCGTTGGCTTTTTGCATCAAATCATACGATTCATCCACTTTGTTTTCTTCAATGATATTTCTGAATTGTTCCAACTGCCTGATGTAGGCATTGAGCGCTTCCAAAACATTTTCACGGTTATATGCAAAAATAGGCGCCCACATGGCGGGCGATGATTTGGCCAGACGTACCGTTGAGGAAAAACCGGAGCCGGCCATGGCAAATACACTTTTCTCGTCTTTTTCCCTATCAAGAACGGTAAGCCCGAGGGCAAAGGAGCTAATATGGCTGAGGTGCGACACATAGGCAATGTGCCGGTCGTGCTCATCGGCATTCATGTAGCTCAGTCTCATGTCGAGCGATTTAAACAGGGCTACCACGGTTTTTAACGCGTCATCATCCGATGCGCTCTTATCGCATATGATCATCATTTTATGCCTCAGCAACCCTGCAAAGGCGGCATCAGGACCAGAGTTTTCCGTACCGGCGATTGGGTGGCACGAAACATACCGACCTCGTTTGGGGTGGTCGTTGGCGATGCGGCAGAATGAAGCTTTGGTAGAACCAAGATCGATGAGAATGGCATCGTTTGAAAGGTATTCGAGTGCATCGATCATTTGCCTTTCAATAACGTTTACGGGGGTGGCCAGCACGAAAAGGCTTGCCTCACCGGCACACTTTTCAAAGGTACTGATCTCATCTACCAGTCCGAGGTTGAGCGCCGTTTTTGCATTTTCTTCGTTGATATCAACACCAATAAAATGGTGTTCCTCCCCAAGGGATTTGACACCCAGTGCGAAGGAGCCTCCTAATAAACCCAGTCCGACTATTCCTATTTTCATGGTGGATTAATATCTAAAGTTTTCTAATCGATCCAGTGCAATGGCCAATGTTTCTTCTGGCACACAAAGTGAGATACGAATGTACCGCCTTCCCTTTTCGCCAAATATAAATCCCGGAGCCAGGAAGATCTGATAGTCGTGAAGCAGTTTTTCTACCATTGCCTCGGCGTCAGGCCCATGTTCCGGCAATCTGGCCCAAACGAACATGCCCGTTTGTACATCAGAATAGGTGCATTGCAGGTAGTCCAGAATCTGACATACTACTTTTTTTCTGTCCCGGTAGAGATCATTTCTTTCTATATGCCATTGGGCAGGGTTTTTCAATGCCACTACCGCAGCAAGTTGCATGGGTTTAAATGTACCCGAATCCACGTTGCTTTTGATTTTCAGCGCCGCGTCAATGTAGGGCTTACTTCCTGCCAGCCAGCCTATTCGCCAGCCAGCCATGTTGTGCGATTTACTAAGTGAGTTGAGCTCTACAGCTACTTCCTTAGCCCCCGGGATAGCCAGCAGGCTAAGAGGGTCACCGTCGTTCAGGATCAGGCTGTAAGGGTTGTCGTGACACAGCAAAATTTTATGTCTTCGGGCAAAACCGACCAACTTCTCAAACAGTGCCCGGTTGGGAGGGGCGCCGGTTGGCATATGCGGATAATTGACCCACATGATCTTTACCCCGCTTAGGTTAAGCTTATCCATTGCTTCAAAATCGGGCGTCCATTGGTCGTGGATCAGTGGGTAGGTCAGCGCTTCGGCGCCGACCATTTCAGAAACGGCGCGATAGGCCGGGTAGCCCAGTTCAGGCACAAGCACTTTGTCACCGGGATTGAGGAAAGCCAGTGAAATATGCGTAATGCCTTCCTTGGAACCGATCATCGGCAATATTTCTTCTTCTGAATCAAGTGTTACATGGTAAACCTCCTGCATCCAATCCGAAAGCCCTTTCCTCAGCTCAGGAATGCCCCGATAAGGTTGATAGCCATGGACATCTTTTTCATGGGCAGCTTCTGAAAGTGCCTCGATGGTTTCAACAGAAGGCATCCTATCAGGGTTGCCAATGGCAATATTGATAATGTCTTTACCTGCGGCCATAAGCTGCCTTACTTCCTGCAGCTTGGTAGAAAAGTAGTATTCTTTGGTAGTGTGTAGCCGATCCGCTGTATTGATGATCATAATTTACAAAGTATCAAAAAATCAGAATTATAGCCCTGCTTTAAGCAATGGCGCAAAGTTATCATTTCAATTTTCATAAAAAAACACCGGAATCATTTTGATTTGGGTGACAATACGAAATCAATTGACTTTTGCCTTTCGGCTGACGAGCTTGTAAAGCTTATCTGAACGGCGAACTTTTTCCGGAACGGGAATAGAGCAGATCATACCTTTTTGTACCCCTTCAACGGGTTTCAGTTCGTAACGTATTTCTGGAATATTGCCTTCCAGGACCCCCGTGGTTGGGCCGATGATCAGGAAAGGGTCGCCTACATGAATCTCCTGGCTTTCAATCAGGAACTCGCCCACGCCCGGCTTGCCAAAGTAGTTAGTCACTTTGCCAACGTATACTTTCTTTTGGGTAGCGGAAGATCCGTATTTCTCACTCCATTCCCCCAATTTTTGCCCCAGGTAATAGCCGTCCCAAAAGCCGCGATTGAACACGCCGTTGAGCCTTTCTTCCCAGGATAGTATTTTTTCCTGGTCAAAAGTACCCTCGCTGATCGCTTCTATTGCCTCATGATAGGTTTGTGTGATCGTTTTAACATATTCAGGTGAACGTCCGCGACCTTCGAGCTTCAGTACCTTAACACCGGTATCCAGCAGGTCATCTAAAAACCGGATAGTCGACAGGTCTTTGGGCGACATGATATATTCATTGTCGATCCCGAGTTGCCTGCCGCTTTCTTTTTCAGTTACCGTATAGGCTTTGCGACATTCCTGGCGGCACTTGCCCCGGTTCGCTGAGGCTTCGTGGTGGTGCAGGCTCAGGTAACACTTACCAGAAACGGCCATGCACAAAGCACCGTGCGCAAATACTTCAATGCGTACCGGTTTGCCTGAAGGGCCGGTGATCTTTTCTTTGTGAATGGCATCGCAAATGGTCTTCATCTGATCCAGGTTAAGCTCGCGGGCCAGTACCATCACATCGGCGTATTGCGCATAAAAGCGCACACTTTCAATGTTGCTGATGTTGCATTGTGTGGAGATGTGAATGGGCAGATCGATGGATTGGGCATATTGGATGGCGGCATGGTCGGAAGCTATCACAGCATCAATTCCTGCCGACTTTGCAGCTTGTAACAGGGCCTTCATGTCTTCCAGGTCCTGGTCATACAGCACCGTGTTGACCGTCAGGTAGCTTTTTATCCCATTTTCACGGCATATTGCCGCAATTTCCGGCAGGTCTTCGGATGTAAAATTTTTGGATGAGCCATAGCGCATATTGAGTTTACCCACACCGAAATAAACGGCATCGGCGCCGCCCTGAATCGCGGCCATTAGCGCCTCGAAAGAACCGGCAGGAGCCATGAGTTCAATATCCTGTCTTTTCAACTGCATGTTATCCATCATTAAACATGCAAATTTACGGCTTACTGTTATGTCAGTGCATGATCTATGTCATATTCAACTTCAGGCTAATACGTCTTTCAATGCACTGGCAAACAGCTCCATATCCTCTATGGCGCCCATACTAATCCGTCCGTAGCGCCGGTCTTTGAACTGCCAGGCCCTCATGCCGATGCCCTGCTGCCGCATTGATTTAAGGAACTGGTCACCCGTGAGGGGGATCCCGAAAGAGATGAAACTGGTATGGCTTTTTTCGTAGGGTAGATTTAATTCATCAAATATGCGGTAGGAATAGTCTTTTGTTTCATTATTCTTGTCACGGCAATACTGCATAAAGTCCAGGTCTTGCAGTGCTGCAATGGCCGCCTGCAGTGCCGGTCCGTTGATAGTGAGTGCATATGGTCTGATCTTTTCGAGCTCGGCCACAATGCCGGGATGGCCTATGGCATATCCGATGCGTAGTCCGGCAAAGCCGTGGATCTTCGACATGGTGCGTAAAAGTATGACTTTATGATTCTCCCGGACCATGGGTATAAGGGTATTCGCATCAGGATCATCGAGAAAGTCATTGTATGCCTCGTCAACCACAAGTAGCGTGCGCGATTCGTTGCGCTGGCAAAATGCCTTTAACTCTTCGGGGTCCAATAGGGTGCCGGTGGGGTTGTTGGGGTTACAGATATAAGTGATATCAGCCCCGCTCACTTTCTTTTCCATTGCCGGCAGGTCGTGATGCCAGGTGTCGGTCAGGGGCACCTTTTCCCAATCGCATTCGAATGCCAGGGCCATGTTCATCATCGGGTCGAAAGTAGGAAAAGCAGATAGGATACTCCGCTGTTTTTGTCCGGCATATATAGCCAGTATGTTGAGGATCTCAGAGGAACCTGCTGAGATAAAGATGTTTTCAGGTTTTACATTATGGTAATTGGCGATGGCATTGCGAAGTGTGGCAAAATGCGAAAAGGCATAACGGTTGGCTTCGGGCAATTGTGCCTGGAATACCTTTTGAGCTTTCGGAGAAATACCATATGGATTTTCATTGTTCCACAACCGGGCTTTTAATGGCGGGTCTTCTTCCAGCTCGGGGTTGAATAACCACATGCCGGTGTGGGTATTATAGTAAGGTTTGGCGAAAAGTTGGGAAAGGGGTGTGGTTGAAAGGGCTGCTATTGCTGCCATTCCCAATCCGGCCTGCTGAAGCCATTGTCGACGGTTGATTTGCATTTTACAGAATTTTAAAAGGTAAAATACAAAAAATGCGGGGAACTAAATTAACTTGGTACAATGTATTTCTTTGTTGTCATTTTAATAGCCGTACTGCCTGTTGCACTTGTACTGGCATCTGTATATACCTTGGTAAAAATTGGTTGGAAGTTTTGGCCGCTGAGGGTGACAAAAGCCCGGATAACCCGTTGGCATAAGGCGGAAAGTGATTCCGGTGAAATAGGCGCCTTGCCTGAGGTGGAATATCAGGATGAAGAAGACGGATTGCAAAAGAAAGTCATGGAAAGGGCTTGGGTATATGTTTTCTTCCCCAAAAAGAAAGCCTTCAAAGCCACTATACTGCTCAGAAAAAATGGTGAAGCAGAATTATTGATTTCCGTATTGATGCACGCATTGGTTTTGTTGGGGCTGGTAATTATCGGTGTTGTGAGTGCGATATTGGTGTACCGGCATTTGTTGGATGCAAAGATTTTTTAAAATCATCTGATCTGTTATCTCCCGGAGGAAACCCATCTCTGGTTGTAGGATAAGCGGTAGCGGTCCTACGACCAGGCATTAATTAGGGCGTCCGCCCGTTGCAGATGTTTGGGGATGCAGTTGACTTTTCTGATGAATATATTTTGCTGCTTATAAATCACTTAACTTTCTAAACCGACACCGAGCGGACGCTCTCCTCCAATAGGGGTTACATTCATGAAAGGAGCTTGGAAGACTTTACCTTTTATTCTTTTTTCTACTGCTAGTTTTAGAGGAGCGCGACTGATTTTGATATAACGACATTTTTTGAGTAAGATTTTTTTAATTACCTGATCCGTCTCCCGTATAAAACTCAGATCATTACATTTTAAGGTGAACCTCAAGGCTTGGTTTATATAAAGTCTATTATTAAATTACACATATAATGATTAACTTACCATAAAAAAACAATGGGAAGAAAATCATTACAAGTTAAGGGCTATAGTCCTGAATCCATTAAAGCGCTTTTTAATTCAGATGACAGGTATAAAATTGGCATGCGTTTATATGCTGTCTACCAGGTTTCTTTAGGGCAACCCAGTAGAAAACTAGAAGATTTCTACAATACCAGTTTTAAACAAATCACCAACTGGGTACATCGATTTGAACGAGAAGGGCTTGATGGTTTACGAGACAAACCAGG
>DNTA01000105.1 GCA_003500135.1 Cytophagales bacterium | reverse complement strand
TGGTCAACCGGTACTTTGTCAAATACTTTCTTTTCTTCCACGCGAAATAGTGGACGTTTGTGTCAAAGAGCACAACAGTGATCACTACTATAAAACGCTGACTACATATAAGCAACTTGTTTTTATGCTATATGGTGTTGTGACCAGGTGCCATTCATTGAACAGTTTATGTAAAAATCCCCTTTTCCTGGAAGATAAATTGACCTACCTGGGCATTCACAAACTTCCGGCTGTCAGCACATTGAGTGATGCCAAGATCAAACTCCGGCCTTCCAGACGTTTTAAGAAGCTGCACCGGCAACTGACCTATGTGAAAGATTCTTCAAATTAGCAGGTGAAAAAAGGGGGTTGCTGAGTTAAACCGGGTTAAACTTTTTGAAGTCTTTTGATATAAGCTTTCGGAGTAGAACCTGTGTGTTTTTTAAAGGCCGCATAAAATGCAGATTTGGAATTAAACCCTGATTTCTCCGCAATTACGTCTATGGTATATTTTTCTAAATCAAGCGTATGTAATAAATCAATTGCCTTACCTATCCTGAGGGAATTGATATAATCATTAAAATTCATTCCCAGCTTTTCGTTTACCACCTGTGACAACCGTTGACTATTGGTGTCCAATCTAATGGCAACATCACGAATGAAAAGTTTAAGATTGAGAAAGGGTTCACTTCCATTTTCCATATAGCGTTGTAAGTCACTAAGGAGTTCATTTTTTTGTTCATTGGATAGACTTGAATGTATATATTTCTTATGTTCTTCGGAGTTCTGATAGGTAATTCCATACAACAATTGGGGAAAAAAGAGTAAGGCAACTGCTGTGGTAGATAAAAGTACGGAAACTATACTTATTGCAAACATATAAGGATCGCTAAACGATCGAAGTGCTGTAACATGATCAAAAAGCAGAGCCGAAAAACTAATGAACTGGATTGCTAAAAAAAGTGAGAGACAAATAGCAAGCGACTTATTATATGTTGGTTCACCTCTTTGCTCCCGGTAATATCGGAGCAGTATAATCAATTCAGCAAACCAATATGCAAATACGCTCAATGTCTTCAACAAGTAAAGTTGTTTTATTACGATGGAACCTGTCGAATAATAATGGTCATAATAGTTCAATTTGTAGTGTGCATCCGAAAAGAAAAGAGGCGAAAAATAAATCGTGTTGAGTATAAAAGGTACTAAATGCAGCAAATGGAGCCAACGGAATTTCAAATCCACTTTTAAACTGCTCAAAACATAAAAATAAAGCACTGGTCCAAGTAAAAAATGTACAGGGCTGTCAATGCGCAGTAAGTGCGGGAAATACCTGATTTTACCTGAAAAGCCTAATGTTCCCAAAAAAACAATAGCAGAACTAATGATCAGAACTATAAAAAGTGAAATCTTAATTTTTCTTTTTCCCCTGTTTCGAAAAATAACTATAACACTTAACAAAACACCCAGTGTGGCTCCAAAGTAATTGAATAGTTCAATAAAAGTGAACTCCATAGTGCATTGGTTGTCGATCAAATTAAAGATACGATTTTATCCTGAATTATAATTTCGGACAAAACTTTTTTAAAACGCATTCAGTCCTGCGTAGAACTTATTAAGTTTAATGAAAGCTTTTTTTAGCCACCGTATTAACATTTTATACGGGGTCGAAAGTCTACAGAAACACCTGTACTTTTCGTGAAAATTAATGGATTTAACGCATTTATAACGCTACAACTTGTCTCGGATTATGTACACCAAAGAGGTGACATACCAGATATTATGGTAAAAATCAAATCATTTATTGCCAAAACACTTTGTGAGACTAACGATCGCATCTCAATTTCACCTGACCAGGCAACTGCTAATGATTACACTACTTTATCAAACAAATATGAAAATACATTTTAAGAAATCTCTATTCTTTTATGCCTTTACCTGTGCTCTGTGTACAACCTGTCTTTTTATTTCTTGTTCTGTTGATAAAGAAAAGAAAGAGTCGGAGGCATATACTTTGCCGGACGAAAAGAAAAGTGACCCACTCCCCTCCTGGAACGAAAGTGAGACAAAGCAAGCTATTATCTCTTATGTAGATGAAGTTACCGATACTTCAAATCCCGATTTCATCGAAATAGCCGACCGGATTGCCACTTTTGACAATGATGGCACCTTATGGTCAGAGCAACCCATCTATTTTCAACTTTTTTTTGCAATTGACCGCGTAAAGGCCATGGCAACAGATCATCCTGAGTGGAAAAGAGAACAGCCCTATAAAGCTATTCTCGAAAATGATATGGCTTCACTTTCCCAACAGGGAATGAAGGGCATCATGAAAATAATCATGACAACCCATGCCGGTATGACAGAAAAGGAATTTGGGACGATTGTTCACGACTGGATATCCTCGGCGCGTCATCCGTTAAAGGACAAAAAATATACTGAACTGGTATTTCAACCCATGCTGGAATTGTTGGAGTACCTCCGGGCCAATGACTTCAAGACTTTTATTGTTTCGGGGGGCGGGATCGATTTTATGCGCCCCTGGGCTGAAGATGTCTACGGTATTCCGAAGGATCAGATCGTGGGGAGCAGCGGAAAAGTGAAATACGATTATAACGAAGGCAATCCTGTGGTCAGGAAGTTGCCGGAAATGGATTTTATTGACGATAAGGAAGGAAAGCCGGAGGGAATTCAGAAATACATCGGGCGCAAGCCGGTTTTTGCTGCCGGCAACTCCGATGGCGATCTGCAGATGCTGAGATGGGCCGATTCAAATGAGTTAAAAAGTTTTAAGCTATATGTTCATCATACGGATTCGGTAAGAGAATGGGCCTATGATCGAAATTCTCATATCGGCAAATTTGACAAAGGTTTAGATGAGGCCCGTCAAAAAGGCTGGGTAATAGCCGATATGAAACAAGACTGGAAGGTGATCTTTCCTTTTGAATTGATACAATAATAGAAAAGATAAATAAAATTTTTCCAACCAAAATCTAAAATCATGAAATGGAAATTCATTAGTTTATTTACGCTGGCGATTTTGCTATGCTATGGCAGTACTTTTTCCCAGGGCAAGGAAAAACCCAACATCCTGGTGATCTGGGGCGATGACATTGGCACATGGAACATAAGTCATAATAATCGGGGAATGATGGGGTATCAAACACCAAATATTGACCGAATTGCAAACGAAGGGGTGGCATTTACCGATTACTATGCTCAACAGAGTTGTACAGCCGGACGCGCGGCCTTCATTGGAGGAAATGTACCGGTGCGCACAGGAATGACAAAAGTTGGTCTTCCCGGTGCTGCTCAGGGCTGGCAGAATACCGATGTTACCATGGCTACCGTACTGAAAAGTCAGGGGTACGCCACCGGACAGTTTGGCAAGAATCACCAGGGAGACCTCGATGAGCACCTTCCCACAAATCATGGGTTTGATGAATTTCTTGGCAATCTCTATCATTTAAATGCCGAAGAAGAACCCGAGCACAGAGATTACCCAAACGATATGGTTCTGGCCAATGGAAAAACATTTGAAGAGCAGTTTGGACCGCGTGGAGTTATCCATTCATGGGCTAATGAAGATGGTACGCAAAGAATCGAAGATACTGGTCCGTTAAGTAAAAAGCGAATGGAATCCATCGATGATGAAACCGTAGAGGCGGCGAAAGCTTTTATTAAAAGGCAACACGAGGCAGATAAGCCTTTTTTCGTTTGGTGGAATGGCACACGTATGCATTTTCGCACACATGTTAAAGACGAGCATACCGGACTTTCAGGACCGAGCGGCAATGAATATCATGACGGAATGGTGGAACACGACATGCATGTAGGCGAGCTGCTCGACCTGCTTGATGAGCTCGGAATTGCTGATAATACCGTCGTAATGTACTCAACCGACAATGGACCCCACTACAATACCTGGCCCGATGCCGGAACAACACCTTTCCGAAGTGAAAAAAACTCGAATTGGGAAGGTGCCTATCGCGTGCCCGCTTTTGTTAGATGGCCCGGGCAATTTCAAAAAAATGTCACGCTTAATGGAATCGTATCTCATGAGGATTGGCTTCCTACATTTGCCTCTATCGCAGGTGCACCAGATATTAAGGAGAAATTAAGAGAAGGAATTACCCTTAACGGTCGCAAGTATCGTAACTATATAGATGGGTATGATCTGACGGATTATCTCAGTGGCAAAACTGATAAATCGCCGAGAAAAGAGTTTTGGTACGTAAATGATGACGGCCAGATTGTTGCCGCCCGATACGATGACTGGAAGATTGTTTTTCTTGAAAATCGGGGTGAAGCATTTGGTGTGTGGATAGAACCGTTTACCGAGCTACGGGTACCGCTAATATTCAACCTCCGAAGAGATCCTTTTGAAAAGGCGCAACATAATTCTAACGTCTATTACGATTGGTTACTGGATAGAGTGTTTGTGATCGTACCGGTTCAGCAACTTGCGGCTAAGTTTTTACAGACAATGAAGGAATATCCTCCAAGCCAAAAGCCTGGTTCCTTTAATTTAAGTAGCATAGAAGAACAATTAAAGACAATCGGTAGTAACTAATGGTTAAAATATGTCCCGGCAAAGTTCAGAATTGCCGGGACTTCTTTGTCTATTTTGATAGTAGATAGATATCAGAGACATCTCCTTTTTAGCCGGATATGTACTTTTTGCCAAACACAACCGTAGGAGGCTTTTTTTCCTACCTCTGGAATAGAACTCGAGAAAATAGCGGATGTAAATGACCCGGCTTTCAATCTAATCGTAGAACCTCAAATTGATTTTGCATAAGGGTAAGCAAAGGCCAAAATCAGCTTTTTACCAGCTTAATTTAAAAGCCATTTAGCAATCAATCGAAATAAGCGTAATAAATTATCTGACAAAATGAAAGCTAGCAAAACGATTATCGCGATTCTATTAATGCTTATTCATACTTCAAAGATCTCAGCTCAGGAACCTATGGAAAACGAAAAAAGTGCCAGGCACTCAATAGGAATATCCATCGCGCATGCCCATATCAGTCAGGGCATCCAGGATGGGGATCGCAAATGGATCACCGAACCTTCATTTCTGCTGGATTATAACTTTGAACTAACAAGCCGCTGGATCATTGGGATTCATACCGATTTGGTATTGCAGACCTTTGAAATTAAGAAGATTCTTGATGAAAGTGTTATTGAACGCTCCAATCCTTTGAGTGTTGTTGCAGTGGCAGGATTTAAACCCGTTGAATATTGGACTGTTTTTGTAGGTGGAGGTATTGAGTTGGAAGAGAAAGAGAGCTTTGGCCTCATCAGGATTGGACTTGAGCGAAACATTGAAATCTCCGACCAATGGGAAATACCTCTAAGCCTGACCTACGATGCCAAAATCAATGTGTATGATACATGGAGCCTGGGAATTGGTATTGCCCGGCGCTTTTAATAAATAAGTAAGCGAAAGCTGGTGTCTTGCATTCTTATCTATACCGCTCCACAAATCGTTTTAAAATCAAATGGGGTACTTCGGCTACTTTATCCTTTGTGCGGTCAATCAGAATATCGGCTTCATCCGGCTTAAAGTAGCCATGGTGTTTGTAATACCGAATTCTTTCCGCCAGGCCTTCAGCATCGAGCTCGCAGTGGAACTGAACGGCATAAATGTTTTGCCCAAACCTGACTACCTGAACGGGACAGGTTTCTGAACTTCCCAACAGCACCCCTTCGCCGGGCACCATCTGGCAGGCTTCTTTATGTCCGCAAAAAGCCATGAATTTTTCCGGTAATCCTCGCAGTAAATCGTCTTCCTTGCCCGCTTCGTTCAGCAGCACTTCTACCGTACCCACCGGTTCCGAGTATTTTTCCCTTGATACCACACCACCTTTATATTTCATCATAGAACCCAGGCCATAGCAGCTGCCCATGTAGGGGATGTCATTTTGAAATATCTGCTCATACAGTGCATTGAGTTCCTTTTCGAATCGTTGCTGGTATTCCGGTTTTTCGGTCTCATGATCGCTGACGTTGCTTGGCCCCCCTCCTACAATGACGCCCGAATAATTGCTGAGATCCAGGTTGGCAAAGCTTTCCTTTTCCATCCTGATCCGGTGTACTTCTGACTCCGCAAGTCCTCCATATCTGAGAAAAGCCTCAAACTCCCGGTCGGCCGCTTTATCCATTTCGCGTAATTGTAGTATGAGAAAGGGTTTCATTCGATCTTAATAAGTAATTTAGAAATGCTTAAAATAATCATATTTTTATAATTACGGAATTCAAGTCTTACTTCAACCTACGTTTGAATGTGCCACGAATCGTTATATTTGTTAAAATTGAAAAAATGAACAATGCCTGATTTATATAGAATTCTTTTTTGGGGTTTACTACTAGCAGTTCTTGGATTTACTTCTTGTCAACCTACTAAAAAGGGAAACCAAAGTGATACATCCGAAAACGTTCAAAAAGCAACCATAGAAGATGTGGAACGAGGTATCCGAACCCATATCGAAGCCGAAACAAAAGAAGGTAATGGCTATTTTCACTTTAGCAATGATACCAGCGACTTTAAGCTTAAGCTCGTACGTGTTCATACCGAGTACCTCTCTGTATTAGGCCCCAATACTTTTTTTGCCTGCGTCGACCTGGCCACGGCAGAAGGTGATGTGTACGATGTGGATTTCTTTTTGAAAGGCACAAAAGAAAATATGGAGGTTACACGCACCGACCTTCACAAGCTCAATGGCAAGCCCTACTATACCTGGAAACAAGCCAAAGACAAAACCTGGTATACCGTTCCAGTGGCGCAGGCTTCCAACGAACTGCTCGGCGTGGTCGAAGGTCAGGATCAGTTTGAATTTACCTATGCAGCAACCTTGCCCGAAATGAACGGACCGGCAAAAATGTGGGTGCCCATTGCTCAAAGTGACGATTTTCAATCGGTAGAACTCATATCCATACAAGCGCCGGGAGAGCAAAAGATGATAAGCGACGAAAAATATGGCAACAAAATTCTTTATCTCCGATTATCTCCCGAACACAGCGGCCAAAAGGTAAATATCAACTACAAAGTAAAAAGACTGGAAAAATCGCCCTATAAGGAAGAAAATATCAACCTGGGTCAATACCTTGAAGGTACTGAGTTAATACCGATTGGTGATCGATTTGGGATTATCGCCGGAAACGTAATAGAAGAACGAAATGCCAATAGCGATTTAACCAAGGCACGAGCACTGTACGATTACGTCATCGATAATGTCCGATATGCCAAACAGGGCGCTTATGGCACCGGGGATGCCAATTTTGCCTGCGATTCAAAATCGGGCAACTGCACGGAGTTCCATTCCTTATTTATCTCCCTGGCACGATCGGCGGGCATTCCGGCAAGATTTGCGGTCGGGGCCGCCATACCTTCCGCCCGTGATGAAGGTGGCGTAAACGGCTATCACTGCTGGGCAGAATTTTATGCAGAAGGAAAATGGTGGCCTGTAGATATTAGTGAGGCGGATAAGTATACCGCTTTGGCCACTTATTATTTCGGACATCACCCGGCAAACCGCATTGAATTTAGCAGGGGCCGCGACATTGAACCGGATATCATGCCGCAATCAGGCGCCATCAACTTTCTGGCGTATCCGGTACTTGAAGTAAAAGGTAAACCTGATTTAGCAAATATCAAGTTTACCTTTAAAAGAAACACTATTGATGCTTGATTATCAGTTAATTAGGATGTTCACTGCCGTTATCATCAGATGAGGGATGCTCGGATTCCATTGCGGCGCTATCTGAAGGATGCTCCTCTCCTTCCGATGAAGGATGTTCTCCGCCTGGATGCTCATCACTTGTAGATTCTTCAACTTGCTCTGTTGCTGATTCCTCACTGGTGGTATCCTGTTTTTTGGAGCCACACGAACTAATAGTAAACATCACAAAAACTGACAATGCTACCATCGCGATGGCGATAGATTTTAATTTTCTGATTAGTGCAATCATAGTAAATACGTTTAGGTTAAATAAATTTATAATTGACAAATATAGAGAACTACTTTGATTACAGACAATATAGTAGATAACCTTTAATAAGCCTCGTTATTGATGCATAGTTGAACTTAAGTGAAATAAAGAGGATGATTTAGATAAAAAATATGGCTAGTGATAAGATTAGAAATGTAATGGCCGGAATGGATTTTTTGAACGGGTCGCCAATTTTTACATGCATGCCCAGCGCTCCGAGCATTAATATTGCCAAACCTAATGCCGCTATATTTTCTGCTTCCGGTATCCTTATTGAAATGAGCAGGGCAATCGATAACAGTACTTTGATTGTACCGATAACCGCCATGAACCAAGCGGGAAGTCCGTATTCAGCGAATTCTTCTTTCATATTTTTGGCGTTGCCACCCCGAAACGGAGTTGATTTGCCAAACCTGAGTAACCAGACGTTTATGATACTTAAAGCAACGATTATTTTAAGGGCGATTTCAAGATAGTTCATGCTATTAACACTATTTGCAATTAAAATTGTTTTCAATAGGTGTAGATAACATCTATTTCACTATTATTTTAAAATTAAATAGAGCATGAAAATACACTT
>DNTA01000244.1 GCA_003500135.1 Cytophagales bacterium | reverse complement strand
ACACTGTCCTTTTAATATCTTATTTTTCTCAAGATACCGGGTTTAAGAATATCTCAATAAACAATTCTTACCCATCCTTTGAGTTCCATCTGCGTTTGTGATGGGTCAAGCACATCTACGGTTACTTTAGCGGAGTAGAAGTAATAACCGGAGGACAGCAGTCTTCCTTCATTCGTTTTTCCATCCCAGTCGATATATATGGTGTTTTCCCCACCGTCTGAAACGTATTCAAATACAGTTTTGCCCCATCGGTTCACCACGGTGAATTCGACTTTTTCAACAAACCTGGGGCAAAGCTCGAACCGGTTTTCATCGGTCACACCATTGCCAATCTGCTGTTCGCCAAAAGCCCTGAACGTATCGTTGAAGCCATCGTCGTTTGGTGAGAAAACATTGGGCAATTGATACTGCGGGCAATTATCATTACAAACAGTTTCGGAAAAGCCACTTTCATTTCCTGACCGGTCTACCGAAGTGATTTTGTAACACCCTTTAAAAGAAGGGATATCCTCATGTGTGAAGAATGTATCTTCCACATTAGCGATCAGTGAAAAATCCCCTTCTTGTCCGGTGGGTGAGAAATAAATGTTGTAACTCCGGATATCGTCACAGCTATCCAGTGATGTATTCACACTCCAGGTCAAATCATTAAAAAAGTCGTCAAAATCACAGGGCTTGTCTTTTAAAAATTCTTCACAGAACCCATCCAGGTTCAGGTTAAGAACTTCAAGATCACCTGGAGTACAGGGCGGCACACTGTCATTGGGTTGGGCACAGATGATTTGTGACCTGTTGATAAGGGGTTCCGGTATTTCGTCACTACCATAAGCGCCCCTTGTGGTCACAAAATAGCAGTACTCAAGGTTCTCATCTAACCCGTTTTCACCCGTTGAGTGCCCGTCATCCAAATAACTGAACCCTTCATTGAGAACATTTACACTATCAACTAATACCAACTGATCAGGGTTATTGCCTACATTATTTCTGAAGATCAGGTGATAAGGAAAATCCTGCACCTGGTTAGACCACGGCACATCGGCGGCCCAGTTAAGCTGAATGGCACCGGTTATGGATTCGGCTTCAAGCCTGACAGTAGAGGCCGATTTGGCGGAATCAATCACGGTATTGTTGGCATCTATGGCGATAACAAAGTAATTATAAACATCATTTTCAGTATCTAAACCGGCACTGTTATCAGTAAATGTTGTGTCATCATTAACCAGTACCCCACCATCAATTCTGGTATACGTACCGCCTTCAAATCCGGGAGCGCGATACAATTCATACCGGTAGGGTCTGGGATGCACCAATTCGTCCTGATCAAATGGAGAAACCCACTCTAGTTCGACCACGCCATTATTGCTATCGGTTACATCTATATCCACTTTGGTCATAGCCGGGCTTAGTTGGGCCAGCTCCACGCATACTTCTTCGGAAACATAACTCTCACCGCCACCAGGTTCGGGAAATACTGCCACCAGACGATAGCAATATGTGGCGCCCCACTGTAAACCTTCACCAAAGTCGTCATCCAGATAATTGATTTGATCAATATCGACAATGTCAATCAGTTCATACCCTGCATTATCGGGCATACCAATTTCACAGTTGTCGGGAGTGAAGTTGTTGCTCCCTACCCTGCGCCAGACTTGCATAGAAGTGGCATTGGTACAGGTGTAATCGTCCCATGAAAGGTTGATTTCATTTCCGGAACCTTGCGATCCCACCAGCCCTTCGGGTGCCGGACCAACCACGGTGATCAGCCAGGTAGCGAAATCGGCCAGTTTCGGGCCTCTGTCGGAAGGAGGGAAGTCCTGCGCTTTTATCCTTACCTGGTAGGGCCTGGATTTGACATGCTCACAAATGGTTTCCCAGAAGAAAGTAGAAACCGCCGGGTTTGGAATGATAGTAGGAGGGTCAGTTCTAGGGAAATAGGTTGCGGGATTTGGGATAAATTCTGAGAAAGGCTCACCAAACATAGTAATCACCATAGGGTCACCATCGGGGTCTTCGGCAGTAATTTCTACTTCGAGCGTTGTACCGGCTTCCACACAGGTATCGGGCGGAGGAAGGATTTCTGGCCGGTTATTTTCACACTCCGAAACCAGAATCTGCATATCCCGGGTGACATAACCAATTGGTATCCACTCACCCTGGATATTTCTCCATTCCGTTACGATAAAAGCAAAGTTATATTCCCCTTCACCACCCGGGGCATCCCAGGTAACATCACCGGTAATCGGATCAATATCAAATGTAGCGGGGCCCGATTGGTCTTCATTTAAAGCATTAAATGCGGCTCTGTCGTGTACATCAGGATAAATGTAGTTGGTTACCGGAAAATTGAAGTCTTGCTTGGGCACTACAAATTCATAGGATAAGCTATCACCATCGGGATCAACAGCGCCGGCATTGTGAAAAAACGCTACACCAGTACAAGCCTGGTCTACCGGAGGGTTGAGCAGTTGAGGGGTAGAGTTACATCCAATAAGGGGATCGCCCACAACGATTTGCGTCTCAATATAAAAAGGAGTATTAACAGAATTGTCCATGTTAACAATGTCTGCGTTCCGGTTGGGTTCGAGATATCGTATGGTATAAGTTCCTGGTCCCGGAAAGGTGTGGGAAAGAAAAATCAGGTTGATAGCCACCTGATCTTCTAATTCAATTTTTTCATCTACATCATCCGGGTTCAGCTCTACTACTGTACCATCACCAAAACTAATAGTTCCACCACCAAATTGAACGTCCGATCCGGTATCCGTGTAACCAGTTATGGTAAACCTGTATTCCAGGTTTTGACAGGATACCACCTCAGCAGTAATTTGTCCGGCACGAATGTGCGTGGCACTCGCAGGGTTAATTATGCTAAAGCAAATAAGCACCAGAGGGGCTAGAAATTTATATATGGACTTCATTATAGCGTTACTTCAAAATTGGACCATCAAGTTAAAAGGCTTTTGATATATAACCAAACATATTTTTTGCACACGAGGTTACCGAAATGTATAGAAAAGTTAATAAATGACATTTTGTAATTTAGAATCAATTAAAATAGTAAAACCTGATTTTTATCTTTTGTTCGGTAATAAAGCGCGGGTTAAATTTGTGCTTAACTGTTTAAATATCAAATGAAAATTAAAATATGAGTTGGGTTTCACAAACATTTACGAGTACTATAGGTCGGAAGCTTCTTGTAGCAGCTACCGGCTTGTTCCTGATTTCCTTTCTGATTATACATCTGATTGGAAATTTGCAATTGTTCAAAGGTGATGACGGACTGGCATTTAATGCTTATGCCGTATTTATGACGTCTAACCCCTTGATCAAAACGGTTTCATACCTGCTTTACTTCAGTATTTTGGCTCATGCTGTTATTGCCATTTACTTATGGTTCGTTAACCGTAAGGCGAGGGGTTCTGAGCGATACAAAGTATCGAATGCCAATGAAAACAGTAGTTGGATATCAAGAAGCATGGCATTGCTGGGCATTTTAGTGTTTGCTTTCATTTTCATGCATCTCAAAGATTTTTGGTACTACTACAAATTCGGAGGGTTGGAATTTGAAATAGATGCCAATGGCAACAGAGATTTATATGCATTGGTTGCTGAACAATTTAAAAGCACATTTAGTTTGGTGGCATATCTGGTTGGACTGGTAGCTTTAGCCCTGCACCTGGTGCATGGATTTCAAAGTGCGTTCCAGACTTTCGGATTGAATCCCCAAAAAACAGCCAAGCAAGTTACTGCATGGTTTTCGATCATTCTGGTTTTGGGTTTTGCAACCATGCCGGTATATTTTTACTTTTTCGCATAGGTAAATAATTCGTGTATGTCGTGAAGAACTGAATTGGATTTGCGGCTTACAAATTAAAAATATAAGATACATGAAATTGGATTCTAAAATTCCCGAAGGGCCATTAGCAGAAAAGTGGTCGAAGCATAAATTCAGCCTAAAGCTGGTCAATCCGGCTAACAAAAGGAAGTACGATATAATAGTGGTAGGAACCGGTCTGGCCGGCGCTTCAGCAGCAGCATCTTTTGGCGAACTAGGTTACAACGTTAAAGCTTTTTGCTATCAGGACAGCCCCAGAAGAGCGCATAGTATTGCTGCGCAGGGTGGTATCAATGCCGCCAAAAATTATCAAAATGATGGCGACAGTATTTACCGTCTTTTTTATGATACCATAAAAGGAGGTGATTACAGGGCAAGAGAGGCAAACGTATACCGTTTGGCCGAAGTCAGTAATAACATTATTGATCAGTGTGTTGCGCAGGGTGTGCCATTTGCCAGAGAATATGGTGGATTATTAGACAACCGATCATTCGGTGGAGCTCAGGTTTCCCGAACATTTTATGCCCGTGGCCAGACAGGTCAGCAGCTTCTTCTTGGCGCATACTCCGCACTTAGTCGTCAGATACATAACGGTAAAGTACAGATGTTCCCAAGAACAGAAATGCTTGACCTGGTTATGGTAGATGGAGAAGCTAAAGGTATCATCACAAGAAATCTGGTAACCGGAGAAATAGAAAGACATAGCGCCCATGCCGTAGTATTGGCAACTGGCGGATACGGTAACGTATTCTTCCTGTCGACAAACGCCATGGGTTGTAATACAACAGCTGCCTGGAGGGCACACAAAAAGGGCGCTTTATTTGGCAATCCTTGTTTTACTCAGATTCACCCTACCTGTATTCCAGTTCATGGTGATCAACAATCCAAATTGACATTAATGTCCGAATCTCTCCGTAATGACGGCCGCGTTTGGGTTCCGAAAACAGTGGAAATGGCAGAAAAGGTGAGAAAAGGTGAGGTTCTACCCAATGACATAGCCGAAGAAGATCGCGATTATTATCTTGAGCGTATCTATCCATCGTTTGGTAACCTAGTTCCCCGGGATGTGGCTTCAAGAAATGCTAAGAATGTTTGTGACGAAGGTCGTGGAGTAGGAGAAACCGGGCTTGCTGTATATCTTGATTTCCGCGATGCAATTAAGCGTGACGGTGAGGATACAATCAGGGCTAAATACGGAAACTTGTTCCAGATGTATGAAAAAATTACTGCTGACAATCCGTATAAAGTCCCAATGATGATCTACCCGGCAGTGCACTACACAATGGGCGGTTTATGGGTAGATTACAATCTAATGACTACTATTCCAGGATTATATGCCCTTGGTGAGTGTAACTTCTCGGATCACGGAGCAAACCGTTTGGGAGCAAGTGCACTGATGCAGGGCCTTGCTGATGGTTATTTTGTTATACCTTACACGATTGGTGATTATCTGGCAACAAAGCCTTATGATAAGGTTTCAACTGATCATGAAGCTTTTGAGAAAGCAGAAAAAGAGTTAAGGGAGCGAATAAATAAATTGCTTTCAATAAAAGGTAATAAAACGGTTGATCAGTTCCACAAAGAGCTTGGAAAGATCATGTGGGACAAGTGCGGTATGTCCAGAAGTGAAAAAGGATTGAAAGAAGCAAAAGAAGAAATAAGCAAGCTTCGCGAAGAGTACTGGCAAAACGTAAATGTGCTGGGAAGTAACGACGAAATGAACATGTCGCTTGAAAAAGCGCTTAGAGTTGCCGATTTCATGGAGTTAGGCGAGCTTATGGTAGACGACGCACTTGATCGCGAAGAATCTTGTGGGGGCCACTTCCGTGAAGAATCGCAAACTGAAGAAGGTGAAGCAAAGCGAAATGATGAGGAATATACCTATGTTTCTGCTTGGGAATATAAAGGTGAAGGAAAGCCGGAAGAGCTTCACAAGGAAGAATTAATATTTGAAAATGTGAAACTGACGCAAAGAAGTTATAAATAATGGAAAAAGGTAGAAATTATACATTACATATATGGCGTCAGCCGAGCGCCAAAGTAAAGGGTAAGTTCAAAACATACAAAGTTGAAAACATATCCCCGGGCAGTTCTTTTCTTGAAATGCTGGATATACTGAACAATGAACTTGAACAAAAAGGCGAAGACCCGGTTCATTTTGACCACGATTGCCGGGAAGGAATTTGTGGAACATGCAGTCTTTTTATTAACGGCAGGCCCCACGGTCCGGAAAAAGAAATCACGGCTTGTCAATTGCACATGCGTAGTTTCCCCGATGGCATGGATATTACCATTGAACCATGGCGCGCCAGTGCATTCCCGGTAATAAAGGATTTGGTAGTAGATCGAAGCGCATTCGACAGGATCATGCAAGCTGGTGGTTATGTATCCATACGAACAGGCGGTGTGCCCGATGCTAATGCAATTCCAATTCCAAAGGAAAACGCTGACCTTGCCATGGATGCAGCACAGTGCATTGGATGTGGAGCTTGCGTAGCAGCTTGTAAAAATGCATCTGCTATGTTATTTGTATCAGCCAAAATCTCACAGCTTTCACTTCTGCCTCAAGGCGATGTGGAGCGGTCTAAAAGAGCCAAGGCTATGATCAAACAAATGGATGATGAAGGATTTGGTGCCTGCACCAACACTGGGGCCTGTGAAGCGGAATGCCCTAAAGGTATCAGCTTGTCTAATATTGCAAGGATGAACAGGGAGTTTATGAGGTCCGCAGTGGTGGACTAATCCAATTTATATATTAAAAAACAAAGGAAAGCATAACCAGCTTTCCTTTTTTTATGCGCTTAATTCATGTAAATACATTTTCAACTGAAATAATCTGCATATCCGCCATTTGGTTTTATACTTAATTGTACCTTTGACAAAAATTTGAATTGTGTCGAATATAGTAGTAACCTGTGCCCCAAAAATTAGCCCCATCCTTCTCAACGAGATAAACGATTTGGGTTATCAAGCCGAGCTTTCCGGAGAAAAAGCAGTAAAACTTGAAGGATCAATGCATGACGCCTGGAAATTGAACTTTCACCTCAGAACTGCAAACCGGGTACTGTTCCAGCTTTTTGAAGGTGTCGCAAAAAACGCTGATGAACTATACAAACTGGCTATTGCTTTCAGGTGGGAAGACTGGATCGACAAGAAAGGATACTTTGGTATTGATTCATTTGTGCAGAATCCTACTATTAAAGACCTCCGATTTGCCAATCTGCGTTTGAAAGATGCTATTGCTGACCGGTTTTCGCAAAGGTTTGGCATGCGACCCGATAGTGGAAATGAGAAAACAGGTGTAGCGCTTTTCTTACATTGGCAGGAGGAAGAAGTAAAAGTGTACGTAGACACAACAGGAGAATCACTATCAAAAAGAGGGTATCGCGAAGAAGCAGGAAGGGCTCCGCTACAAGAAACCCTGGCTGCGGCCATAATATTGTCAACACAATGGGACGGCACAATTCACTTTATCAATCCTATGTGCGGTAGTGGCACTTTGGTTATTGAGGCAGCTTTAATGGCAATAGGAAAATACCCCGGGCACCTACGAGAAGAATATGCCTTTATGCACCTGAAAAATTTCAATCAATCCGAATGGAACCGGGCCAGAAGGTCGTATGCTAAGCCCAAAAATAAACCAGACAACCTGCCAAAATTTATTGCTACTGATATCAATAAACACGTCATACCAAAGGCCGAACGAAACGCTTTTAGGGCAGGCGTCAATGAATTTATTGATTTTGAAGTAAGCGATTTTCGTCAGACTCAATTACCTGATGGAAAAGGAGTGGTGGTTCTCAATCCCGAATATGGTGAAAGAATGGGAGAAGAAGAGCAGTTGGTTCCTATTTACGAAGCTATAGGTGATTTTTTTAAGCAAAAATGTGCCGGAAAAACGGGCTACATATTTACAGGAAACCTCGATCTGGCTAAATCGGTTGGACTAAAACCTAATCAGAAAACGCATTTGATGAATGGTAAAATTGAATGTCGTTTATTGGGTTATGAAATGTACGAAGGGTCGCGAAAGCAGAAGCATCAGGATTAATCCGCTTGATAAAACAATCCATGGTAAAGAATATCCTGGGTTAAAAGAAGGGGCGACATATTCGACCCCCTTGCTAAACACTATCCCATACCAAGATACTATATGGTTGAAAGGAAGGAAAGGCACCATGCCCTTCACCATTAATGATTTAATAGTTAAAAGGTAAACCACTTTTTTAAACATTTTTTTATACATTTCACAAGTACCTGACAATCATAAGGATAGTTTTGCTTTAATTCGCTCATTAATTCAATACAAACCTCGGCGGCGCTAGTTCTTACCGATATTGGTTTGTATCTTTACCATCAGTAAAACTTGCTTTGTTCGATATGCTTTTTAGACTTTTTATGGTGATAGCCACACTGGCCTTCACATCAAATATTTTTGCGCAATCAATGTTGGTTGGCGATAGGATTGCAGTTTTTTATCCAGCAGATTTTGATTCCACTAAAACACTACCCTCACTTGCACTAAAGGTGGAATTACAAAAAACAGCTGATCTTCCTTCCGATTGGGACCTGGTTCCTGAATTTAATTTCGTTGGGGGTAAGTACGAAGCCAGTCTGGAACTTCCTTCCGGCGTGCATACGTATGGAACGGGTGAAGTTACCGGGCCGCTGGTTCGCAATAATACTTCTATCACACTTTGGAACACTGATAATTACGGATACGGAAAAGACAACGGTAGAAGATTGTATCAGTCTCACCCCTGGGTAATGGGTGTAAATCCTGATGGTTCGGCTTTTGGTATAATTGCTGATCATAGCTGGAAGCAAGATATAGAAATTCAATCCGATATTCGGTTCATTAGCGAAGGTCCTCCTTTCAGGGTAATAATTATAAAAAGAGAGAGCCCGCAGGCCTTAATGAAAGCATTGGGATATTTAATTGGTACTATGCCATTGCCACCTTTATGGTCACTTGGTTATCAGCAATGCCGCTATTCCTACTATCCTGACACCAGAGTAAAAGAAATAGCGGATGAATTCCGTAAAAGGGGAATACCATGTGATGTCATTTGGATGGATATCGATTACATGGATCAATTCAAAGTATTTACGTTTGACCAAAGTCGTTTTCCCGACCCTGCAGGTTTGAACCAATACCTGCACCATCTGAATTTTAAATCAGTTTGGATGATCGATCCGGGCATTAAAGAAGAAACCGGGTATTTCGTATACGACCAGGGAACCACTGGCGATCATTGGGTGCAGGATGCCAACAGGAATACTTATATCGGTGACGTTTGGCCGGGAGCATGCGCCTTTCCCGATTATACGATGCCTGGCACACGCAATTGGTGGGCTGGTTTATATACCGACTTTATGGCTACCGGAGCTGACGGTATCTGGAATGACATGAATGAGCCTGCAGTATTTAATGGTCCAGATAACACCATGCCTGAAGATAATATTCACCGTGGAGGCGGTGAACTTCCCGAAGACAGTCATTTGCGTTATCATAACGTATATGGTATGCTTATGGTAAAAGCATCAAGGGAAGGGATACAAAATTCGAACCCCGATAAACGACCTTTCGTACTGTCGCGGGCCAACTTTCTGGGCGGTCAGCGATATGCCGCTACCTGGACCGGAGATAATAATAGCTCATGGGAGCATCTCAGGTTATCCATTCCCATGTCATTGAACTTAAGCCTTTCAGGACAACCGTTTAACGGACCTGATATTGGCGGTTTTGCAGGTACGCCTGGCGCTGACCTTATGGCCCATTGGATGGCCGTCGGCGCTTTCTATCCATTTTCAAGAAACCATACTTCCACAGGAACTGCCGATCAGGAACCCTGGGCTTTCGGGGAAACAGTAGAAAAAGCTTCACGTATAGCGCTTCAGCGTCGATATCGACTGCTGCCTTATCTCTACGAAGCTTTTTATGAGACATATCTCAACGGAATGCCGGTAATGCGTCCTGTTTTTTTTGCCGATCCCACAGATATCGATCTTAGAGAAGAAGAGGAGGCTTTTTTGTTAGGTGAGAACCTGATGATCATACCGCGATGGTCCGAAAATGTTGCAATGCCACAGGGTAACTGGCGTGAAATATCAATTGTAAACGGGGATAATGAAGATGAATATCAGCCTGTTTTAAGGCAAAAAGATGGCAGTATAATACCTTTAGGGCCAATTGTGCAATCAACTGAAGAATATAAAGCGGATTCCATCACTTTATTGGTTTCAGTGGATGAGTCCAACTCCGCCTTTGGTAGTTTTTATGCTGATGCCGGTAATGGTTATGAATACCAAAACGGACAATACTTAATACGCGAATTCAGCGCCTCTCCAATGGGCAATGACTCTTTATTGATTGTTATTAAAAATGTTGAAGGCAGTTACACTCTGGATAATTTGCATAGAGTTGGCGTGGTGACAAAAAACGGGATCAGATATTCCGATTGGTCATCCAATGATTCCATTAAAGTATTTCAACCAATTGAAATAGACGCTCAATGGATCAAGCCGTCAGACGATGCAGTGTTTGATGAAGGTGAAGATATTTTATTGAAAATTGAAGTATCACCTGCCGATCAGATCACTTCAATAAAGTTCAAAGATCAGGAGGGCATCACCCTTGCCAATGTATCTTCTGGGCCTTTCGAGTGGTTATGGGAAGATGTGAAAAAAGGATTGTACCAAATAAGGGCCGAAGTCGAAACAGTGCAGGGAACGGTATTCGAGCTTTCTGAAAAGGAAATTTTAGTGGGCGCCTTTGGCTCAGGAGGCATCACACGGCAGGTTTGGAATGACATAGGAGGGGTGGAAGTAGGTGATTTACTTCAAGATAGTCGTTACCCAGACTCCCCCGATCTCGAAGAAGAGGTAACTCGATTGGTATCGCCGGAAAATACAGGGGATAATTACGGACAAAGATTAATTGGCTATATCGTACCGCCGGTGAGCGGTCGTTACAGGTTTTTCATTTCCGGTGACGATTATTGTGAACTCTGGCTTAGCACTGATGAGCAAAAGGATAACCTGTCTTTGATTGCTGAAGTTCCCGGTTGGTCATTAAAAGGCGAATGGTCAAAATACAGCGAACAATCTTCAAGTGAAATTAATTTGGAAGAGGGAAAGAAATATATGCTGGTAGCATTGCATAAAGAAGCCGGTGGAGATGACTTTGTGGAAGTGCAATGGCAAATGCCCGGCGGACCAAGATCTGAAATACGGTCGGAATTTTTAGCTCCATTAGTTCCCGAGGATAAGATTACCAGTAATCATGAGTTTTCACTTGAAAGGATAGCAGTTTATCCCAATCCGGCCGATAAGGAGATCAATATAAAGTTGAGGCGAATAACTACCTGGTCTATAGTGGATATGTCGGGAAAGGTTTGGCAAAGCCAAAATCATACTATGCCTGATCAATATGAAATATCTTTAAATACAGAAAACTGGCCATCTGGCGTTTATTTCCTAAAGGCCATTGGCGAAACAAATTCAATCACAAAAAAAATAATGGTTTTTCATTGATTTGAAATACCAGATATATTGAGTGCATTACGCTTTATTTGAAGGTTAAAATGATATGGAAAAGACCATTGTTTTCGAAATCATTCATTCTTCAGGTGTAAAGCTGAATTTGGCATTTTCATATTCCGGCTTTTGAATGTTATTTCTCAGGTTCCGAAATAATTTCATTGGGATGTCTACTACAGAGGAGTTCGCAAGCCACGCGGGGATGCTTCCACCAGGTTCAGCATGATACACATAAATGACCTGAAATCTGGCAATATCCTTTTTAAGAATTTTCCAATAACCTTTTCCAATTGTCATACGAACTATACCATCTTTTTTCTCTACTTCGCCATTTAAACAAGTGATATCAATTTGCACACTGTTTTCCTCTTTAATGTACTTCGCTTTTTGTTCATATACTCCATCTCTGTCAGAAATGGGCCATGGAGCGCTTGAAATACTGTAATATTTATAATACCAATCACCTTTCTTAGCCAGTATTTTCGAGTCCCTACAGTTAGGAATAAGCTCATCATAATTTTCAATGTCAAATATAGGGGCCAGTATGTTGTCAAAGCTATTTGCTTCAAGGTCCATTTCGGCTTTAAAAGCTTTTAGGGAAGACCCCTTTACATCAGATGTATAAACTTTAATTCCCGATTTGTTTTTTTGCAACTTCCATTCAAAATCCTCTGAACCCGGATTGTAGCATGGGTTAAATGCAATAATTAAGCTAAAAAATAGCGCTGCTTTCGAAATCATTTCAAACAATATTTATCTAAACAATCACATTATCAGGAATGTCATATCCATAGCGCCCCATATATGGGCCACAATGATGTAAAATACTGTCAATAAGTGATTTTTCTACTTTATAATCGTTCTTTTTATAATTTTTCTGTTGACTAATATAGGTCTCAAAATGTGCCTTTACCGGTTCTAAGGGTTCATTTAATAGTTGATCATATACCTTTTTAAGCCCGTCAATAGGATTTTCCTCAAATTCCTCGAATTTTATTTCCATAAGTTGGTCAGCAGGGATTAGCGATTTATGTTTCTCATAGCGTTCGAGCAACATGTTGTATACCTCAAATATCATTTTATCTATAAATGATCGGCTTACCTTATGAAGCCAGAGTGTAGGCATCAACTGATAAAAGAATTTTCTTGTTGATAGGAATACAGTCACGGGATTCCTGTAGATATATAAAAAACGGGCTTCGGGATACATTTTTAAAAGTGTGGGAATTCTACCGGTATTCACCGGGTTTTTTATTATAGGCCGCCCACCACCCCTATAGATCACAGCCTTAGCGATAAGCTTCCTGTAATCCTTTTGCCATTGTGTATATTCACCTTGAGATATTTTAAAATCGATAGCCCTGCTGAAATAGTCTTTATACATTTCCGGGAAATAGAAAAATCCATAGTAGGCGTTTGGGTTCATATTACACAAGGCAAATTCATCCTCCTGAGGAAAAGAAACGTCGAGCTTTACATTGTCGGCCGGCCTTTTTTCCGGCATGTTAATTTTCATGAATAGTTTGAATATTGCATCAGAAGCCAGATTATTTGGAAATACAGATTGAAATGTGCTAACAAATGTGGCATTGGGATCCTGACATAATAAATTATGCAGGAAGGTAGTTCCACTGCGCCAATGACCTAAAATGAATAAAGGAGGCTTTTGTAAGTTAAATTCCTTCAACTTTGGCCCAAATTTCATATTTTCGAAAAAGTGGAAAGGAGTAGAGATCAGGACGAGAAGTGTCGTAAGAAAAATTTTAAAGTAATAAGATGGGGCCACATATCCTTTATGAATTACCTTTATATAGTTGAAAAGGGTTGATCCTAAGAGGGTTGATATTGGTGGAATCTTGAAATCTTTCATTAATAAACTTAGTAATTTACATCTGTTAAACTACACAATATGAAGAATCTTAACAAAATTTCGGCGCTAATGGTTGTTACACTTTTTTATGTCATAGCCATCGGATTAGCCATTTTATTAGTGGCAAATTTTTCAATAGAAAATGAGTTGACTCGCGTTCTGATTGCTGATTTTATCGCGACAGTTATCATTTTTATATTTAGCTATTCGACAAAAAATTCAAGTGTATACGATCCGTACTGGAGTGTTATTCCGCCCATTATAGTGGTATACCTCATCTGGCAACACCCTGAAGGTAACTTTATAAGACAGGTCATTGTATTTGTATTAGTTACATTCTGGTCGATCCGCCTGACTACCAATTGGGCCAGGGGATGGTCCGGCTTTAAACAGCAGGATTGGCGCTACACTAAATTGAATGAAGATACCGGAAAATTTTATTGGTTGGTGAGCTTTTCAGGCATACACATGTTTCCAACTCTTATTGTATTTTTAGGATGCCTGCCCCTTTTTTATATAATAAAGAATCCGGCCACGCTTCACAGCCTTGAGTATATTGCCATGGCCATTACTTTTCTTGGAGTAGTACTGGAATGGGTGGCCGATGAGCAACTGCATTATTTTAAAAAAAGTGCACCAAAAGGGCAATACATGGATAAAGGGCTATGGAGCATATCGAGGCATCCCAACTATCTCGGTGAAATCACTTTTTGGTTCGGTCTATTCCTTTTCGTGCCAGCTGCATTTAGCGAAATGAACACTATGCTTTACGGTTCTACAGGTTTTATCGCTATGTTACTTCTTTTTCGATTTATCAGCATACCCATGATGGATAAACGAAATTTATCAAAAAGAAAAGGATATGATGAATATATAAAACGGGTTCCCATACTACTTCCTTTAAAAATTAAATAGTTATTGGTGTGGTTAAGGCAAAAATAGTACTGATAATTTTCCTGTTGAATTCTGCTCCGGTTATCGCGCAGTACAGTCAGCAAGACACCCTTTATAAAGGAGGTATGAAAATTTTTGCCAAATATGCCACAGACAACTCCTACGATGCCAGGCTATTGGATGCAGAAATAAAACGAAATAACAATGACCTAAAATTAGGTCGGTCGATCATATATCCTGAAATAAAAGCCTTTGCCGATTATCATTGGTTTTGGGGTGATATCCCAAATTATATATTTCCACCCGAGGAAGGCAGTGTCCTTTCCAACAATCAGACTGGTGGGTTTTATCCTGTCCCTTTGGGTCTGTCGAATAATTTGTTAATGGGCCTCAGGCTCAAGCAAAGAATATATGATCATCGCATGTTTATTGCCAATGAGGGTAATGAGGTTTATAGTGAGATTGAAATGCTGCAAAAAAAGCAGAACAACGAGGAGATTATTTATCAAACCGGAATAGCTTATTTTGAATTACTTCAACTTAAAACCAATCTTGCCATTATTGATTTCAACCTCGGTAGAATGGCTAAGTTTCAATCCATAATTAGTGTAAGATTAAAAAATCAGATGGCAGATTCGCTGGAGCTTAGGAGAATATTATTGGAAAAAGAAGAACTCAAGCTTAAAAAAGACCAGCTTCTGGCGGGTATAAATACAAAAACCCGGTATTTCAAAATGATAGTTGGTTTGGGCCCTGAAAGTTCTATTGAAATCGTACCCGATCATAGTGATACAACCTTTATTGAAGGTCTGCAAACGTATGATCAGGAAGCATTGAGCACAAGACAAAAATTATTGGAGGGCAAATTAAAAGCCAATAATATTAAAAGCCAGGCTACTAAATCTGATTATTACCCTACACTCAATTTCGAGGCTAATTTGTTGTGGCAGTTTCAAAGCCCGGATATTAATATGTTTAGTGATAATGCATTCAGTAATAATATAAGCGCCCTTGGCTTGGCGCTGGACATTCCGATTGTAAATGGTATGCAAAAAAAGATAAAACTGGAACAAATAGATATAGACAATACCATTACTTCTTTGCAAAAGGAAAAGCTGATCCTTGCCGAAAACCTGTTGCTTGAACAAGCCAGTTCGAAACTGGATCAATTGATCGAAAGATACAAGCAGCAACAAAAAATGGTCGATTACACCAGGGATTTTATGATACTAATGGATAAAAAGTACCGGCAGGGAATTTCCAATATCCGGGACATGCTGGAGGCCAATAATGAGTATATTGAAGAAAAAAGTGAGCTGAACAATTTGTTCTATCAGGTAAAAATAGCAGAAGTCAATTACCTGAAGGCTGTCGGGAACCTTGAATTGTTATTGAATTGAAGATGAAAAACATTCAGGCCATCATAATAGTCCTTTTGTTAATATTCATTGTTTTTTTGGTTCTCAGAAAAAATAAGAAAGAAATAGAGTGGGAGATCAGGCAGTCGGTAAATGTGGTTGACACTATTCCTGTTCGTGTGGCCCCTGTAATTTTTGATGCACCCGAATACTTTTTAAAAACTGCCGGCCGGGTGAGTAGCGATGATGAAATATTCCTGATATCCAAGGTGCAGGGCACTGTGAACAGGGTATTGGTTCATTTGGGAGATAAGGTGGAGAAGGGTGATGTTCTTGTAGAGGTTGATGACTACTACCTCAACAAACAATATCAGATGCATCGGGAAGCCTATGAGCTTCTGAAAAAGGACTACAATAGATATTCAGATCTTGCAAGTGAAGGAGCCGTTACCGGACAGCAAATGGATCAGTTGAAAGTGCAACTTGAGGGTGCAAAAACCAAAATGGAAACGTCCAGGCAACAACTGGAAGATGCGAGTATTAAAGCTACTGTCAGCGGCTATATCAACCAGCTTTTTGTTAGTGAAGGTGGGATGATAGGTCAGGGCAAACCGGTTTGTGAGATTATTGGCCGCAAAGACAGCTATATTCGTTCCAATACATCCATAGAAGACCGGAACAAGTTGTTAAAGGGCATGGAAGTATCCATAATCACAAACTTCAATCATGGCTCAAGGTATTCCGGGTCAATTATGGAGATTGGAATAAAGCCTGATCGTACTGGCAGCATTCCGTTAAGTATTTCTATGTCCGAAAAGGACAGCGCCTTGCTACCCGGCACAATTGTCAATATTGAAATACCAGTGAAAGAGCCTCCCGCACTTCAGATACCTTATGATGCTTTGGTCAGCTATAAAGGCAAGCAAGGAGTCTTTGTTCAGGAAAAAGGCAGGGCTCAATTCAGGGATATTCAATATCGGTATCTTAACGAAAGGACAATTATTGTGGAAGAAGGGTTGACGGATAAAGATATTGTAATAACAGACGGTAAGAACCTGCTTGACGATGGAGATCCTATTCATGTATTTGATCGGAATAATATGAACTGATTATGAATATCACCCGGATATCCATTGAACGTCCCACATTATTGACAGTCATATATTCGCTGATCATCTTTTTTGGTATTGCCGCCTATCTCATGCTAAATTATGAGCTGGTTCCAAAATTCAATCCTCCGGTTATCACCGTGGTGACGGTATACCCCGGGGCTACCCCACAAGAGGTGGAGTCTGAAGTAACCTTGCCCATAGAAGATGCCCTTTCTTCAATTGAAAATATAGATAATTTAACTTCAACCTCCAGCGCTAATTTTTCCCTGGTCAAACTGGAGCTCGTAGCAGGCGCTGATGTCACCTATGCCCTTGAAGATGCAGCCCGTAATTTAGAGACCGTCCGCAATGATATAGCAGAGGGCGCCCGCCAGCCTCTATTAACAAGGTTTGATTTTGACGATCTACCCATCATAAGAATGAGCCTTTCTGCCGATATGGGGGTTGTTGAGCTTACTGATTTCTGTAACGAAACCATCATTCCGGGTTTGAATCAGCTGGAAGGTGTGGCGGAAGTAAGTTTACTGGGCGGCATGGAAAAAGAACTGCTGGTGAATCTCGACCAGCAACGTATGAGGCTTTTAAATGTCTCAATTCTTCAGGTATTGAAAGCCATTGGAAGCGCTAATGCCGATGTGCCCGCAGGCTACCTGGAAAGTGAGTCGAATCGTATCCCGTTGACCGTAAGCGGAAAATTTAAGTCATTAGATGATCTTCGTGATCTTGTAGTGTTTGAATTACCTGCTGCGGGTATTTTTGTACGTCTGAGCGATATTGCGGAGGTAAGGGAAAATACCACAGAAAGGTCAGTAGTATCCCGTCTGGATGGCAAGGCATCCATGGGGCTAAACATAAAAAAGCAAAGTGAAGCAAATGCGGTTGAAGTAAGTAAACTTGTGGTTGCCAAACTTTCGGAACTCGAAAATCAGTATAACCATATAAACCTAAGTACTCAGTTTATTCAGGATTCCTCGCAGTTCACCATTAAGGCAGCCAATGCGGTAATGGAAGATCTTTTACTTGCTATTTTACTGGTTTCTTTGGTAATGCTGGTCTTCCTTCATAGTATAAGAAATGCACTCATCGTTTTTGTGTCCATACCAACTTCGATCATCACCACATTTCTGGTAATGTACCTCCTGGGCTATTCTCTTAATATGCTTACCCTTTTAGGCCTTTCTTTAGCAATTGGTATTTTAGTAGATGACTCTATAGTGATCATCGAAAACATTCACAGGCATCTGGAAATGGGCAAGTCTGCACGAAAGGCGGCTTTTGAAGGCAGAATGGAAATTGGCTTCACGGCAATTTCAATCACACTTATCGACTTTGTCGTTTATTTTCCCATTATCCTTTCTACCGGTATGGTCCCCGATCTACTGCGTCAGTTTTCAGTAGTCATAGTGGCTTCTACAATTATGAGCCTCTTCGTTTCTTTTACCATAGCGCCGTATCTCGCTTCGCGTTTTGGGCATGCAGAAAAAAATAGTAAAGTAACCTGGTTGCACAAATTTGGAATTAAGCTGGACAACATGCTCAATAGGCTTATAGACCAGCTCCTGAAAGTTCTTCATCGGGCATACCGTCATGCAGGTCTTGTTTTATTCTTATCCTTCGTACTTTTTATGGGTAGCATATTGCTAATCCCTTTTGGCTTTATTGGTATTGAATTTACAAAAGCAGGTGATAGATCAGAATTTATTATCGAACTTGAACTTCCCGGGGAAACGCCACTTTCCCGAACAGATTCCGTGAGTAAAGTTGCCGAGTCCATTATTATGGGATACCCTGATGTAGAAGCGGTATACTCCAATGTAGGACTTACCAGTAGTGGGCGTATCGTTTCCAATACCACACATCTGGCTGAATTGTACGTAAAACTCATTAATAAAGAAGAAAGAAATTATAAAACATCCCTTTTTGCAAGGCACATTAAATACAGGTTAATGGAGAGCATACCCGGCCTGATTGCTCGTCCGGTAGAGATTAATCTCATAGGTCTGAGAGATGATGATGCCGTTCAAATAACGGTTTCAGGTAATAACAAAGAAAAGGTTTATCAAGTGGCCGATGCGATTAATGATTCCTTACAAATCATTCAGGGAGCCATAGAAATCAAGAACTCTTTTAATCCCGGGAATCGCCAAATACAAGTGACCCCGGATCGCAAAACGATGGATTTACTTGGTATTAATCCTGCACATGTCGGGCTTACCATACGCACGGCCTTTAACGGACACAAGGAATTTGTATTTAAGAAAGGTGAAAAGCAATATGACATTAATATAATACTTGATAAAAATGATAGAAAATCAATTCTCGATGTAAAGCGCCTCAACGTAATTAATCAGGACGGTAAAACTATTCCCGTTGGTAATTTTGCCGAAGTAGAGGAGGTTTTTGTGCAGGGCACATTGGAACGTACCAATCGCGCACCTTCCGTCACTATTAAGTCCCAGGTGATTGGCCGTCCCGCTGGAAATGTAGCCAATGAATTGAGAAATAAAATTGAACCATTGACAAAGCAGGAAGAGGTCCGGTTTATTTGGGGTGGCGCAAGCAAAAGAACGATCGATGGCCTTTTGTCTATGATAACAGCCTTCGCCATATCAATTTTGCTTGTATATCTCGTTCTTGTGGCCCTATATGATTCCTACTATTATCCCTTCATTGTTCTGTTTTCAATCCCTTTAGCCATTATTGGCGCTTTACTGTTGTTGGCGCTGACTAAACAGTCCTTAAGCATATTTACTATTCTAGGTTTGATTATGCTTGTGGGCCTCGTAGGCAAAAATGCCATACTCGTAATCGATTTTACCAATAAACTGAGAAAGGAAGGGCTTGGGCTCATACGTGCTCTGAACACGTCCATTCGTCTACGCTTCCGGCCCATACTAATGACCAATCTTACGATGGTTATCGGCTTATTGCCCATTGCATTGGCTTCCGGGGCAGGCTCAGAATGGAAAAACGGACTGGCCTGGGCGATAATCGGTGGTTTATCCAGTTCAATGTTCCTTACTTTGCTGGTGGTGCCAGTGGTTTATGTGAGCTTAGATAAAATAAAGTCCAGGTTTTTGGTAAAACGAACCTGATATAAACCGTGGAGGACTCTTTTGATTTGTATTGTGTCGTTTACTTCAGAACCTAGTATTTGAACAGCTGATCATAAGTAAATGATACATAGTACAATCCACGTATCTGTGCGCTACCCAGGCTCGTAGTATATGCCTGATTGAGAATATTTGAGCCTCCGATTTTAATGGCAGACTTTATTTTCGGTAAGCGAAAGTTAACCTGCATATCCAGGGTGCCAAATGCCGGTATGATTCCTGAACCAAAAGAACTTTCCCATAAAAAGGCCTCCTGCCAGCGATAACTGATATTGAAGCCCATTCTCTTAGTTATTCGGTTACTTCCAAGTGATATATTAAATCTATAATTCGGGGTATTAAAGCGCGACTGGTATCCCCTTTCAGGAGAAATTTCAGATATAAGTTCATTATAAGCTACGTTTGCCCCCATGTAAAACACCCGGAAAAACTGATAATCCATACCAACCGCCCACCCCCAGTTGCGAAGTTTTTCCGGCGTACTGATGGTCGTCTGGAATCGCCTTTCTTCCGTTGTGAACGGATTTTGCACTAATGACTGGTATGCATGAAAACCATCATATTCACTAATAAAAGAATTGAAGTCAATCATAATGCGGTCATTGAATAAAAGGCCCTTGTATCCTATTTCATATGACACCATTGTTTCCGGTTCGAATTCAGGGATGATAAAGGCTCCATTGGTTGTGTCCGGATCGGCAAGGACCGGGTTGGCGCCGACTAGCGGGTACAGGGGCTCCTCATCAAAACCATAAGAATTTTGTACTTCTTCTAATCCACCAACCACTCTTACTCCTCCAACATTTATATCTAACCACTGATCGGAGGTGGCTGCAAATCTAAAAGCTGTTTGAGCCGAAGCCCTTATGTTGTGCTTTCTATCGGGTCCGGCACTGTAAACTAACGAAGCCCTGGGTGTTACCTCACCCCTGAAATATTCATGCTTGTCATACCTTGCCGATAAATTAAGTTTTAGCCTGTCATTTAAAAAGCGATCAATATATTGAGCATAAACTCCCCATTCTGTCAAAAATATGGGGCCGGTCTTATCAAAATAGACTGTACCGTCGCTATCAATTTTAGTTCGTCGGTATTGAAAACCAACCATAAGATCAATATTTTCGAAGTAATCGCGAAAGTTGTACATGCCTTCCAACTGCATCATTGAGCTAAAATCAAATATGGCCGACCCGCCATCGTTAATAGACTTATTGGTGATGTCATTAAAATAGGCTTGAAATTCCGGAGAGCCGGGTAGAGGTAAAGCTGGTTTTTCCGGATCCTGTATCACGCCATTCGCTGTTCGGTTATCAGCCAATAATCTTGCAAACTTATGCGCCTGATCCTCATTTCCACCGGTAAGTCTGCTTTGCAGAAAGCCTGCGATGTAATCCTGAAACCACAATTCACTGGGTTTCCAACTTTCATTGATCAATGCGGCAGTGGCGCCGGCATCATAAGCCTTACCGGAATTTTCCCCGACGTACCAGTACCGTGCATAATAATTTGGGTTCGTTATTTCCGCTTTAGCGCGGTACATGGTGAAATCGTTAATTGAAAATCTGTTTTGAGCGGTATACACCGCTTGTCCGCTGGCATAATTCCCCTCAACATTTATTCTGAGGTCATCATTTAATTTATAAGATAACGCTAGGCCCGTCTTTAAATTTCGGGCATCGTAGTTGACAAGGTGTTTTTCTTCCCATCCTGTTCTTGTCAGTTTTTGGTCAGGGATGAGATCAAAAATGAAATTATAGACTGAATCATATTCTGAAGTACCGGGAGTGAGGCCGTTTGTTTGAGCAAACCCGTCTGCAACGGCAGGGGCAATAACTTTCATGTTCAGGGCATTCTCATCGCCATAGATATTCACACCATCATAACCGGGGTTGCTTTCCCTGGTTGATGAATTGTCATCCAGGTTGGTCTTGTCCCTGTAGTCATTGGCAATCCAGTCCTGCGCTTCGAGGTAAGATAAGGTCGCTTTCACGGCAAGCTTGTCGCTAAACGATTTTGCCCAACGTAAACTCACATCGTAGTAGGGCGAAGGGTCCTGGTAGTCCACACCAACATGCATGGCGCCAACCTGAACACTTCCCGAAAGGCCCTGGTATTCAAAAGGATCTTTACTTGTGATCAGTAAAGTGCCATTCATGCCCCCTGTGCCATAAAGCGCCGATGAGGCCCCGGTAAGTAATTCAACACTTTCAACATCAATCTGGGATATGCCAAGAAGGTTTCCTGCCGCAAAATTTAGCCCGGGAGAGGTATTTAACACTCCATCGATAATTTGATTGAAACGAAAATTCGTGGTGCCATTAAATCCACGAGTGTTCGGCGTACGGAAGGTAAGGCTCTGAACGTTCATATCTACGCCTTTGAGCCGGTAAAGGCCGTCGTAAAAATTTGGTGTGGGCATTTCAGATATCTGTCGTAAGTTCAGCTTTTCAATGGTTACCGGGGATCTCAAGCTGCTTTCTTCTATTCTTGAGGCCGATACCACAATTTCTTCTCCAAATAGTATATCTTCACTCAGCGTGATATTCCGAACATATTTACCCGGCTTATCAAAAACTTCCTTATACTTTTGAAACCCAACCATAGTAGCTACCATAGTCCTGGTAGTATTTAAGGTGGTGGTAAAAAAATAATTACCTTCTTCATCTGTGGTGGTCCCTCTATCCGTATTTTCAAAATATATATTTACACCAAACAAAGGCTTACCTGATTCATCGGATACCTTTCCACTAATTGAAATATTCTGTGCCTGCGCATATACAAATTGAATGGAAGCTTGCAGGACGACAGCAAAAATCGTGAGGACTACACCTCTTCCAACTAAGATGTTCATGTATTTTTATTTCAAACTATGTCTGTTATGATAATTAAATATATATATATTAGCGAAAGTATTAAATTAAAATGCAATAAACATGAAAATTGGAAAGTTACCCCTTCTTTTGTCAATTATTTTAGCCTTTTTAGTAGTAGGTTTGTCATCCTGCAATGATGATAACAATGATAATAGCACAGATCCTTTGGTGGGTATTTACACTTTTTCTTCAGCTACTCTATCAGATGATATTGAGGTTGATGGCAATGTGGCATTGCCTGCCGGAACCGATTTTACCGCATTGATCTCAAGCGCACTGCTTGGTAGTGCAAATTGTAATGATCCGGCAGATTCAAGAGTAGAGTTAAGGGAAGATGGTACGATCTGGTTTTTCTGTGCGGGCGACGAGGGGTCTGCGCAACAAAATGGTACCTGGGAAGTGAATGGTAGTCGTACTCAGCTGACTTTAACTATAAATATCAGCATTACTCCTGGTGCACCTGCCACACCTTTCCCTCTCGGTTTGGACGACCTTGATGAGACAAATGGAATTAAGGGAAATGTAGAAGGTATTCCATTGCCTGTAGCGACCTTACTTGGCCCATTTTTCCCAGATGCTGATTTTGGTGATAATTCTAATATATTGGTTAATGTGGACATAGAATTTGATTCAGCCTCATAAGCGAAACCAGAACCATACAATAAACATCAAAGCACAGGTGAGCCATCTGTGCTTTTTTATGAAAAAAATTTAGTTCTAGAGCATTATACTCGACAAAGTTACTACCGGCTTTAGTGTGAAAACACTACACTTATTCAAGTAGCTTTTCAATGTCGTCTTTAGACAGGTTTTTAACAAAGCTTTCTTCAGTGGTGATCAGGTCATTTGCCAATTGCATTTTATGTTTCTGCAGGGAAAGTATTTTTTCTTCCACCGTACCTTTAGAAATAAATTTATAGGTAAAAACTTTATTCATTTGACCTATACGATGTGCCCGGTCCACTGCCTGTTGTTCAACCGCCGGATTCCACCACGGGTCGAGCAGAAAAACGTACTCAGCTTTTGTTAGGTTCAAGCCTACGCCACCGGCTTTTAGCGAAATCAAAAATACCTTGATCTCATCATCGTTTTGAAATTTATCTACCTGTGCCTGACGATCCTTAGTGGATCCATCGAGATAGGCATAAGGCAGGTCATTTTTTTTGAGATAATCCTGGAAAATGGCTAAATGCTTGACGAACTGACTGAAAACTAACACCTTATGATTTTCATTGATGGCATTGTTCATCATATGAATTACATCTTCCAACTTGCCGGAATCACCTTTGTATGATTGATCCACCAGTAGTGGGTGGTTGGCAATCTGGCGCAATTTGGTCAATCCCTGAAGTAGTACCATTTGCGATTTGTTTACGCCAAACGATTCAATATTTTCCAGTATTTGGTTGCGATAGTACGATTTGGCTTCTTCGTAAATTTCCTCCTGCATGGCGGTCATGGAGATGTACTTTATATTTTCCACTTTTTCCGGCAGCTCAGTTGCTACCTGTGATTTATGCCTCCGTAGTATGAAGGGCTTTATGATGTTGAATAGCTTCTGGGTTTTTTCTGAATCCTTTTTCTTTTCGATTGGGTTGAGGAATTCGTTTTTAAAGAAACTCTGATTACCCAATAACCCCGGATTAAGGAAAGTCATTTGCGACCAAAGGTCCAGCGTACTGTTTTCCAGTGGCGTGCCGGTAAGAATGAGCCGATGCTCGGATTTGAGTTTTTTCACAGACTTGCTGATGATGCTGTTGGGGTTCTTGATTGCCTGTGATTCATCTAGAATTACATAATTGAAATAAAATTCTTTCAGAATATCGATATCCAGTCGCACTATTCCATAGGAGGTCAGCACAAGGTCTTTGCCTTCAAACTTTGAGGTATCTTTATCACGATTCGTGCCGGTATAAACTTGGATTTTCAGATTGGGCGTAAATTTTTTCGCTTCCATTTCCCAGTTATACACGAGGGAAGTAGGCATAACCAGCAACGAAGGGGTTTTTTTACCCTGGTCTTTTAACGATTGTAGCATGGCCAGTGTCTGCACTGTTTTCCCAAGCCCCATATCATCGGCCAGACAGCCTCCGAAGCGGTATTTGTTCAGGAACTGCATCCAGTTAAAACCCGCTTTTTGATAGGGTCTGAGTTTGCCTTTAAACTTCGTAGGCATAGGGGTGTCTTCAATTTCCTCAAAGTTACGAAGCTTCTCCAGCTTTTTACTCATCGATACCTTGGCGAGGTTGCCCAATTCCAGTTCTTGTACAAGCGCCAGGTGGTGCTTCTTAAGTATCAGGTTGCCATTGTTTTGCTTGTGGTCGTTCATGAAAGCAAAGAGCTCGGAATACTCCTTAATCCATGAGTCCGGTATCACGCCGATTTCCCCATTGGGCAGCTTGACCTCATTACCTTTTTTGAGAATGATTTTACGCAATTGTGAAAAGGGGATTTCATAATCACCGAAGCGTACCACGGAATGTATGTCAAACCAGTCAATGTTTTCCTTGATTTCTACGGAAATCGACATCTGGCCAACGAAATATTTCTTGTCCTTGCTGCCTTTTTGTTTTATTTCAAAATTTTCTTCTTCCAGAATTTCTTTGTGCTTGCTCAACCATTCCAGGGCCCGGGTTTTTGGTAAAGTGAGTTTGCTATCTTTTATTTCAAGCCCCAGCTCCTGAAGAAGCCGTACAAGCCTGACCTCTTCTTCAACGTTTCTCGAAACCTTATGGAATACATAGCGATCTTCCTGCTTTTCCAGTGTAACGCTAACGCCATTGGTATGGCCTGATTTAAAATTGAAATTGCCATAGTTAAATGAAATATCCAGCAATATTTTTTCCTCTTCCATCACCTCAGTAGGTTGATTCCCATTCTCACCAAATAGTGTTAGGGATGGAGTATTGCTGGCCAGTTCGCTAAAAGTAATTCGAGGCTCAGGGTTATACCTTTGGACCTGTATATCAAAGCCTTTGGCATATACATCAAATGAGGCTACGAGTGGCGCCACAAATTTGCGATAGTAGGTTTCTTCAACCTTTTGGGGTATTACGATAAATTTTTTCCGAAGAAAGGGAATAAGCTTATGACCATCTACATCCTTTTTGAAGCTGTATAATTTATCATTGGCGATCAACCAGGCAGGTTCTTTGCAAATAATATAAGAACCATTAGCAGTGAAATTTAGTTTTTCGCCGGCGTACTTTATAGTGGGGAAATAGTGGGTATTATCGTCATTTTTTCTGAAGTGAAAAAGTACAGTAGCTTTTTCGGGCATCACTTCAATTTGTTTCCATGTAGGTTCGCCATCGCTGCCCATTTCAAAAAGTAATTTGCCCTGAAGTTTTTCAAGCACTTTAGCCCTCCGAATTTCCAAATAGTTTTGAATGAGCCCTTGTCTCGTATTATCAGGCTTTTGTTTATTGTAAATCTTTTCAAAAAAGAGCCTCGGCTTGATGCGTACCTTATTGAAATGCTTGATCACAGCATCCTGATGCATGGAATCGGTTAACCCGATCAATTCATAATCCGTTTCATCAAGGCCATTGGCAAACTCATCGGCATTTTGAGATGATATGTTCTGATGCTGAAGTGTAAGCTTGCCCTGATCATCCAGTTGTACCACGAATGACTCAAATAAATAGCCGAGGTACTCGTGCTGATAAAGCGAGTAAATTAATTGGAAAGGTTTACTAGTTGAAACGTTCATAATTTGGCAAATCAACCCGCAAGTTATGGATAAGTAGGAGAAAAAAAGCTGATAAATGTCAAAAATTCGATAAAAAAGCGATGAAAAAGCAGTGTTAAGGGGAAATTGTTCAAAAATATTGATTGTCCGTTTTTGTACAGACTGCCACGAAATAGTTCGAAAATGAACACTTGATCTGGTGGGAATTGGCTCAAAATGAGTTACAGCGCCATACTTATGACTGGTACATCATTTGCCTTCAAACTATTAGCAGTAAGGAGGAGTTTATGTATAAATTGGCGCTAACAATTATATGGAGAAGGATCCTCATATATCCCTGGTATTTCTTAATTAGAGTAGCGGGATTGACGATGGGTCTTTTGGCCATTTTGATCATTTGGGCCTTTGTATTGGATCCATTTGGCGCCATGTTTACCGGAAGTGCCGTAATCAATACCTGTAATTTGGTCGATTGGTTAATTTTTTTCAGCATCCTGCTCACCATGGAAGCGGGGTATGTTGTATTAAGTATCAAAATGAAGGTTTATGAGGAAATGTACAATGTAGGGCGTTGGATCGGAGGCTCTCAAAAAAGTGCTTTGATCTTTATTTCAAGTGACACATTCATCCTGCATTTATTTGCTATGCTTTTCAGCTTTATCATGCTTGATACGGTATTGGAAAGCAGTACCTTAGGGGCTTATTCGGTGATATCCTTGCGTAATACAGGCAGTATTGTTTATTGGGGTTTCATTGGCATTATTATATTTACGGCCACCTTGATTTCGTCAGTATCCATTTTGCTTTGGCAACGTTACCTTTACAGGGGGTGGCTGTATCGAAGAAATTCTGACTAATTCATAATATTTTCAGAATAATAAGTTATTATACTAGCAGAAAGCAACATAAGCAAAAAAGTATTGATCAGGAGAATAGGTTGTTTCATATTATGTACTTTGGCCACGTTTTGGGTACTGGATGTTGAGGCGCAATTTATTGGTCTACGCTTACCTGAGGGCAAGAAACGTGTGGAAATACCCTTTGAGGTTCATAACAATCTGATTATTGTTCCGGTACGGGTCAATCGTTCCCTGCCTCTTAAATTTATACTGGATACAGGCGTTCGGTCCAGTATATTGTTAGACAAGGACTATGCCGATCTGCTGGGTTTGGAATACCTTAGAAAGATCACTATTGCAGGGGTAGGAGATACCAAAATAGTTGAGGCCTATGTCACCAATGTAGCCTCAGTAGAGTTGCCGGGCACCATTTGCGAAGGTCAATCCATATTAGTATTGGACAGTGACTCTCTGGATTTGAAAAGCCATATTGGCGTTGAGGTTCACGGGATTATCGGTTATGAAGTTTTCAGCAGGTTTGTAGTCGAAATTAATTATGCTCTTAAAAGATTGGTATTGTATGAGAAGAAATATTTTAAACCCAGACGTAGTTGGTCAAAGGTCGATATTGAAATACTGGACACCAAGCCATATGCCAGGTTTCCGGTTTGGTTTAACGAGGACCAGGCGCTAAAGGCCAAGCTTCTGATTGATACAGGCGCCAGTCATGCATTGGTACTGTTTGAACCTACCAGTCCGGTCATTAGATTACCTGAACCGAATATCCATGCCAGGTTAGGCCAGGGGTTGAGTGGTGAAATATATGGCCATCTGGCAAGAATTGATTATGTCAAAATGGGGGACTATTGCCTGGACGAGGTGATAGTTTCTTTTCCCGATGAAGAAACCTATTCCGATTCACTTTCAGTGGTCAAACGAAATGGTACCCTTGGAGGGGAGATACTTTCGAAATACACGGTGATATTCGATTATTTTGATAGTAAGATGTACCTGAAAAAAAATCACAAATACAATGATTCATTTGAATACAATATGAGTGGGATAGACTTTGTGGCAAAAGGCACTGAGCTAAATCGTTTCGTGGTGAATAAGATAAGGCCGGGTTCTCCCGCAGAGGAGGCCGGGGTAAAAGTGAATGATGTTATATTGGTTGTAAATGGTCAGAGAAGCAAGGACTACAATTTAAGCCAGTTGTATAACCTTATGAACTCCAGAGAGGGTAGGAAAATCAAGATTATCGTAGAAAGAGAAGGTCTCGAAAAGCGGCTTAAGTTTAAATTCAGATTAGAGCGGGAAATTTAAATACCCGATACACATCTCTAAAATTGTAGATATTCACGAACAAACAGGAAGTGTAGTATTTACCCACCATCAATCTCTTTTTATTCCACGATTTTTTTACCTTTCCGCATCAATTGATCCACATAACTGAATTGACCATGAAAACTCTGTTCAACCTATCCTTATGTCTGTTGTTGCTTTATTTCCCAACTGATGCCCAAACCATATCTATTCAAAACAGCCCGCCACTCTTAGAAGCGGCGCCTGAAAGCGCTGGAATGTCGCCGGAAAGGCTAAGTCGTATCGATTTTATGATCAATTCGGCGATCGAGGGAGGACAAATACCCGGCGCAGTGGCTTTTATCGCCAGGAATGGAAAGATCGTTTACCACAAAGCTTTTGGAATGGCAGATCAGCAGGCGGGAAAAGCGATGGAAAAAGATGCGGTTTTCCGTATTGCCTCGCAAACCAAAGCCATTACCTCTACAGCTGTTATGATGCTTTGGGAAGAGGGGAAGTTTCAACTTGATGACCCTATATCGAAATATATTCCAGAGTTTAAAAGCCCCCAAATACTCGACTCGCTAATCGAGGCGGATACAAGCTATATCACTACTCCTGCAGAAAATGAAATCACTATCCGCCACTTGCTAACCCACACTTCAGGTATTGGCTATGGCATGATCGATGGAGATCCGCGCTTTTCCAAAATCTACCAAAAAGCTGGTATCATCGATGCCTTTACCGATCAACCGGTAACTATAGCAGAGAATATAAAGAAACTGGCCAAGCTACCCTTACATCACGAACCGGGTGAAAGATTTACCTATAGCGAAGGGCTTGATGTGTTGGGTTATTTTATCGAATTGCAATCAGGTATGCCATTTGACGAGTTTTTACGAACGAGGATATTCGAACCGCTGGACATGGAAGATACCTGGTTTTACCTACCTGAATCAAAAGCAGAACGCTTGGTAACCGTACAAACAAAAGACGGCGACAAATGGGTGCCATTTACTTCAGAAGGCTATGAAGTAGAATACCCTGTTAAAGGCGCCAAAGCATTCTTTTCAGGTGGAGCAGGATTGTCAAGCACCGCGGAAGACTATGCCAAGTTTTTGCAAATGTATCTCAACGGCGGCGAGCTAAATGGCGTCCGGCTTTTGAGCAGAACTACCGTCCGTTCCATAATGAGTAATCAAATAGGTGAAATTTGGGGCCCGGGATATTTCCATGGGCTGGCTTTTGGTGTCATAGATCTGCATGGACAGGGTATGGGCGGCAGAGGCAGCCAGGGGACATTCGACTGGGGTGGTTATTTCAACACACAATACTTCGCTGATCCTAAGGAAAAAATGATCGGCATAATCATGAAGCAAACCCAAGGGGATAGCAATGACCAAACGGGCTGGAAGTTCAGGCAAATGGCCGGGGCTGCGATTGATAACTAGTACTTACTGCAAAATTTTGTATCAAAATTTACCGCATTGGTTTGCATTTTTTGCCCTAAAATGCAATAAATAATACGAAATCGATAAAAATGGATTTATTTCGTTACGAATAAAGCATTTTTCTTACCTTTGCCGGCTTAATTTGGAAAGTAGAGGAAAGAATGGTAAAGAAATTAGTCAAAGCAGGAAAAGAATTTAGGTTTATTGATAAAAAAGCCGGGAGCGTCAAAGACGACATCCTATCTGGTCTGACTGTAGCCCTGGCATTGGTGCCGGAAGCAGTGGCCTTTGCCTTTGTGGCAGGGGTCTCTCCAGTAGTCGGGCTTTATGGCGCCTTCATGATGGGGTTGGTGACATCAATATTCGGCGGTCGTCCGGGTATGATCCCTGGGGCAACCGGAGCAATGGCGGTAGTAATGGTCCACCTGGCAAAAGAAGGTAACATTCTGGGGGCCCATGCCGATCAGGCAGGGTTACAATATCTTTTTGCTACCCTTTTATTAACAGGGGTAATCCAAATGGCCGCAGGTTTTTTTCGTTTAGGGAAATTTATCAGAATGGTACCCCATTCGGTGATGATGGGCTTTGTAAATGGGTTGGCTATTGTCATTTTTCTTTCACAGCTCAAAATGTTCCGCACCGAAGGCGATTGGATGATGGGCACTGAGCTGTGGACCATGATCGGATTGGTAGCGCTTACCATGGCTATCATGTATTTTTTGCCAAAACTCAACAATAAAATCCCAGCTGCTTTGGTCGGAATTCTTGTCGTTTCACTTCTGGTAATTTTTGGTGGCATCGAATCGAGCACTGTAAAATCTTTTATCCTCGATAATGGCGGCGATGGTATCAAGGCCGGACTGCCCAATTTTAACGTTCCGATGATTCCTTTAAACCTGGAAACACTAAAATTCATTCTTCCTTATGCCATGATTTTGGCAGCAATTGGCTTGATCGAGTCATTAATGACACTCAACCTGATTGATGAATTAACCGAGACACGCGGTAGTGGCAACAGGGAGTGCGTAGCCCAGGGTGCAGCCAATATGGTCAATGGATTTTTCGGCGGCATGGGCGGCTGTGCCATGATCGGTCAAAGTATCATTAATATCAAATCAGGAGGTCGCGGCAGGCTTTCGGGCATTGTAGCGGCTATTGCACTATTAATATTCATTCTTTTCGGTTCTGCCTATATCGAAATGGTTCCCATAGCGGCATTGACAGGAGTAATGTTTATGGTAGTGATCGGTACCTTTGCCTGGAGTACTTTCCAGATCTATAATAAAATACCTCGAAATGATCTGATCATTATAGTATTGGTAACCGTATTAACCGTTTTATTTGATTTGGCTATTGCGGCGCTGGCCGGTGTTATTGTAGCCGCTTTAGTATTTGCCTGGGAAAATGCACTCAGAATTCGTGCCCGCAAATATATTGATGAGCACGGTATCAAGCGTTATGAAATCTACGGCCCCTTGTTTTTCGGGTCAACCACCTTATTCAATACCAAGTTCGATATCGCCAATGATCCCGATGAAGTTATAATCGACTTTGCCGAATCAAGAATTATGGACCAGTCGGCAATAGAGGCGATTAACAAGCTTGCGGAGAGGTATATGAAAGAGGGCAAGCATGTTCATTTAAAGCGCTTAAGTCCTGATTGAAGAAGATTAATCCAAAAGGCGGAGAAAATTTGTGATGTGAATGTATTGGAGGATCCGGACTATTTTGTAGCCGTGGACCACTACCGGCAGTACCAGGAAGAGTTGAAAGCGGCCAGGGTATAAAAATCTCAATTTAACGCCAAAAAATAGAGATTAGTAAAAATTAAGAGCGGTGCAAATTTGTGGTTATCCTCATTCCACCGCTTTCTTTTTGTCGAAGTGTTAGGTATTTCTTATAACTTTGTTCACAACTAACCTAACGATAATGAGGCGTAATTTTACATGGTGGTTGTATCAACCCTACAAGTGGCTCGTATTGATCCCGCTAATTTTTATCCTGAGTTTTTTATTCGGAGCTTTGGCCATTGTATTATCCTACTCCATCAATGACAAGGTAGGTAGCCGCATTGGAGGCCAATGGTGGGCACGTGTAATTGCATTTTTAACCCCAATGTTGGTAAGTGTCCGAAATTCCGAATTGATGGACCGTAATCAGTCTTATGTGATCGTTGCCAATCACCTGAGTACGTATGATATCTTTCTGATGTACGGATGGATCAAAAATGACTTTAAATGGGTGATGAAAAAGGAAGTGCGAAAAATCCCGGGTGTAGGGTTCGGAAGCGCCGCTGTGGGACACATATTTATTGACCGGTCAGACACAAAAAGTGCCGTGGCCTCTATTAATAAAGCCAAAGACAAGATAAAGGGAGGTACTTCCGTGGTTTTTTTTCCCGAGGGCACCCGATCAGTAAATGGTCAACTCAGGCCTTTTAAAAAGGGGGCTTTTCGTTTTGCGCTGGAACTGGGAGTGCCAATTCTTCCCGTTACCATTCGGGGTACGGAAAAAGTTTTGCCGGCCGGAAGCTTTGATATTTTCCCTGGAAAGGCGGAAATGATCGTCCACAAACCCATAGCCGTAAGTGATTATACTACAGATAAAATGCCTGAACTGATAGATCGCGTAAAAAAGGTAATTGCATCGGAATTGAATTAGATATTTACAAGCTTTGACGGGTGGCAGACTTTAATTGAAATGAAAAATACTATTTTAAGCAAAACCCAAAAATCGTATACATTATGAAAAAAAATATGCTAATACTTTTCATACTGGTTTCTGCCAGTTTTGGTTCCATGGCAGCGCCTGGTGATTATTTTATAAAAGTAGAGTCTAACCACAATCTGGATAAAACTTTTGAAATGCTTCAGGATGTAATTGAATCGAAAGGCTTGAAGATATTTACTACGATTGATCATAGTGAGGGAGCTGAAATGGCAGGAATGGAATTGCCCGGCACAAAGGTGATCATTTTCGGGAACCCGAAAATGGGAACGCCACTTATGAAGGCCGACCGAAGTATAGGCGCTGTTTTACCATTGAAATACCTGGTTTGGGAAGAAGACGATAAAGTATGGGTCGGTTATGTCGATCCGGCATTTTTTCTTGATTACTATGATTTAAAGGGTGAAGAAGGTCGAATAGCCAAAATGCAAACCGCGTTAAAAGGTATGGCCGAAGCGGCTACTAATAAATAGGCCTTGTGCAAAAGGTAAAAATCCCCGCAAGCCCGAGTCTGCTTACGGGGGGTTGTACTAATCAGCAGATATAGCCGGCGCCTTCATTTCAATGACCATTTCATTGATTTCAGGTATTGAATTTTTCTTTATCGAGCGGTACATTTCCAATTGCGCATCAATTTTTGCTGTCAGCTCATTTTTCAGTTCTATCTCCTGGCCGGTAGGTTCAACACGGAAAATTCATGAAATTTTCCGCCGCTAGGTCCGACGATAGATATGGGACTGTGATTGAAACATCATCAGCTGAAAATTTTCAAAATTACTGATTATTAACCATTTACGAATTTAATTGCGGTTGAATACATAATAAATATTGGCCCATATTTGAGCTAAGGAAATTTTGAAAATGTCAGGGTTAACCCTGGCATAAATTATTGAATATCCATTATTTTCAACAATTTATCGTCATAATTCATAGCAACATCATGAAGTATTCGGTTGAAATCTTCTTTGATTAGATATTGAATCCACATCTTAATGGATCTCCATCGAATAAAGAAACATTTCATAAGTGGATTGTTTATTAAAGAACATAATATTAGCTACTTTTGCAGTTCTTTTGATAAATATGAAGCACACACGTAACTTTTGTATCATTGCGCATATAGACCACGGTAAGAGTACACTTGCCGACAGGATGTTGGAGCACACCAAAACGGTGACGGAGCGCGAAATGCAGGATCAACTGCTGGATGACATGGATCTGGAGCGGGAGCGCGGGATTACGATTAAAAGTCACGCGATCCAGATGAACTACGAATATGAAGGTGACGTCTATGCTATCAATATGATTGATACACCGGGCCACGTCGACTTCTCCTATGAAGTATCCCGGTCTATAGCAGCATGTGAGGGCGCTTTACTTATTGTTGATGCCAGTCAGGGAATTGAAGCACAGACCATTTCAAACTTATACCTGGCGCTCGACCACGATCTGGAAATCATACCTGTACTCAATAAAATTGACCTGCCAGGAGCTGAGCCTGAGCTCGTCCGAGATCAGGTAGTAGACCTTTTGGGTTGTAAACCCGAAGAAGTGATCTATGCCAGTGGAAAAGAAGGGATAGGGATCGATGATATATTCAAGGCTATTATTGAAAGAGTACCTTCACCGACCGGTGATCCGGATGGGCCCTTACAGGCTATGATCTTCGATTCGGAGTTTAATTCCTACAGAGGTATTGAAATCATATTCCGCATTTTCAACGGAACACTTAGAAAAGGAGACAAGGTGAAATTTATGAATACCGGTCGTGAGTATGATGCTGACGAGATAGGTATTCTCAAGCTTGTACAAACGCCACTCGAAGAAATGAGTGCGGGCGACGTGGGATATTTGATCTCCGGAATTAAGATAGCCAGCGAGGTGAAAGTGGGGGATACCATAACTCATTTGAAACGGCCTTGCGAAAAAGCCATTCAGGGATTTGAAAATGTAAAGCCAATGGTATTTGCCGGTATTTATCCGGTGGAGACCAGTGATTTTGAAGAGTTGCGTGCTTCTATGGAAAAGCTACAGCTTAATGATGCATCACTGGTTTGGGAGCCCGAAACATCTGCTGCCCTAGGGTTTGGCTTCCGTTGTGGTTTCCTGGGAATGCTTCATATGGAGATTGTGCAGGAGCGGCTGGAGCGGGAGTTCGACATGACTGTTATAACCACAGTGCCTTCAGTACAATTCAGAGCAGTGAAGACGGACGGGTCATACCAGGAGATTAATGCGCCATCGGAAATGCCTGAGCCCAATACCATTTCACATATTGAAGAACCCTACATCAAAGCACAAATCATAACCAAAGCTGATTATATCGGACCTGTAATCGCATTGTGTATGGACAAGCGCGGCGCCATTGTAAATCAGTCGTACCTTACACAAGATCGTGTTGAATTGGTTTTTGACCTTCCACTTTCAGAGATCGTATTTGACTTTTTTGATAAGCTGAAAACGATCTCACGTGGTTATGCCTCTCTTGATTATGAGCTTAACGGTTTTCGTCAATCAACTATGGTCAAGCTCGACATTATGTTGAATGGAGAAAAGGTGGATGCTTTATCCGCCATCGTTCATCGCGACAAAGCCTACGAATGGGGCAAGCGACTTTGTGAAAAGCTTAGAGAGCTACTGCCGCGGCAAATGTTCGAAATTGCTATTCAGGCGGCTATAGGAACAAAAATCATTGCCAGGGAAAGCGTTAAGGCAATGCGCAAAAACGTATTGGCAAAATGTTATGGAGGCGATATATCCCGAAAAAGGAAGTTGTTGGAGAAACAGAAAAAAGGGAAAAAGCGAATGCGTCAGGTTGGTAATGTGGAGATACCGCAGGAAGCTTTTATGGCCGTTTTAAAACTAGACTAACATAAATACAACACACTATGGCAACGCAAATCGACGGTAAAGCTACCTCATTAAAAATCCAGGAAGAACTGGCTGAACAAGTTGAAAAGATCAAAAAAGAAGGCGGTAAAATCCCGCATCTCGCCGCGGTATTGGTTGGTGATGACGGGGCCAGCCTAACCTATGTTAATGCCAAAGTGAAGGCTTGCGAGCGCATAGGTTACGGCTCAACACTTGTTCACCTGCCTGAGGTTACTACGGAAGAGGCGTTGTTGGAAAAAGTGAAGGAGCTCAATGAAAATGATGATATTGACGGCTTCATTGTTCAGGTGCCGCTTCCTGACCATATCGATGAGCAAAAAGTAGTGGAGGCAATCAGCCCGAAAAAGGATGTCGATGGTTTTCACCCGATCAATATGGGCAATATGTTGCTAGGTCTGCCGGGATTTGTTCCGGCTACTCCAAAAGGGATCATGATGCTGCTCGAAAGATATGACATTGAAACTTCAGGCAAACACTGTGTAGTGATGGGGCGAAGTCATACGGTTGGCACGCCGGTAAGTATTTTGATGTCAAGAAAAGCCACTCCGGGCAATGCGACCGTTACTGTTGTTCATAGCCGGACGAAAGATATACCCTCCATTACGCGACAGGCCGATATATTGATTGTAGCTCTTGGCCAGCGCGAGTTTGTGACAGCCGATATGGTAAAAGAAGGAGCAGTAGTGGTGGATGTAGGCATTCACAGAGTGCCGGCGCCGGAGAAAAAGAGTGGCTTCAGGCTAAGAGGAGATGTGAAATTTGACGAAGTAGCTGAAAAAGCCTCCTTCATCACCCCCGTTCCTGGCGGCGTAGGCCCCATGACCATCGCAGCATTGTTATACAACACGATGCTGGCAGCCAAAAACGAAAAATAAATTGGTTCAGGGTTCAGGGTTCTTGGTTCAGGGAAGGATAATTTTCGCTATATGAAGAGTTTTGAAGAGATTAAATCATGGCAGGAGGCAAGAAATTTTTGTAATGAATTGTTCTTGCTTTTAAAAAATAAAAAGTCATTTAATTCCGATTATGGATTAAAGGATCAAATGTTAAGAAGTTCAGGTTCCATTATGGATAATATTGCAGAAGGGTTTGGCAGAGGAGGGAATAAAGAGTTTGTACAATATTTATTTATAGCCCGAGCTTCTTGTTACGAAACTAAATCACAATTATATCGTGCTTTTGATAGAGGATATTTAAATAAAGAAGAAAAAGAAAGTTTTATAAATAGAATTGAATTGATTGCTAAGTTGATTTCAGGTTTAATCAAATACCTTCAAGGTTCAAAAAGTACGGGTTATAAGGATATGTATTAAGTATTTATCAGTAACCTCCTAGCCATAAACTAAGAACCCTGAACCCTGAACCCTGAACCCTGAACCCTGAACCCTGAACCCTGAACCCTGAACCCTGAACCCTGAACCCTGAACCCTGAACTCTGAACCCTGAACCCTGAACTAATAAAGCGGTTCAACCACCCGCATTAACAAAAGTTGATATGAAAGAAAAAGATAGTAAAAACCACACGGGCCGGTTATTATTGGCCGACTCACAGACTTCCCTTCCGGTTATGGAAGCTTTTTACACCATTCAAGGCGAAGGATACCACCAGGGAAAAGCAGCGTAT
>DNTA01000187.1 GCA_003500135.1 Cytophagales bacterium | reverse complement strand
CCAACTGAGCTACTGAGGAATTAAGTACACTTCGTCCCCGAAATGGAATGCAAATGTAGCAGGCGGTTTTCTTATATGCAATACCTACCCCAAAAAAAATTCGTTTTTAACCTATCTTCCATTTTTTGCCTTTTCTGTAACCTGTACTAACCAAAAATGAGACATAATGTCACAAAGAGTAGTTCAAAAGGCATTAAAACAGACACAATGACATGTTTATATGTCGAAAAAAGGTGGGTTTTCATTTTGGTACAAAATTGGTCGATGTAGGGATAAATCATTCGAAACAAACTAAACATTGAATATTATGGCACTAGTAAAATTTAATCATGGACAAGACAATGTCGACAACCTTTTTGACAACTTGTTGAATGACATTTTTGAAACACCTCAGGTAAAGCGATTTGTGCCTTCTACTGATGTATTCGATTTAGAAGGCCAATATATTTTGGAACTAGCTTTGCCAGGCGTTGCAAAAGGTCAGATAGAGATTAATATCGACAACGACAGGCTTAACATAAAAGGTAAAAGGTCGGAAAAAGAACTTCAGGAAGGCGAAAAGCTCGTAAAACAGGAAATCAGAAAAGGTGATTTCGAGCGAAATTTCTATCTGCCTGAAGATGCTGTTGCCGACAAGATCAAAGCAGGTTATGAACTTGGTATTTTGACCATCTTTATACCAAAGGATGAGAAAAAAAACATCAAAAGGACTATTCAGGTCAAGTAAATTGAGTTTCCATAAAGAAATAAGCCTTTCGGTGATTCATCGAAAGGCTTTTTTGTCTATAAAAACTGTAAATTGAAGGTCCATATAAAAAACAGAGTAACTGTTTCATTCGTTCTACATTATGGAATTTGTTAAAAAATGTTAACAAACACATCCAAATAGTTTGGGTTTCGTTGATTTGCCTCAGAGAACAGAACGATTTTAAGACTTAAACAGGAGATAAGATGAATAAAAGACAATTATTAGTTGCCGTACTTTTCGCTTCGTTATTTGGCGGATTAGTCGCTTTGGGAGGTTTCAAATTGTTTTTTGAAACCCCGGTGCCTACGCAAAACACGTCGGCCAATCAGGTTAGATATGCAAAATACAATTTTGATACTTCCAGTTACATAGTACCGGAAGGACTTAATTTTGTAGCTGCTGCTGAAGTGGCCACTCCCGCAGTGGTACACATCAAATCATCCTACGAAGCAAGCTCGGCCAATGCACAAAGGAATCCGTTTCAGGATATGTTCCCCGATTTTTTCGGAGATCCGCGTGAACAAAGACGTCAACCGGGTATGTCATCAGGTTCAGGCGTCATAATCAGCGAGGACGGTTATATCGTTACCAATAATCACGTAATTGAAGATGCCGATAAAATTGAGGTTACACTTAACGATAATCGCATTTTTGAAGCAAAAAAAATCGGTACAGATCCAAATACAGATCTTGCACTTATAAAAGTGGAAGAAGAAGGCTTGCCTCATATGTCATACGGAAATTCTGATGATGTACGTATCGGGGAATGGGTGCTGGCAGTAGGTAACCCTTTCAACCTAACCTCAACCGTTACGGCAGGAATTGTTAGTGCAAAAGCCAGGAATATTAATATCCTTCGCAGACGATATGGCATCGAATCATTTATTCAAACCGATGCAGCAGTGAACCCGGGCAATAGCGGTGGAGCCCTGGTTGATCTCAAAGGAAGATTATTAGGTATCAATACTGCTATTGCCACACCTACAGGCACTTATGCCGGGTACTCTTTTGCCGTACCAGTTTCTATAGTAAAAAAAGTAGTTGAGGATCTGAAAGAGTACGGAGTTGTACAACGCGCGTTACTTGGCGTTGAAATCGCTGATGTGAGTGATCCGAGAATTCAGGAACGTGGCGTTGAGGAGCTATCGGGTGTATATGTTATGGGTGTGGGTGAAGAGAGTGCAGCCGACGAAGCAGGCATAGAAGAAGGAGATGTGATTGTAGCGATAGATAATGTAGAGGTGAAAAATGTGGCAGAACTGCAGGATCAGGTTGCACGTCATAGGCCTGGCGATAAAATTGTAGTGACCTTTAAAAGGGAAGGAAAAACAAAAACTACCAACGCAACACTGAAAAACATGTTGAACGACACAAAAGTCGTAAAAAGTGCGAATGTTTTGACCATTGAGGGGGCTACTTTTACCAATATTTCAGAAGAAGATAAAGAATCATTAGAAATCGAAAATGGTGTTAAAATCACCAAACTAGGGAATGGTAAATTCAAGGCTGCCGGAATAAAAGAAGGTTTTATCATTACCAGCATTGATAAAATGGAGATTAAAGATGTAGATGATCTCACCCAGGTGTTGCGAGGCAAGCGTGGAGGTATTCTTATTGCCGGTGTGTACCCCGATGGTGAAGAAGCCTACTATGGATTAGGATGGTAGTTAAATCATAATTTTATAATGAACAAAAAGCCCCGAATTGGGGCTTTTTTTATTGCTTATGACTTCATAAGACCATATGTGTATTTTCGGATCAAATATTTTTTGTAACATTAAACCTGGATTTATCAGGCTAATGGTGCAAACTTTTGATAAGTGTTAAAAATTTTGGGCGAAAGCTTGTTCAATCCGGTTTTCCAGGCCTTTTTTATCAATTATACGGGATAGTTACAGGTGTCGGCTGAAAAGAAAAAAAGAAAAGATAAACCATTTGGCATCGACTTATACAAGAACAAGTCGACTTTTAATTGGTTGGTGGTATCGCTGGCCGTGGTTATCGGGGCAGGGTCCATTATTTATACGCGCAATCTGGTAGAAGCATTAAAAGAACGGGAACAACAGCTTATAGAGCTGTATGCCAAAACAGTGGAATATACAGCCAATGAACCCAATGCGGCAGATCTAACATTTGTTATTCAGGAAATTATGTTGCCCAATAATTCCATCCCGGTTATATTGGCTGATGGTTCAGGAAGACCATTGCAAGGTAAAAACCTGGATATGGACCCCAATCTTATGGGAGATCAGCGGCTCAGCTTTCTTCGGGAGAGAATGAAAGAGATGGAAGAAGAAAAGGAACCGCTCATGTTAACTTTCCGCGATGAAGAAGGTGAGGTATATGACTATAATTATGTGTACTATGAAAACTCAGCCTTATTGAAAAAGCTGGAATACTATCCTCATGTACAATTGTCGGTTATTGCCATTTTCGGGTTGATCGTACTGCTTGCCTTTAATTACTCAAAAGCTGCCGAGCAAAACCGCGTATGGGTAGGCTTGGCCAAAGAAACGGCCCATCAGTTGGGTACACCAATATCATCTTTGATTGCCTGGATAGAATACCTTAAGACAGATGTTGAACTAGAAAATAATGAGGTGGTAACGGAGCTTGAAAAAGACATTCACCGGCTTGAGATGATAACAGCCCGATTTTCCAACATTGGTTCGGTGCCTGTACTCGACAATGAAAATGTAGTGCAGTGTATTGAAGAAACGGTAAATTATTTAAAGAAACGCCTGTCAAAGAAGGTCGATATTAATGTTGAAGCCAAACCCTGTGATATACGCGCAAAGCTTAATAAACCACTTTTTGGATGGGTAATCGAGAACCTTTGTAAAAATGCCGTAGACTCAATGGGTGGCATTGGAAAAATTGATATTCGCATATCGCATGGTATGGAAGACAGAGTGGTAGTTGATATATGCGATACGGGTAAAGGAATTCCAAAATCAAAAATTAGAGACGTATTTGTTCCGGGATATACCACTAAAAAGAGGGGCTGGGGCCTCGGCCTTACCCTGGTAAAGCGCATAGTAGATCACTATCATGAAGGAAGGATTTATGTGAAATACTCTGAAATTGAACGGGGCACAACCTTTCGCATCCTTTTGAAATCGTAGACCACATATTTGCGAAAATTTTTTTGATAACTTGGTAAAAAACGAGATTTAAACTTAGTTTTGTGCTTCATTTTTGAAACAACACAAAAAAAGTAGATAAAAACGCATAAAATGGCAAATAACGGTAAAGTAGCTCAGGTTATCGGACCAGTGGTTGACGTAAGCTTTGAGAGTGAATCAAAGTTGCCTAAAATTTACGATGCCCTGGAAGTAACCAAGCCAAATGGTCAGAAAATTGTATTGGAGGTTCAGCAACACCTTGGTGAAGACCGTGTCCGCACTGTCGCTATGGACGGCACGGAGGGTTTGATGCGCGGAATGGAAGTAAAGGCCATGGGAAGCCCTATTTCCATGCCTACGGGCGAAGGTATAAAAGGAAGGCTCTTCAATGTAGTTGGCGAAGCCATTGATGGTATAGATCAACCGGATACCAAAACTGTGCTTCCAATACACCGTGAAGCTCCAAAATACGAAGACCTTTCTACCTCTACCGAAGTGCTTTATACAGGTATTAAAGTAATTGACCTTTTAGAACCATATGCAAAAGGTGGTAAAATTGGTCTTTTCGGAGGCGCCGGTGTAGGAAAAACCGTACTCATTCAGGAATTGATCAACAACATTGCCAAGGCCTACTCAGGCCTGTCCGTATTTGCCGGCGTTGGGGAAAGAACAAGAGAAGGAAATGACCTGCTCCGCGAAATGATCGAAGCGGGCATTGTGAATTATGGTAAAGAATTTAACGAAGAGTTGGAAAAATCGGGTGGATGGCCGCTTGATAAAGTAAAACAGGACATGCTGAAGGATTCCAAGGCAACCTTCGTTTTTGGCCAGATGAACGAACCTCCTGGGGCTCGTGCACGGGTAGCCCTCTCCGGACTTACGCTTGCCGAATACTTCCGTGATGGTGACGGCAGCGGCCAGGGAAGGGACATTCTGTTTTTCATAGATAATATTTTCAGGTTTACGCAAGCAGGATCGGAAGTATCAGCCCTGTTAGGTCGGATGCCTTCTGCCGTGGGTTACCAGCCAACATTGGCCACTGAAATGGGTGAAATGCAGGAGAGGATTACTTCCACCAAGCACGGTTCCATTACCTCGGTCCAAGCGGTATATGTTCCTGCCGATGACCTCACGGACCCCGCACCGGCCACCACTTTCTCACACCTGGATGCCACAACGGTATTATCGCGAAAAATTGCAGAGCTGGGTATTTATCCCGCAGTGGATCCTTTGGATTCAACATCAAGAATTCTTACCCCTGTTGTTCTTGGAGATGAACACTACAACACAGCCCAGCGCGTAAAAGAGCTTCTGCAGCGATACAAAGAGTTGCAAGATATCATCGCCATTCTGGGTATGGATGAGCTTTCGGATGAAGATAAACTCGTGGTACACCGCGCTCGTCGTGTACAGCGTTTCTTGTCTCAGCCATTCCACGTGGCCGAGCAGTTTACCGGATTGAAAGGTGTACTGGTAGATATTAAAGACACTATCAAAGGATTTAATGAAATCATGGATGGCGTTCATGACCGCCTGCCTGAAGCTGCATTCAATCTTGTGGGTAATATAGATGAGGCTACTGAAAAAGGGGATAAATTACTTGCAGAAGCGAAAGCGTAATCTGAATTAATATGTATTTGGAAATTATCACACCAGATAAAAAAGTTTTTGAAGGCGAAGTAGTGTCGGCAACACTTCCAGGAAGCAAGGGTTCGTTTCAGGTATTGCAGAATCACGCAGCGCTGATTAGCTCACTAGAAAAAGGTACCCTGAAGTATCATACGGTTAAGGGCGCCATGGAAATGATTGTTACCGGTGGAGTGGTAGAAGTGCTGGATAACCACATTATTGTTTTGGCACAAGGTGTGGAAGAATAAATCAAAAAAATTATTGTATTGAATATAAAAAGGGGCCTCGTGTCCCTTTTTTAATACATATCAAGAAAGAACCGCCCGCAATACAGGCAGCGATTTGAAGTCACTATAATGCATATGGTCAAAATGATGGCCATAAAATGCCAAAATGTGCTTGAGGACCTGATTGCGGTGATTGTGGTTGATACCCGGTAAGACATCGCCATACTTACTTTCCAAAACCTGTTGGATCACTGAGTAATCTGTTTTGCTTAAATCGTCGTATACGGCTATTTGGTTAATCATTGTATCCACATTTCCGGGCGCAATTCCCAGGTATTTGGCCAACCCGAATAAAAATTGCAAATGAAAATTAACCTCACCCTTTTCGAGGTGGTCGAGAATCAACACAGAGTCGTGCAGGTAGGAGAACAGGTCTTCATTTTCACTTTCTTCCTTTAATATTTTGTTCAACACTTCAGTAATGAAAATGGCAATACTCGCTTTTCTGGTTTCAAAAGGAAGAGAATGAAACACCTCACTGCATTTCATTTCCGATATGCGGTGTAGGTCTTTTTTATCACGATGATAAACCACTAGATCGAGTAGTGTAAGTGGTTGAAACAGGGCTATTTTTAATTTTCCTTTGGCACTGCGTACCCCATTAACCACATATGATTGAAGGCCGAAGCGCTCGGTGTACAATCGTGCAATGATTGAGCTTTCTTTGTATTTAATATAACTCAGCGAAATGGCGCGGGTTTTGTACAGCATATTAATTAACAATAGCGATTTTACCAGCTATTTTCTGACTGCCATCATTGGTAGCTACCAGCACTAAATAAATGCCATTACCTACCTGCTGACCATTTGCTGTTTTTCCATTCCAGGTGGCTCGGCCCCCATTGCTATAGGTTTCATAAACAAGGTTTCCGGAAATATCCGTGATTTTGATAAGCGCATCGCGTATTAAACCGTCAATGGTGATCAGTCCTGTATATCCAGGTCGTACCGGATTAGGATATATTTTAAGCTCATCCAGAATATCCTCTTCTTCAATGGCATCAGACTGAAAAGATACCACACCCTTTTCAGTTGAAAAGAATACTTCACCGCTTTGGTTATTCACTTCAATGTCAAGAACATTATTATCGGGCAAGGGGCTGTTTTCCGTGGTATAATGATCTACCAACTCGTTCATATCTTCATCAAATAGCCAAGCGCCGTTTTCTGTGCCCATCCATTTGCGGTTACCGCCATCAATAGCAATACAGTTCACTCTTGTATTCCGAAATAAAAATTGCCCTTCAAAAACAGGAATGATGGCCTCCAGGGCAAAAAACAATCCGTCGCTATTTTGATCAAGCGCCCTGGTAGGATCGTCGAGATAAACCACACCTTCATCCGTTGTGATCCAAAGTATGCCATCCAGGTCAAACTGATAATCTGTTATGAAGTTACTCGGCAAAGCGCCATTATCATCCTGTGTTGAAACTCTTCTTTCGACCAGGTTTTCAGGATCAAAAGCGAGTAAGCCACCGCCACTTCTGTCGCTTAGTTTCAACCAAACATTATTAAAGGGTGAAGTTCGGACATCTATTAGATATCTGCTGCCACTCGTAATGAGATTAAAACCTTGCCACTCTTCACGGCCATCCCATTTATGTAGCGGAACCGAGCTGTCAAAATTCGCAAGCCAAATCTGACCGTTGCCATCTTTGTCTAACGCACTTATTTTTGTCTTTAATGGTTCTTCCTGCGAGTACTGCAAAGATGTTCCGGTAGAACCGGCATCCAATGTAGATGAATTATTATCAATATCAATTATGTGCAGCCCGGATTGAAAAGATGCTACTATAGTTAAGTCGCCAATTACTTCTGCGTCAACCCAATCAGCGGATTGATCTACCGGTATAAATTGGGGTAGCGGGTTTTCACTAAATGTCGACCATATTCTGTCTTCATATCTACTTAAGCCTGTTAATATACTGAACGACGTTCCGTTCCTCGAAAATCCACCGGCTAAAGCGTGCATGGTACCTTCAGAATATACCAGATTGAATGGAGTTGTGAGAGGTAAGCTTTCGGGAGACCGGAAGAGGGTTTGGGCATCAATTTCAATTAAACCAGCTTCGTTATCGGCTACCCAGGTCTTATTTCCAATTGAAGAAACATCCGAGACATCAAAAAACCCATTGGTATTAGTGCTAAAATTTGTACCATCATATGTGCCAAACCCTCCTTCGAAACCCATAAAAAGCTCATTGCCACTTACACTTATGTTTTGAACAGGCTCCGTGGCTTTAAAAGTAGTTTGCGACCAAAATTGATCGTATTCATAGATATCACCATTTGAGGCAACGGTATAAATACGATTGTTAAAGGTTGCGATATCAATAAAAGGCGTATTGGAAATAATGCCGTCCTGAATAGTAAACAGATACCAGTTAGTAAAATCCTGCCGGTTTACTGAAGGGTCCAGTGATGCGGCCAATATGCCCTTTTGGGTAGCCAACCATACGGAGTCCCGAAATACAGTCGCCCCAAATGCCTGTATCCGGCTCCCTTCCGGACCCACATTAAAGTAGTTTTCCTCTATCAGAAAATTGTCAAGGTTTAACACCACCACCCCAAAACCTGTAGAGATATACAACAGATTGTTGACCGGCAACAGATGATATATCCTTTTGTCCTCGCGGTTTATTTCATCTTTTAATCTGCTGTAGTTAGAAATTGTGTTTTCTTGTAAAATGTCCAGATTGGCATTATCATAGCCAATGATCACCCCCGAATTGTCCGGAAGGGCAACCATACTGGTGATCTTAAAATCACTCAATCCACTATTTGTCGAGAGGTAACGGTAAGAATTATCTTCCTTATCGAGGTAAAAAAAGCCATTTTCAGAGGCAAAAAACACCTTATTATCCGCCTCTTCAACTTCAACGCCGCTGAGGTAATTAAAATGAGATTGCCACTCTCCAACAGGCATAAGGTTTTGGGCATCGACTTTATTTATCGAAAAAAGAAACCCGGACAAAAAACAATAAATAAAGAATAATTTTCTCATTGTGATTTACCGAAGTTTTCAAAAAAGCATTTGCGGCATCTGGCTTCGTAACGATCCGTTTCACCGAGTACCACCTGACCTTTTTCTCCTGATATGCGGTAGCTGTAGGACGCCACAGCTCCACATTTCATGCAAATTGCATGAGTTTTGGTCACATATTCGGCAATGCTGATCAATTCGCTCATAGGAGAGAAAGGTTTGCCCAGATAGTCCATGTCCAGCCCGGCTATAATAATTCTTTTCCCGGAGTTGGCCAGCTTATTGGTAATCTCTACAATGCTTTTATCCATAAACTGGGCCTCGTCAATTCCCACAACATGACAATCACCTGAAAGAAGTAATATATCTTGCGCAAACTGCACTGATGTGGACCTTATGGCATTTGCATTGTGTGAAACCACTTCTTCTTCACTATATCTCTTGTCGATGGCAGGTTTAAAAATCTCAACTTTTTGTCGTGCTATTCGGGCCCTGTTCAATCTTCTTATCAATTCCTCGGTTTTTCCCGAAAACATTGATCCGCAGATTACCTCTATCCATCCCCGGCCTTCTTGTCTTTCTTCTCAATTATCTCCTACCTGTGGCTCAATAAACATATATTGGCTAAAAAACTTGTTTAAGTGCAATTATACAGCATTTCATTTACAAATGATGTCCAAAACTATTTTATCTGTCAGTCCGTACCATTTAGGGAGTATTTTTGATGATAATGTTCCAGGCTTGTAGTAAGTTTGGGTCAACAATTAACCTGCAAATAACCAAATGGAAAGCAATATAAACTTTCAGGAAATACAACGTTACAGCCAAAAGTATGCTGAAGTCGTATGTAATGATTTTTTTGCCAATCGGGATAAAGTGAATGGAAAGGAGCTTTTGGAAATGACTCCTGTAAAGCAGGTGAACCTGTTTATGGTGCGAACCGTATTTCTGCAGTGGCAAAAAGAGGTGGATAAAATAAAAAGCCCATATTTTGATTATGATTCACCTGAAGTGCAAAAGGTATTGGGTAAACTGATGAATGTTCTTTCTAATCACATTGCAATTAGCCGTTCCGATCTTCAACCTATTCTGGAGAAAGCTGTTACCGAAGCCATTTTATTGATATTCTCTCCATATGAGTATTATATAAGGCAAATCAACGACGCTGAAAATAGTAGGATTCATTTATCATTTTTAAAAGAAATGAGTCGATATATAAAAGTAAACCGTCACCTGATCGACTCATATGTAAACAGACTGGAAAATGACGGGGTGGATGTATTGTTTACTGAAGATGCATTTCGGGTATTTAATGAAGTTTGTGAATCCAGTCAGGGGGCTCCCGAAGAATTTGAGCCTTTTTTAAAAGAATTCAGCAAAAGTGTGCCTCTGTCACAGGAAAGTATTTATTATGAAAGTGCGGAAAGCACCCCCGAGGAAAGTGATGATAAAGAGAGGGAATTTGACGATGACGATGAACCTTATGTACAAAAAAGCGTGCATGAAAAATTCGCAGGGGAAAAGGAAAAACCTGACTCTATAAACGATAAGTTGAAAAAATCAACTGTAAGCTCTCTCAAGCGTAATATTTCTATCAATCAAAGATTTATGTTTGTCAGAGAACTATTTGATAATGACGAAGAGGCTTTTGATTCTACAATCAACATGCTTGACAGTTGTCAAAACCGGCAGGAGGCGATCAATTTTGTGAGGGTTAACTGCATTGAAGGAAAAAACTGGGATGAGGGCAGCGAAGAAGTGGGTGAATTTATTGAAGTAGTTGAACGCAGATTTCCGGGCTGATTCGAAAAAATGCAGGCCAATGGTTCTATTGGGTCTGATTTACCAATAAAGTTGATTCGATACCTGGTAAGTCTTCAATAGTTAATTTCCGGAAACTATTGCAGTACCTCGATAGGAATGGAAACGCGGGTTTTATCCCAATGTAGCGTCATGGTCACATTTTGATCCTCTCCTGTCAGATCAATGGTAAAAACTTCCTGAACTTCTTTGCTATGTTCGGGGGATACATCTACCCGAAGTATATCTCTTTTTTCTTTATACATTGTGCCCCATTGCCCTGTCTGTTCATTGAATATCACGGTCCAATTGTTTTTATCGGGTATGGTGAACAGGCTGTATTTGCCGGCATTTAGTACTTTGTCATTTATTAGTACATCGTCACTGAATTTGACCACAGTGGCTTCGTTCGCTCCTGTTCTCCAGATTTCTCCATAAGAAACCAGATTTCCAAATATTACCCTTCCTTTTTTATGGGGCTGGCAATATTTCACTTCAATAGAAATGTTTTCATTCTGATAGGTGGAAATGGCTTCCGGGCTAAAAGATTTGGTATACATGCGCAATGCTGCAAACCCAATGAGCAAAACAATCCCTACAAGAATTACTATACCTATGGTTTTTTGTACAATCTGTCGTTTATTCATTTTTAACGCTATAACAGCTTATTTCTTAAATCTACGTATACTTATTGTAGATGATGAATAGAAAACTAAAAATATTCATTAATACCGTAATTGTACAAATATTTGTTGCTAATACCACAATTACGGCTCAGTATAATCCCGATTTTCGGTTGTACGGAAAAGTACTGGATGCAGTTACTCTGGAGCCTATATCCAATGTTCATATCATCAAAGACGGTCATATTGCTTCCGTAACGAACCTGACCGGAGAGTTTGTACTGTTGGCCGAACTTTCGGATAGCCTTACTTTTTCACATATAGGGTACGAGAAGTATTCAATATCCGTCGAACAATGGAAAGAAAGCAAAAAGGATTACATCGAAATTCAATTGGCAGAAAAGTACACAGTTTTACCGGCAATAGAGTTTTATAACCTTGACAGGGTTAGTGAAGGCTTCCGGGAAGATAAAGAGGAAATACCCAACAATTTTTACGAATATACTGTGCCTCTACTTCAATACACCGCCAGGTATGTATCGTATTTAAAAGAACCGTTTGATGCTGGTGAAAACTACTTATACTATCAAAACTACCCCTACGGTGTAGATTTTGCACGTTTTTTCCATGTATTCGTTACTGAGGAAAGATTTATTAACGAAGGCAGCGCCAGTCATTTCAACAGGTATTTTAATGATTTAAAAAGTGATTATCCCCATAATCCTTCCATTACAATTTCTACCACATTTTCTTCAGGATCATTGAAATAAAAAGAAAACATCCCCTCGCGCCATTTGTGTTCATAGGTGATTTTTACATCTGCCTTTTTGATTTTCTCCTTCCAGTTATCGTATTCCTCTACCGGTACTTCAAAAGCGACATGCTGTTTACCGTTAGCATGATGTGGGGGCAGGGTAGTTTCGTTTTTTGTCATTTCGGGGTTAAAACAAAGAAATACTACGCTTCCTGCCCGGAAAAATACGTGGCGACCAACCACTTCACTAAATACGGGTAACTCTAGTATGTCGTGATAGAAGTGCCTGATTTGAGCGAGATCATTTACATACAAACAACTTTCTTTGAGTTGCATCATATCGTACTATTACAAAGTGCTTCTTTGGTATTCACGTATTCGCGCCATATTTCGTTCAGAATTTCACCGGCGGGTTTGATCTCCTTTATCTGAGCCGATATCTGACCTATCTCTAGTTCACCATCGTCGAGGTTACCTTCGAACATGCCCTTTTTAGCACGCCCTTTACCCAATATTTTGATCAATGCTTCTTTTGTGGCACCCTTAAGTTCAGCTTCTTTTACCTGGCTATAAAATGAATTTTTCAACAAACGCACCGGAGTGAGGTTTTTCATTACCAGTTCGGTATCGCCCTCATTGGAGTTGACTATTAAATTTTTAAAATTATCATGACCTGAAGATTCCATACTTGCAGCAAATCTGGTCCCAATTTGTACGCCATCAGCTCCCAAAGCCATGGCCCCCAGCATTGCACGTCCGGAACCGACTCCGCCTGCAGCAATTAAAGGTAGTTCAATAGCTTCCCTAACCATAGGGATCAGACAAAATGTGGTAGTTTCTTCTCTTCCGTTGTGCCCTCCGGCTTCAAATCCTTCCGCGACTACCGCATCAACTCCTGCTTCGGCCGATTTTCTGGCAAACTTCACATTCGATACCACATGAACTACTTTTACACCGTGGTCTTGTAAATGTTTAGTCCAGGTTTTCGGATTCCCTGCCGAGGTAAATACAATTTTAACCCCTTCTTCAATTATGATCTTCATGTGTTTATCAATGTCAGGATAAAGCAAGGGTACATTAACACCAAAAGGCTTATTGGTCGCATTTTTACATTTCTGAATATGGGTACGAAGTACTTCAGGGTACATAGACCCTGAGCCTATTAGTCCCAGCCCTCCGGCATTGCTTACGGCAGAAGCCAACTCCCAACCGCTGCACCATACCATACCGGCCTGAATTATAGGATATTGGATATCGAAGAGATTACAGATCTTGTTTGTCATATAAAATTATTTGTTGGAAAATTAATAAAAATGCAGCAGGATGAATAGCTGTAATTTAAACAAATGTTAATCTTTAAAAACATGCGTTTTATTCCCCTAAATGCCCCTTTTAACCACATATACATATTAGTGATCGTTAATGGCTCAATATTAAGTATATAATTGATCAATTGTAGTAAATTTGCGCACATGTCAAATCCGCGGTGGTTACATCGATTTTTAGTTTGGCGCATCAAGCACATCAATAACAACGACTTCACCCTTATACTCAGTGCAATAGTAGGTACTTTGGCAGGGTTGGCAGCTGTTTCCCTCAAGGAGTCTGTCCACTTCATTCAGCATCTTTTGCAGGAAGGCATACATATGAAAGGGTTAAAACTCTTTTATCCGTTGATTGGTATTTTGCTTACTGTTTTAATTTCACGGTATTGGTGGAAGGATCGTCTCGGGCACGGTGTATCAGATGTATTGCTTTCAATTGCACAAAAATCAAGCAAAATGCTGCGTAGCCGTACTTACAGCCGGTGGCTTACCAGTTTGTTTACGGTCGGCTTTGGTGGCTCTGTAGGACTAGAGGCGCCAATCGTCGTGACAGGTTCGGCTATAGGATCAAACTTTGGCAAAGTAATGCACCTCGATTACAAGCGACGAACCATACTTATCGGGTGCGGTGCAGCAGGTGCTATTTCAGGTATATTTAATTCGCCAATAAGTGGGGTTATTTTTAGCTCTGAAGTGATACTTGCGGGCGCCAGTTTTGCTACTTTTATACCTTTGCTGATAGCAGCAGTGTGTGGTTCACTGGTTTCACTTACCCTTTCGGGAAGTGACGTTCTGTTTTCATTTGAGTTAACTGAATCGTTCTATGCCGCAGAAACGCCGTATTTCATATTATTAGGCATTTTCAGTGGCTTATTGTCCATATATTTTATCCGGGTTAATTATTACGTAGAATATAAGATAAAGAAGGTTAAAAATTACCTGCTTCGTGGTACGATCGGCGGCCTAATGCTCGCTCTCGTGGTTTTTATTTTCCCACCCATTTATGGCGAAGGATACGGCACGATTAAGCAACTTCTAAATTCTTCCCATGAAGTGTTTCTAAACACCGGATTTTTCTCACTGGAAAATAGCTACCTCTTTATTCTATGGGCTTTTTTATTTGGCATATTATTGATAAAACCCGTCGCTACTGCCTTAACAATTGGCTCCGGGGGAAGCGGAGGGATTTTCGCTCCTTCCTTATTTTTAGGCGCCATACTGGGAGCGCTATTCGCTTCAATAGCCAATTATATTCCGGCCGGCCCTGAACTAAGCATAAGCAATTTTGCGCTTGTAGGCATGTGCGGGATTATGAGTGGAGTATTGAGTGCACCCTTAACAGGAATATTTCTTATTGCCGAAATAACCGGTGGATATACGCTGTTTGTACCATTGATGATTGTTTCCGCCATATCAACGATGACCACTTCATATTTTGAAAAATACTCATTTTATACAAAAAAGCTTATCGAACGAAATCAATATAGCCCGCACGATCAGGATAAGCAATTACTTGATCAGATTAAGATCAATAAGATCATTGAAAAAGATCTGATGACGATTGAGCCTGATAAGACGATGTCGGATTTGATCAAATTGGTAAGAAAATCCAAAAGAAATATTTTTCCGGTTGTTGATTCAGAAAATAAATTTCAAGGCATCATTACACTGGATGATATCCGGGATATTATGTTCGACAGTGACAAGTATGATCAGATTACAATAGCCTCAATTATGCATAAAGCTCCGGCAGAAATTTATGTGGGAGAGTCAATGCGCGAGGTAATGAGTAAGTTCGAAAAAACCGGAGCCTGGAACCTGCCAGTCATTCAAAATGGACAATATGCCGGTTTTGTTTCCAAATCAAGAATTTTTAACACCTACCGATCAAAATTACTGCAATTTAAGTTGGATTAGCAACGACAATTTTCACCGTTTAAAAATCTGTGGCATATGATAATATTCTCATAACATAAGCGAGGGATATGGGGATAAATATTTTTAATAAAACTTGATTTTTAAGGAATCGCCGTTTTCGTAAACTTTATCCACAAAGTTTGAATTTACATAAGCCCACATAAGTATCTGAAAAACAACAACTTATGTAAAAAACAGTTTCTTGTGTGGATAAGTGTGGATAAATGTGGATAAAAACTGATTATTTAATTTGACATTTAATAATTATCTAATTTTTAAGTGGATATTAACAGTGGCGAATAAAATTTATCCGGATCAGCTCTTCACAGGTGTAAAATATTCGACTACTTTTACAATTTTTAATCATTAATACGAAGCGATTCAGTTGATTTAAAAATATACAATAATTCCACATTTTTTCGATATTTGATTAACCCCAAATGTATTCGGGATACAAAAATGCACGTATATATGAAACGACTCGTACTTATATTTCTAATTTATACAAGATGTTCCATCATACTAAATGCCCAGGAGGTGGAGGTGATCAAATATCCACAACTTCTTAATATGATCGATCAATGCGAAGATGGCGAAAAGATAATCGTGTATAATTTTTGGGCCACCTGGTGCAAGCCATGCATAATGGAGCTTCCACATTTTTTAGACCTTGATAAAAAATATAATGATGTAGAGGTCGTTTTTGTTAGCATGGATATGGTCGAGCAACTTGAAAACAGGGTTAAGCCTTTTGTCAAAAAGAAAAACATGACACAGCGTGTAGTACTGGTAGACGAAACAGATTTCAATGCATTTATTAGCAAGGTACATCCAAATTGGTCAGGGGCAATACCGGCTACCCTGATGGTCAATTGCAGGGATAAGAAAACATACTTCTATGAAAAACAGTTTGATGAGCAGGCCTTGTTTAATACCGTGGATAAAATACGTAAACCATAAATCCAACTATCATGATTATCAGAAGCATTTTACTTACAGTATGTTTTGCGGGGCTGGTAGCTTCCAGTGCCTTCGTAAACAATGGTTACCAGGTGGGTGATCAGGCCACAGACTTCGAATTGAAAAATGTAGATGGCAAAATGGTATCACTTTCCGATTATAAGGATGCCGATGGCTATGTTGTCATTTTTACTTGCAACAGTTGCCCTTATGCTAAAAAATATGAGCAGCGGATCATCGATTTGCACAATAAGTATGCTGATAAAGGATATCCTGTTATTGCGATCAATCCGAATGATCCGGAGATCAAGCCCGAAGACTCATTTGATGAAATGAAACGCATTTCGAAAGAGAAAGGCTATCCTTTTGCTTATGTTTATGATGAAACACAGGAGGTTGCGAAAGCATATGGCGCCAAGTACACGCCACATGTATATTTACTTGACGATGAAATGAAAGTCAGATATATAGGTGCAATTGACAATAATTACAAAGATGCAGATGCTGCCGATGTGAAATATGTCGAGAACGCAATTGAAGCATTGATGAATGGACAGGAAGTAGGGGAAGAAAATACCAAGGCAATTGGGTGTACCATCAAATGGCGTAAGGGCTAAAGTTCTTCTTCTTCCGAAAAAGCGCTTGGGAAGGCGCTTTTAGGTAAAAGCTTGATAAGAAGTGGAAGCGTAATAAATGTACCCGGCAATGCTATTATAACGAAGGTTGGGATTGTTTTTAAAATATCGATCAATTGCGCTTTCACTTTTTTTTGTTCTTCCGGGTTCAGCTTGCCTTTATTGGCCTTTAACAACAACTGCATTAATTCTTTGCTTTCTCTCAACTCCTGTTCCACAGCTTTCGTGTTTTTTACCACCACATGTTTCAATTTCTTGCTGAAGTGATCGCGGACGATAGAAAAATTGTGTCTTGATTGTAAATATGAAACCTCGTCCCAGTGAGATATTACAAAACTTTCAATCGCCATCATGCTTGTTTCACCTTCCTCGTCGGGCATGGCAAGCTGTAAAGATAGTTTTTTCAAAAAAGTTTTTTCAAGTTCATCCAACTCCTTATCAGTCCACAAAGTTAGAAGGGCCAATTCAAGCACATACTTTTTCAAAATCCAGCTATCGGCAACACTGAGGTCAATGTCCTCAAGGCCAATACGATCTTTTATAAAAAAGCTCGCTTTTTTATGCAAGTCGTAGGGCAATCCGGCTGATTGCAGGAAAAAGTGAAATATATTTTGTTCTTCGCAGGTTACTTCCTGATTGGCCTGGGCGGCAGAGGCGATAAGTTGTAAAATTAGAAGTCGCATCTGGTTTTGATGGTTCTCAATATCATTGAAATTTATTATTCCGGTTTCTTTTTTCATCCATAGGCCGTAGTAATATACATCGAGGAACAACAGGCTGTTTTGAAATAAAGAAGTCCAATAACTCTTATTTAACCTGCCGTGAACTTTAATTCGGTCGTCAAAAAGTTTTTCCAGGCCTTCGGTTGGCGTTTTATAATTAAACCTTTTCTTTTTAAAATATTCAGGCTGTACCGTGCGATAAAACATGATTAATTCTTCCAGGCTATGTTGGAGGTAATCCGCCAGGTGTTTATGGTTCGATTGGGCCGGAGAAATAAGCAGCGCATGGTTCATCATGCTATCGGCAAGTACCATTTTCATACGTGACTTTTCGTCCCATTTTTTTATATTGATTTGAAAAGGGCTCCTGCCAGCCAGCGGATATCCGTACAATAAACCGGTGGGTTGAAGTACTCCATACAATTTCTGTTCTTCATTTAAATTCGCATAGTTATCCCTCATTTCGAGAAAATATCGGAACAGGGTGTTTCCACTATTTAGTGAATTGTAATATTCAGTCAGCCAGCCTTTATGAGATGGTTTCATAAATGATTCCTTACTGAAATATATCTAATTTTGTCCATGTTTCAATGATAAAAACAGGACAATAAAACCTTTTTTCCTAATTTAGACGCTAATTCATTGAGGTGTAATTAATATCAATACTGCTCACGTGTATTTAAACTTCCCCATTACAAAGAGTTTAAGCCGTCTGATGTTAGCCGTCGGTTTTTCGTTAATGTCAATCGTGACGGGAATTAGTGGCTACATGCTCATCGAGAACTACCGTTTTACCGAGGCCCTATATATGACAGTTATCACGCTGTCTACGGTAGGTTTTACGGAGGTCAAACAATTATCTGAAAATGGCCGTGTGTTCACCAGTCTTTACATCCTTTCCAATTTAGTGATATTTGCCTATCTTATTTCCACGCTTACCACCTATATTTTTGAAGGTGAGCTCAACAAAATACTTAAAAGTTTTATGCAAGGCCGTGAATTTAAAAATGTTCGCAACCATATAATTGTATGTGGGTTTGGTCGAAATGGGATCAAAGCCGTTAGCGAATTAGTAAATAGTAAGGAAAGGCTCTTCATTATTGAACGCAATGAAAGCACGCTTGAAACTATTCCCGATTCATTGAAATACAATGTGATTGTGGGAGATGCCACCACTGATGAAATTCTTAACTCGGCAGGCATTCAACGTGCCAGGGCTATTATTACAACGCTACCCAACGATGCCGATAATGTGTTTATATCACTCACTGCACGGGAGCTCAACCCCAATATAAAGATCATTGCCCGGGCCTCGGACGAAAAGTCAGGACAAAAGCTGCGCAGGGCAGGAGCGAACCACGTAGTCATGCCCGACGCATTAGGTGGCCTTCATATGGCTCAAATCATTACTAAGCCCTATGTTATCGAACTGCTCAATGTACTTAATAACGTAAGTGAAAATGAATATATACTTGAAGAGATCACTTACGGCGATTTGAGGTCAGAATTCAGAAATAAATCGCTTAGAGAACTCGATTTTCGTAACAAAACTGGCGTGAGCGTATTGGGCATAAAAGATCATGAGGCCGCGCTTCGATTTACACCAGGCGCTGGCACTGTCATACAGGAAGGTATTGTCCTTATCGTTCTGGGAAACAGGGAATCAATTCAGCGCATGAAGAAGCAATTCTTAATGAAGGGCGCCTGACCTTTTTTGGTGACCTCGGCTTGAAAGTGCATTATGAATAGCTATTGCCGGCAAATAGGCTTCACTACTGGCTAACAAAGCGCTGTCATTGAGTTTTTTCATAATCGCATTGAGCGGTGTGGAAATCTTTTCGATTGATTTACAGAGCTCAAGATCTTTCTTTACTTCGTCAAGTTCAACATTTTTGGGTACTGCATTTATATTTTTGTAAGCACTTTCAAGGCTCTTGCTAACAAACAAAATCGTGTCTTCCTGCATTCTGGGTAGCGCCATTGCTTCTTCCTTGCTCAATGTGACCAGTTCTGAAAGTTTTTCATCGATAAAATCAATGGCATCCAGAATTTCTTTCAAATCTTTTTCCTTAATGGAGGCGGAGATTCTGTTGTTATAGTTCTTCATATTAAGCGGGATTAAAGGGTGATAAATAATTTCGCCTTCATATACTTAAACAGGTAAAAACCTACTAAAGGTTTCACTTTACACGTCAAAAATTTGGTAAATTTTTATTATCGCCTTCTATTTGCCAAGAAAACGCCAACAAGAATTACCAACATGCTTAAATAGTGGTATATGGTTAACTTTTCTCCATCAAATACGCCCCATAATACAGCAACTATTGGTATGATGTAGGTAACCGAACTCGAGAACAACGGAGTGCTTAGTTTAACGAGTTTATTGAATATCCCCAAGGCCGTGGCGGTACCAATAATCCCGAGCATACACAAGTATCCAAAGGAAAGCCAGGCGCCTTCAGTATACACTATTTTATGGTTGAATGAGGTAAAAAGCAAAAGAAATATGATGGTAAAGGGGCCAACCATTACTAATGATATGGCGGTAATTTCCAGCGCTCTGATGGAGGTCAGGTAGTATTTGATCAGATTGAGATTAATGCCGTAACACAAAGTGGCCAGGACCACAAAAAAAGCGTAGAAGTTCAATTGTCCGGGATTTCCACCCGAGGAGGCCAGGATGAGTAACAATGTGCCTACAAAGCCAATGAAAATACCAATGATCATTCGGGCATTAGACTTCTGGCTAAAAAATATCAATCCCATAATGAGCACGAAAATCGGTGTCAGTGCATTGAGCACACCTGTTATACCGCTGTCCAACTGGGTTTGGGCAAGGGCAAAAAGGAATGCCGGAATGAGCGAACCAACAACCCCTGATATAAGCAGGTATTTTGCATAATGCTTATCTACTTTGCGCCACTTTTTTACGGCATAAGGCGCCAGCACCAATGATGCAGAACCAATTCTTATGCCTGCCACTTCAGTTGGAGTAAAAACCAGCAGTCCTTTTTTAATCAAAATGAAAGAACTGCCCCAAATCAATGAAAGCAATAGTAGTAAAAGCCATGAAAGTGTTACATCACTTGGCCCCGCCGGTTTACTCATGGCATCACCTCGGGTTGGAAGGTTACGGCAATTTCATCAAGTAAACCCATCACCTCATTATATTCTTCTGATGTCACAAGCCGCGTCCGGAAGGGCTTGAAATTCGGAATACCTTTAAAATAATTGGTGTAGTGCCGGCGCATTTCGTAAAGACCTTTACGTTCACCCTTCCACTCTACACTAAAGGAAAGATGTTTTTTGGCTACTTTTACACGCTCATCTATATCGGGCCCGGGCAGTATTTCACCGGTATCGAAAAAGTGTTTTATTTCATTGAAAATCCAGGGGTATCCTATACTGGCTCTACCAATCATTATGCCATCTACATCGTATTTTTCGCGGTATTCCAGCGCTTTTTGAGGAGTATCAATATCACCATTCCCAAATATGGGTATGTTTATAGCTGCGTGATTTTTAACTTTGGCAATTGGGTTCCAGTCAGCAACTCCTTTGTACATCTGTACCCTCGTCCGACCATGAATGGTCAAAGCCTGTATGCCTACATCCTGTAGCCTTTGAGCCACTTCCACTATTTTTATGTTTTTATCATCCCAGCCGAGACGTGTTTTAACAGTTACGGGTTTGTTAACCCGATTGACAATTTCTGCGGTCATTGACTGCATTTTGGGCAGGTCTAACAGTATGCCCGCACCTGCTCCTTTACAGGCTACTTTTTTAACCGGGCAGCCATAGTTAATATCGATTATTTCGGGGTTGGCTTCTTCGGCAATGGCCGCAGCTTCGCGCATCGACTCTATTTTGTCGCCAAAAATCTGGATGCCAATAGGACGTTCATAATCGTAAATATCCAGTTTTTGTAGGCTCTTTTCCGCATCTCTAATGAGGCCTTCTGCAGAAATAAATTCCGTGTACATCAAATCAACCCCGTTTTCCTTACAAACTGCTCGAAATGGAGGGTCGCTCACATCTTCCATCGGAGCGAGTAACAAAGGAAAATCCCCCAACTCTAAGTTTCCAATCTTCACCAAGGTAATTCAAATTTTTGCTGTAAATTTAGCCACAATATGAACAATATAGAATATAAGCGCCTATTTTCCGATCAAAGAAACCCAGTTTTAGCTCTAATTGTTGTATTTCTTTTTACAGTGGCGGGAGTTTTATTAATCGGGCCCGTTCTTGGTATAGGTTTTACAACATTGATTTACAATATTGATGCCATGTCATTAGACCGCTTTTTGCAGCAGCCTGAAACCTTTGAAAACGGACGAAAAGCATTATTGTTGTATCAGGGGGCTTCAGCTTTGGGCGCTTTTTTAACTCCTGTTTTGCTTTACTTCAGTATTTATGAGCGAAAAAATCCCTTCATTCTTTTGCCGATAAAAGGACTGGAAGATCAAATGCTGGTAATGGCTGTCTTGGCCACTTTCAGTTTTATGATTGTGAACACGGTATTTATTGAATGGAATGCCAATATGGACCTGCCTGGTTTTCTTCAGCCTTTTGAAGACTGGGCCAAAAATATGGAAGATCAGTTGAGGGAAGTAACCGAATTCTTGACAAAATTTGACAGTGTTTCTTACTTTTTAGCAGCTATTGTTGTGGTAGCGATCATTCCGGCAATAGTTGAGGAATTGCTATTTAGAGGCGCCATACAAAATATATTTTTTCAAATAAGTAAAAATCATCACTTGGCCATCTGGCTGGCGGCCATATTATTCAGCGCTATTCATGTTCAGTTTTATGGATTCATACCTCGTGTATTGCTGGGGGCGCTTTTCGGTTACCTTTATGTCTGGTCTGGCAATATCTGGCTGGCCGTTTTAGGCCATTTTGTGAACAATGGCATTTCACTATTAGTGTTGTACCTATACCAACAAGACAAGATTTCATATGATGTAGAGTCGGATGAGTCGGCGCCATGGTATGCAATTTTGCCTTTTTTGATCATATTTATAGCTTCAATGGTATTTCTTTACCGTCACTATAAAAAACTGCATGGAAAAGTGGAAGAAAGTATATGAATCAGCGATCCTGCATCGTGCTGAAATAGTAAAATCAGTGCTTGAGGATATGGAAACGCCTGCAATAGTACTCAATAAAAAAGATTCAAATTATCATTTTGGCCATTACGAAGTGCATGTCTCCCAGGATCATGTGATCAAGGCCTTAAAAATTATCGATGAAGACATCCGTTTTGAATAAATATAACAATCTCACACAGCGAGTTATTGTGGCGCTAATAGGCGTGGCTGTACTGATATCGGCAATTGTTTATTCACAGTACAGTTACCTGGTGGTTTTTGCCATTATTTTATTTTTTACGATTTATGAGTTTTATAAACTCCTTCTACTCGACGGTATGTTGCCACTAAAATTCTGGGGTACTTTTACGGCTGTTATCCTATTCTTCGTTACCTTTTTGGTACAATCCGGAATGGAACAGTCACGCCTTTACTTCATCCTGTTCCCGGTAAGCGCCATAGTGTTTTTTATAAAGCTCTACAAAAGAGGGGAAAACAAGCCTTTTACAAATATCGCATATACATTTCTGGGGATTATCTATGTGGGGGTGCCCTTCGCGCTCTTACATACGATTGCTTTTCGAGACGGCATTTATAACTATGAAGTGATAATCGGGATTCTTTTAATGACCTGGGCCAGCGATACCGGAGCATATTTTGCCGGCGCCACTTTTGGTAAAAAGAAACTATTTGAACGTGTTTCGCCCAATAAATCATGGGAAGGTTTTATCGGTGGCGCTTTGTTAACAATCTTGCTCTCCATTGTCATTTCTCACTATTTCAATACACTTGAATTGTGGAAATGGCTGGTGATAGGAATACTGACCACCGTAGCGGGTACCTATGGTGATTTAGTGGAATCGCTTTTCAAAAGGAGCATAGAGATCAAAGATTCGGGTACTTCATTGCCGGGACATGGAGGATTTTTGGATCGTTTTGATGCATTATTGCTTTCAATACCGTTTATAGCAGCTTTTTTAGCACTTTTTCAATAGTGATTTAAAAAACCGAAATAAAATCTTCTTTCTTTTAAAATTTTTTAATTTTACCTCCCTAATTCGTCAACTAAATTTTTAATCTCATATGGCCTATATAGAGCCCGCACCTATCAAGGATAAAGAAAATCCTTTTGAGTCCATGATGTCGAGATTCCACATCGCGGCAAAACATTTGGGACTGAATGAAGAAGTATACAATGTACTGAAAACACCAGACAAGCAGGTGATAGTATCGCTGCCCATTACGATGGACGACGGATCTATTCAGGTTTTTGAAGGAATCAGGGTAATCCATAATAATATTCTGGGCCCTTCAAAAGGTGGGATTCGTTATGACCTTAATGTAACACTGGATGAAGTGAAAGCCCTTGCAGCATGGATGACCTGGAAATGTGCTGTGGTAGATATTCCCTACGGGGGAGGAAAAGGCGGCATCAGGTGTAATCCCAGAGCGATGTCTTCAGGTGAAATCGAACGATTGACCCGCGCATATGCTACTGCAATGAAGGATGTCTTTGGGCCTGATACAGATATTCCCGCTCCTGACATGGGCACAGGTCAGCGTGAGATGGCCTGGTTGATGGACCAGATTTCTCGAAGTAGAGGCGTAACTACTAGTGGTGTGGTTACCGGTAAACCTTTGGTGCTTGGTGGGTCTTTGGGTAGACTGGAAGCCACAGGACGTGGAGTAATGGTATCAACCTTATCGGCTATGCAAAAGCTGAAAATTAATCCCTATAATGCCAAAATATCTGTTCAAGGTTTTGGCAATGTAGGTTCATACGCTGCACTTTTGCTAGAAGAAAGAGGATCAAAAATCGTTGCAATAAGCGATATTACTGGCGCATATTACAACGAAAAAGGAATATCAATGAAAGAAGCCATGGCCTATCGTGATGAAAATAAAGGTACGCTGGAGGGTTTTGAAGGCGCTGAAAAGATGGATTCAGGTGATAACCTTCTTTTTCTGGATGTGGATGTACTGATCCCCGCTGCACTTGAAGATGTGATTACCATGTACAATGCCGATAAAATTAAAGCCAAGCTGATTGTCGAAGGCGCCAATGGCCCTACTTCAGCCAAAGCTGATGATATTATAAATGAAAAAGGCATTACCGTTGTCCCGGATATTCTAGCCAATGCTGGGGGTGTGACAGTGTCGTACTTCGAGTGGGTACAAAACCGCTTGGGATACAAATGGACACGCGACCGTGTAAACCGACGATCAGATAGAATCATGAAAAGTTCCTTTGATGTGGTATATGAAACAGCATTGAAATACAATGTATCCATGCGAATTGCCGCTTATATAGTAGCTATTGATAAAGTAGCAAGCGCATACAAATATCGTGGAGGATTTTAAAACGCTGAGTATAAACTGCTTACATAAGGCGTCCTTAATTCAGGGCGCCTTTTTTGTTTTTATTTCTTTTCACTTATTTATATTTGTACAAAAATCGGTCTATGACCATACATAAAGAAGGACGTAAACTACTCATCACGCTCTCTATAATTCTGGTGTTGATCTATCTGATACTGGCTTATGGAACCTCTCTACCACACTTTTGGCTCAATACCTATGTTCTATTGGCAGTGGTGGTATATCTGGCTATTTTACAGTTCTTCCGCAATCCGCGGATCGATGTAAGCCACGATGAAAAACTGATTTACGCACCAGCCGATGGTAAAGTGGTGGTTATTGAAAAGTCCCTGGAACACGAATACCTCAAAGAAGAGCGCATGCAGATTTCCATTTTCATGTCTCCTGTAAATGTCCACGTAAACCGCAATCCGGTTACCGCAATCATTAAATATTTTGAATACCACGCCGGAAAACACATGGTAGCCTGGCATCCCAAATCAAGCACGGAGAATGAAAGGACCACCCTGGCGTACCAGCTAAAAAATGGCGTTGAAATTGTGGTGAGGCAGATAGCCGGCGCATTGGCACGTAGAATAGTTTGCTATGTAAAATCCGGTGACCATGTTAAACAGGGTGAAGAATTCGGCTTTATCAAGTTTGGTTCACGGGTAGATGTATTTTTACCCTTAGATGCCCATATAAAGGTACATGTCAATGAGAAAACCAAAGGCGGAATAACAGTCCTGGCTGAATTGAAGTAATACCACTGATCACATTTATTTTTTGATTTTTAACTAAACCTTTAATTTGCCGGTTTATTAAGAAAACTTGGCACTATGGATCAGTTAAAGCTTGCGTTAATCTTCTTGTTCTTCCCGGTCTCTTTGGTTGGGCAAATCAAGCAAATCAAAAAAACGGTAACTAAAAAAGAAGTTGAACATCACATGTATTTTTTAGCCTCTGATAGCCTGCGAGGACGTGATGTTGGTACACCGGGCATTGAAATTGCAGCCCGATATATAGCAAACCAGTTTGAAAATTACGGAGTAGGACCAATTGATGATGGTTACTTTCAGGAGGTCCCATTAAAAGTAACCAAACCGCTTAAATCAGGCCATATGACCATAGCTGATACAACACTGAACTTCAAAGAAAGCTTTGTGGCTTTACGAGGCGGCAATATGAATAAAAAAGCAGGGGTGGTTTTTGCAGCATATGGAATGCCCGGTGACCTCGATAGTTTAGCTATTGAGGTCACTGACAAATATGTGGTAACGTGGGCCGGAGATAAAGGAGTTAGCAGCGTTAGGGACTGGTTTTCACTAATGCGGAAAAAATCAGGTCATTTAAAAGAAAAAGGCGCCCTGGGGTTAATTGAAATTTATAATTACCGATCTATGCCCTGGTCGATGCTTGCTCGTTACATGGGCAATACCCGGATGGAGCTATACAATGAACAAGAGGAAGATAACCTTCCGGTATACTGGGTAAATGACCCTGATCAAAAGCTGACAAAAAAGATACAGGCCAAGGGTTTAGTGGCAGAAATAATGTTGGAGGGAGCAGAAACTAAAATAATACGAGAAAAGAATGTAGTTGGGGTAATCAAGGGTAAGGATAAGAAACTAAGTGAGGAATATATTATTCTTTCAGCTCATTATGATCATGTGGGCGTTGGCGATCCCGTGAAAAAAGAAGGCATGCCAGCGGATAGCATATTTAATGGAGCAAGGGATAATGCACTGGGAACTTCCGGATTGTTAATGGCGGCGAAATATTTCGGTAAGAACAGGCCCAAGCGTTCTGTGATATTTTTGGCCTTTACGGCAGAAGAAAAAGGACTTCTTGGAAGCGAATGGTACGCCGAAAATCCATTGGCGCCCCTTTCAAAATGCATTTTTAATTTGAATATCGATGCTGCCGGTTACAACGACACTACAATGGTAACTGTATTTGGTGTTGAAAAAAATACTGCGGAAGGCGCCATTCAACAAGCCACGGAAGAAGCAGGGCTCAAAATGGGCTATGACCCCATTCCGGAACAACGAATTTTCCGTCGTTCTGACCACTTTAATTTTGCCAAAAAAGGAATACCAAGTGTTTTATACAGCCCGGGGGTTACCGCTTTTGATGATGAAATCACCTACTACTATCATCAGGTAACCGACAATCCTGAAACACTTAATTATAACTACGTGACCGTTTATTACCACGCTTTTATAAATACGGCTGATTATTTGGCTAATTCAGATAAGGTGGCGAAATGGAATATAGACGAGGAAGAATTTATTAAAGCTGCTGAAGAGCTTTATGGCAAACCGTAAGTATTGAAAAGTATGCTGTGCCCTTGAAAGGATTTACCATTATAAAAGCGGGCACAGCATATATTTAATCAAAAGGGCGCTTGCTTGAACTTGACGTAGAATCCAAATACATATCAAAATCTTTCCAGGTATATTCAAATATCGGGCTCACTTTAACTGTTGGAACCTGTTCTTTTGAGTTTAGCAGGACAGATGTTTTGTTGACCATTTCCTGTAAATATTCAGCCAAAGGCCCGTATTTCATTTTTCCATCAGACTCCTGCCATGCTTTCAAAAGAAAATAAGTGAACATGCCATGTGACTTTGCATGATACGGCAGGGCCGTCTGTCGGCCGGATGTGGCACTGAACACCACCAGATTGCCCAGAACAAATGGTGTTTTGGGTTGGATGCGTACACCTCTTGAAGCCAGAAGCGCTTTTTCCCTTCCCGCCCCAGTGAAACAGGCATCCATAAAAACTAAGGATCGCCTGGTTTCATATCGACTGAGGTAGTCATATACTTCTTCAAGGGCAATCCCATATTCCAGGTTATTGGCATTTACATCAACAGGAAGTAAATATGGCTTTTCCGATACCTGATGAGGCGCTCCGTGACCGGCATAATAAAATATCAGTGTTGCCTTTCCCTCCCAGGCTTTCGAGATTGCCTTCAACTTGGAAAGGCCCTGTCGAATTTGTCCAGTAGTACCATTGATCAGTAGCTGAATGTTCGACTCCGGTACACCAAATGTTTTCTTTAAATATTCAGCAAAAACCCGGGCATCATTTTCTGCGTAAGGCACGTCGGATTCGTGTTCCAGGCCATTTTGATAAGAAGAATAGTCTTCATTTCCAATTACCAGCGCGAAGATCTGATCCTGTTGCCATTTGTAAACCGGGATATTTTGATCCACATCAGATCCATTTGAAATTGGGATGTCTTTTTTAAACGCTTCCCGGTCCAGGTTGGGAATGGTCGCAACTGGCTTCGTAAATGTCACCTGACTCTTCAAATCCGTGCGATTTGGCGCCTGATAGCGGTAAGCCTTTCCATTAATGATCGCCACGGCGGCGCTTACAACAAATCGATCGTTTATTGCACTGTACTGAAGAGAATCCCAATTTATTGCGCTGCCTGGTAAATCAGCAATATAACGGGCTTCTTCAATATCAACGGGCAACATAAAGGGAAGTGCATAGGGCACATGAACCATAAATGCCTCATAATCGGCCAGGTAACGCCCTAAACGAATTCTTTGCCGGGGGATAAGAAGCGAAGCAAGCTCCGTATAACCGCCGTCGGTAAAAGCGCCTGATTGCATTGATTCTAAACGCCTTTGATAGTCCTCCGATGTTTCAAACTCACCTCTTTCGGCCCAGGATTGATATTTCTGTCTTGTAATAGCTTCCGAAATGGTCTTTAATGGCACGGCCAAATTTGGTTTTTTCAATTGATCAAAACGGGGTTCCAAAACCCAGCCGCCGTCGGAATTGATCAAACCGTATTTTCCGTCTTTTTTTACTGCCGCATATCCATATTGAAAAGGTGTGGCATCTTCATATTTGTAATTGATTACCACCTCGCCGTATGCATTGATATACCCCCAGCTTTGATATTGCCTGACCGCTGCCAGACCACCTGAAAAACGTGTCGCATCCCTGAAAACAGGCTCAACGGCCTTTTTGCCCAATACATCCAGAAAACCGTACTGGCTATTCAATTTAAAAATGGCCAACCCTTCGGAAAAGGAAAACGATTTTTCATAGGGGTGGCGTATTTGCCACTGTCCCTTCGGATTAATGTATCCTTTATATCCGTCGTATTCCACATATGCCAGGCCTTCGCTAAATGTTATTCCATCGCGAACCGGAAATGAAATAGCACTTGAACCCGATCGGTCAATAATTCTCAAATTACCTTCCGAACCGACAAGGGCCTTTTTTTCTCCGAATGCACTGGCTTTTTTGAATTTTGGCTGTATGATCCACTGCCCGGACATATCGATATAACCCCAATGATCAAACTGTAACACACAGGCTATTCCTTCATGGAACATTTTGGCATCGGCAAATTTTGGCTGAATATGCCATTTTCCTTGTGCATCGATATAACCCCACTTTCCATAGTATTTTACGGCAGCCAGACCTTCTGAAAATGATTGGGCATCTTCGTACTGAGGCTCAATTACCCACTCACCAGTTGTATTAATAAACCCCCAATATCCGTTTGAATTAGCAGGGATATAGATTTGTTGTCCTATGGCGCTCTGTGCTATCACGCTATTGGCGATGATAAGCAACAAGCAAGCTAATATCGGTTTCATGATTAGTCTGGCCATTATTGTCCGTTAATCCTTAATTTACTTCTGCGCACCTGGAATAGTTCACTCCGGATGCGGTTCTCAGTGATCCAATCCAAAAACTGCTGCGTATTCACTTGTGCTGGCAGTATCCATTGTCGGCTTTCATGCCATTCTGCTGCTCCGTTTTCGGGAACCGGCATCAGTGGCTCAGGTGAATAAACAAGGTAGAGCTCCAATTCTTCATATCGATAATCGGTCGTCATGATAAGCTGATCGATATTGGCATGAAAATCCTGCGAATCGGCATGGAAAAATGTATATAACGAATCGGCCTTTACAGGTATTCCATGGTCATATTCACTGTTCTGATGCTGGTAAGGCAACAAACGAAAGGCGCCCTCTTTTTCCACTGAATAAATGGTCAGCCATCCGTCTTCCGGTGTCTTGAAGGTAACGATCAAGGGCTCTCCACTTCTAAATTCACTCGTTCGGCAGAGATCATCGGGGCAACGGGCGGTTTGCCAATAGATAGGGAGAAGTGGCTTATTGTTTTTTCTCACCAATCCTTTTACCGAGCAGGTTACCCATAATTCTCGATTTTTCTTTTTCTTACCGATCCATTTTTCTTCACAAGCGCTTTGCAGGGTTTTGATCCACTCACCTCTTACAAACGTTTCGCCTTCTATTGTCACTTCAGCATGTCCGGAGGAAACACGAATATCGGACCACTTTCCTATGGCCACACCAAAAGTTTCCTCCAGGGCTGTTTTGATCGCTTCTTCCTGTAGCTGAAGTTTTAGTTCATTCAGGCTGGTTGCCGGATCTAAACGACCTTGCGCAGAACCACTTGCTTCGATCAGAGGTTCCTGGGCATTGGACATCATCGTAAAGGCAATAAGCCCGGTCAATATGAGTGCGCAACGTTTCATCGCTTCAAATTAGAAGTTCAATAACCTATCTAATTTTTCGTGCAAAATATCCGTTTCATCCTCCAGTTGCTTCCTGATCGCTTTTTTAGCGGTTTCCATAGCCATATCGGTTCGGTACCCGATACGAACTGTAGATTCTGTGTTCATATCATGGCGGCGATAGATTTCAAAAAGTACATCTACCCGGCCAATTTCCTGGGCGATTACATTTTTGGATGCTGCCACGGTTTTGGTTACAGATGCCGCGTCTTCGGCATTGAGTTGATTATTGGCAATGCTGTTTTCAATGAGGGCTGCAATATTGGTTTGCACCAGTCCGGCTAATTCGAGTTTGGCAAGCTCCATAGATTGCAGTTTGGCAGCTGCTTGCGTTTCGGCAACACTGTTTCCCGTAGCCACTAAGTAAAGGGGATAACCGTTTTCATCTTGTAAGTATTGTTTTTCCCAGGCACGTTCAACCTGTTTGTCCATAGGCAGAGCGCCCGGCGCCACGTACCAGTCTTGTCTTTTGTACCGTCTAGCCTCTTTCCGGGCTTCACGTACAGCCTTTTTCTTGATTTCTTTCCGGGCTGTTTTACTTGCATCTTTTGAAGCTGAACACGATACTCCCGCTCCGGCAAGTATCAGGAACATCCACAGGTAGAGAATTGAAATGCTATTTTTCATGATGATAATATTTTTGTCATAATTTGATAATAGCAATTGGCGTTCCAAATTGTGTCCAATTGATGTTACTGTTATAAAAAAATTTGTAAGTAACACAAAATCAGGCATTTAAAATAGTTTGATCTCTACCTTAAAAATTCAGTGATCATAAAAAAATGAACTTCTTAAAGTTGCAGAACGTTTAGTTAGGAGTTGTGCCTTTTTTTTGTAAATTATAGAAAAACCAAAAATGGAAGTTATAAACCCGGAAGAAAAAGTCGAAGGTAAAGCGCTTTACCACCAGGTTTTTGAACAGCAAAAAGCTTATCAATACGAATTGGGAAACCGTTCGGCAAAAGAGCGCATAGCCGTGCTTAAAAAACTTTTGAAGGCCGTAATGGCCTATCGGCCACAGTTTAAGGAAGCCATGTGGCAGGATTTTAGAAAACCCGCCGTGGAAGTGGATATTTCCGAGGTTTTCGTGGTTACTTCCGAAATTAAACATGCCATACGAAACCTTAAGTACTGGATGAAACCGAAGGGTGTGCAAACACCAACCGCACTGATCGGAAGTAGCTCATTTATTCATTATGAACCTAAAGGGGTTTGCCTTATTATTTCACCTTGGAATTTCCCGATCAATCTCACGCTGGGCCCGTTGGTTTCAGCTATTGCAGCGGGAAATGCCGTAATGATCAAGCCTTCCGAATACACCCCCCACTCATCTGCCGTGATGAAATCATTGATAGAAGAGGTTTTTAATCCGGAAGAGGTGGCAATTTTTGAAGGTGATCAGCAGGTATCGCAAGAGTTGTTAGAGCTGCCATTTAACCATATATTTTTTACGGGCAGCCCTCAGGTTGGTAAAATTATTATGAGTGCGGCTGCTAAAAACCTGAGTTCGGTAACTTTAGAACTGGGGGGCAAATCACCTACAATTGTTGACCGTACTGCAAATCTTGATGAAGCAGCAGCAAAAATCATGTGGGGCAAGTTTTTCAATGCCGGCCAGATATGCGTGTCACCCGATTATCTTTTTGTGCATGAAAGTGTTAAAGATGGATTGCTGAATAAATTCGTTCAAAAATTAAAGGCTTTCTATCAGGATTCAATGGCATCGGATGATTACCCCCGAATAGTCAATCAAAAACATTTCAAACGCTTAATGTCGATCATTGATGATGCCAGGGAAAAAGGTGCGAATCTAATTACAGGTGGAGAAGGTGAGGGGTCGCAAAGGTTTATTAGTCCAACCATAATAAGCGATGTACGCGATGATATGCGTTTAATGGAAGAGGAGATTTTTGGACCGGTCTTACCCGTTAAAACATTTAATAAACTGGAAGAAGTAGTAAAATATATTCGTAAGGGCGAAAAACCCTTGGCGCTGTATATGTATAGTCGTAGCAAAAAGAACCAAAAATACATTTTACAAAACACCAGGGCCGGTGGTACCTGCTTCAATGATAATGTTGTACATTTTAACCAAAACAATCTTCCCTTTGGCGGGTCAAATAATTCAGGTATTGGTAAATCCCATGGATTTTATGGTTTTGAGGCATTCTCAAACCCACGTGCCGTTTTGCGCCAGCCTACCAGATTCAGTATGATGAAGTTTTTATTTCCTCCGTACAATGCAGTGAAGGAAAAGCTTGTTGATATTACCATTAAATATATGTGAAATGACAACACCGATTTCTGAAATAATGCTTGAAACGCAGCGTATTAAAACGCTTTTGGAAAAAGAATATAATGGAGCCCCCTGGCATGGACCAACCATCAGGGAAGCGCTGCAGGGAATATCTGCTGAAGAGGCTTTTCATAAGTATGAAAGCATTCATTCCATTGCTGAGTTGGTAATGCACATGACAGCCTGGAGGCAGTTTGCGATCAAAAGGCTTCAGGGAGATATGAGCTTTGAATTAAGTGAAAGCAACAATTGGGGCAAGGTAGGCGAGCAGACAGAAACCCAGTGGTATTACATTCAAAATCAACTCGAAAGCACTCAGGAAAAACTTTGTGAATTGCTCGATGATGTAGAAGACCAGCATCTGAATGATCAGGTTCACAATAAAGGGTATGATTTTTATACATTATTGCATGGGATCATCCAACACGATATTTACCACATAGGTCAGATTATACTTTTAAAGAAGCATTTATTGAGCTAAGCAAATTAAGATTGATCAAAGTTTCTTGATAAGGCACGAAAGGTATTAGCAATTATTTACCCAACAAATATTGACAACCTAAGTCATCAATCGCCTGATTATGATAAAGCCGGAAATCCCACAAAATGAACCAAATAGGATAAGCGCTCTTAAAGAGTACGACATTCTCGATTCTAATCCCGAACAGCTTTATGATGACCTGGTAATGTTGGCATCACAAATCTGCGATTGCCCTATTTCTTTTATCAGTATCATGGACAAGGATCGGCAATGGTTTAAATCCATAACAGGAGCTAGTTTGACAGAGTCGCCCCGTGATACTTCATTTTGCGGTCATACGATATTGGAGCCTGATCAATTAATGGTGGCGCCTGATACACTTGAAGATGCACGGTTTGTTGGAAACCCACTGGTCAATGGCAAATATAATATCAGGTTTTACGCAGGCATGCCCATTGTCGATGACGAGGGAAATGCGTTGGGTACGATTTGCGTGGTTGATCACAAACCCAAAAAACTTAATGAAAACCAGAAAGAAGCCCTAAAAGCGCTATCGCGGCAGGTTTTTTCTTTACTTCAATTAAGAAAAGTTGGTAGTTCGGCACAAAATGAGTCCTGGCAAAAGTCCAACTTTTTGTCGATGATGTCACATGAAATCCGCACGCCACTAAATTCGATTATTGGTCTTAGTGATATTCTGATAAAGGAAAATCCACGGGAAGACCAGCTGGACACATTGAAAATGCTGGATTTTTCTGCCAGGAATTTATTAAAACTGCTCAATGATATTCTGGACCTGAACAAACTGGGGTCAGGTAAGCTTATCCTGGAAAATGAGCCCTTTGAAATCGTGAATTTTTTGGACCAACTCCAGCAGACATACGCCTTTCAAGCCAGTCAAAAAGGACTGGAATTTCACTACGAAATAGACCCTGCCACTCCGGCCAAAGTGCTAGGTGATCCAATACGCCTCGCGCAAATTTTGAACAATCTTTTTTCAAACGCCATAAAATTTACTGACACTGGATTTATCGCACTGAATGTAAAAGTCAGGAGCTACAAAAATGGATCAGTCCATTTGAGGTTTAACTTCAGCGATAGCGGAATGGGTATTCCCAAGGAAAAACAACAAATTATTTTCCAGGATTTCACACAGGCTTCCCAGGATACTTTTCGAAAATATGGTGGAACTGGCCTCGGGTTATCCATTATTAAAAACCTTCTGGAATACATGGGAAGTAGCATTGAGCTATATTCAGAAAATGGTAAGGGGTCAACGTTCACTTTTGACCTTACTTTTGAATGCCCGGAGGACCAAAACTGTGGGAAAAGGAAAATTCAAAGACAAATAAAGTTGACCACATATTGGTAATTGAAGATGATAAAATAAACCGTCTGTTGTTGGAAAAAAATTTGCGTAAAAATGGTTACCGGGTGGTGGCATTCGATACCGGTGCAGCTGCACTTAAAAATGGGCGCGAACGACTTTTTACCTAAACCACATGAGCCTGAGGACTTGATCCGAAGGTTAAAAAATAAAATTGGACTAACTATTTCAACAATTGGGTCATCTCATTATAGTCGGCATCGTTGGTCCGGATAAAACCTTCAATACCATATAATTTCGATAAGGCGCTTTTACCCTCTGAGGTTGTACTCAATTTGATCAAAGCCAAAGAAAGTTTATATATCACTGATTTATCAATATCCTTACTAAAAACAATAGGGTCGTTGGGAATTGGGTCTGTTTTGGTTAAGGTCACAACTTTTTCTGCTACATCAGGATACTTCTTTTGTAATAATACTCGAGCATCTTTTATTTTTTCTCCTACAGGTTCAGAGTAAAAAGTTGCACCGGCATCACATTTTCCTTCATAAACCCACTGAACTACTTTGTCATGCTTTTCTGCGAAAACTTCTTTTGAGGGATGCACCCCGTTATCGGTCAGCATTTTCTTAGGATATAGATATCCACTTGTTGAATTTTTGTTGGTATAAGCCATTATTTTTTTATCAATGTCTTTAATGTCATTGATACCACTGGATTTTCTAACAATTATTTGACCAAAATAGGTCGTACTGCCGTTGCGGACCACCCTTAATTTGGCTTGTGCTCCGTGACTATTGTGCAGTTGAGCAAAACTCATGGAATTCATAAATGACATATCAACTTTCCCTTTTTGAAAGTCGCCGATCAAATCCGCATAACTGTCAGGGATAACTACCTCGATATCAAAGCCCGATTCCTGCTCCAGGAATCGTTCAATTATTTTAGCTAAAGGCATCATAGATGACTTTTCGAAGGTAGGGGTGAAATACAATCGGATAGTTGATCCAATCTTCTTGTTGTGATCGGTTTGCGAGGGGCAAAAAAGATTTGCTATACAAAATAAAAAAGCAAAGAATAAAGTTTTCATAAAGCTTAAAAAATTGAACAAATATACAAATACTCAGGTTGATTGGGTAAATATAAGATACCTTTATAAACTAGTGGTTAATTTAAAATAATATTTACATCTGGAAAGATTATGGATGATTCAATAAACCCAAAAAAACCTATTCTGGTAACCGGTGCTTCAGGCTATATTGCTTCCTGGATTGTGAAGTACCTCCTGGAAAAAGGGCATACGGTACACGGCACCGTGCGAAGTAAAAAAGATGAAAGGAAAACTGCCCATTTATCCAAAATCCAATCGAAGGATGGTGGTAAACTCAAGTTGTTCGAAGCGGACCTATTAAACCAAGGTGACTTTGACGAAGCGATAAAGGGGTGCGAACTGGTTATTCATACGGCTTCGCCTTTTAAATTCCAGGGTATAAAAGATCCGCAAAAGGAACTTATTGATCCTGCATTGATCGGAACTCGAAACGTTTTGGAGGCGGCCAACCGCAATAAATCCACAAAACGAGTTGTACTCACTTCCAGCGTAGTGGCCATATTTGGCGATCCGGCCGATATTAAAGGAAAAGATCGTGACTACTTCACTGAGAGCGACTGGAATACTACCAGCAATTTAAAGCATCAGCCTTATAGTTTTTCTAAGACGCTTGCTGAACAAGAGGCATGGAAAATGCAGGAAAAACAATCCCAGTGGGACCTTGTGGTGATCAATCCCGGTTTCGTGATGGGCCCATCGCTTTCAAAAAGAATCGACAGCGCCAGCGTAAGCTTTATAAAAGCGCTGGTGGATGGAACATATAAAAGCGGAGCGCCGGAATTGCACTTTGGTTTTGTAGATGTACGCGATGTTGCCAAGGCACATATTTTAGCCGGATTCAAGCCTGAGGCTACAGGACGTCACATACTGGTAGCCGGATCAAAAAGTATGATGGAGGTGGTAGACATTTTAAAATCCGGGTATAATGACCTTAAGCTCCCCTCCTCAACAGTTCCCAAGTTTTTGCTATACCTGATAGGCCCGTTCAATGGTTTTTCATGGAAATATATCAACAGAAATGTGGGTATACCCCTAAAATTCGATAATTCCTACAGCAAAAAAGACCTTGGGATGGAGTATACCGGCATTGAAGAAACGCTAACCGATCATGTGGCCCAGTTAAAGAGTGCCCAATTACTGTAGAATACAACATTTGTTTTTAAGTAACTGATAATGAGGCAGAACTCACATTCGAGTGGAAGCGGGCAATTCTTGCTAAAGGAATATTGCAATTAAATCCGTTTTATTCTTTACAAAATATGAATAATGACGGAAATTGTCTGAAAGTCATCGACTTTCAGAAATGGCCGTAGGGGTCTCCGGCTGGGAGGAAGGTTTTTTCACTCAATTTATCTACCTCTCTTACCCACTGAAAGCAATGTTCAAATCATAAAGAGGACCTCAATGGCAATTCAATTTAAGGGATTTAGATAGTGTAGTACATTTGGTTAAGCAATGATGCTCGGGTTTACTTGCGAGGATCATTGAATAATAAATGTTTTAGCAACTATGCTTTCTATCGCATTTGAACTTTATTTTCTCTTCGTTAAAGAATTTTTCAATACCTGTGGTAAAAGCAATATATGATAGCCTATGAATTCATCACATAAATATTTAATAGTCCCAACTGGATATACATTATATAACTCTTCGAGTGTCCAACCTACGGCTTTTTGCACATAATATTCCGGATTTGTTATCAACTCTTCTAATATTGGTATAATTGTATCAAATGGCTATACGACTTTCTTTGTTTTACTAAAATATAATAGACTTATTATTAGCGATAGTCTCGTGTCCCAGAAATTTTTGGATTTGTTCCATAATAGCAGTTGTTCGAAAACTTTATCCGGAATTATCTCAAGTATTTTCGTAAAAATTTTGGATAAAGCATCGCACTTTCCCCAATTGTTTACATGCTTTTGCCATTCTTTAATAACATCACATGAACCAACCAGGAATTCCCTGTCTTTTATTTCAGATTCAAGAAACAAAAATGCTTACATCCAAACCCAAAAACCATAAGTGTTTTTTCTAATACAATCCCATATTAATAATTGCCCAGATAACGACTTTTGCGAAAACAAGAATTTTTTGTTTTGAAAATTTCCTTTGTGAATGTGCGTTTTTAGGTATTGCTTTTACTTTATCTTTAACCTTTTATGGATAAGTGTTTAGGTCATTGCTTTTCATATTCCGTAAAAGGACAGTGATTGTAATTTTTTGCTTGTATCATATGCACCAATAAAGCCAATAACCGGAGACCATACAATATACTTTCGAGAATAGTGCATTTTCCCATAATTATTCATATTCATAAAATTGAAAACCCTTTTTTTTGTTAGACACAAAATGCATTAACTGAATCAAATATATATATCTTGACCCAAGTTGCTTATATCTTGAAAGGAGCACATCACATTTTCCTATTTTGGCGAATGCAATCCCATTTTATTTCCTTCGGGATCGAGAAATATGGCAAAAAAACCACTTTCATCAGCATGAGGTGTCTTGGGAACGATAATTTTACCTCCATTCTTTTCAACTTTATCCAATATGATTTGGAGATTCTCACCACCATTAAGATATATTGTTACCCCATTAACAGAGGGCTGATATCCCTCACCTTTCATTATTACCCCTGTAACTACTTGTCCTTCATAAGGAAATAAACCCATTTGCATATCCGGAAAATCCATTCTTTCAATGTTCACTCCCAGTATTTCTTCATAGAATAACACAGCCCTTGATAAGTCCGTTGCCGGGATTTCAAAAATAGAAACAAAACTTTTCATGATCTTACTATTTGGTTCTCTGGATAAATTTTCTGTTTGAGCCATGAGTTTTGTCGAAGTGGCCCATATGACCAAAATAAAGCTGTAAAAAATCAAACCATTAAAAAATTTGTTGTTCATTCTTTTTACTTCTGGTGCAATACATAATTACTAAAGTTTGAAAAACAGAAATTGTAAAAATGCGACAATATCAGTCCTTGGAATAAATTAGGGATGATAACATCATATGGTCGTCACTGAGGTAGTTCTTTGGACTAATACCAGTAAACTCTTTGAAATCCTTGATGAAATGAGCCTGGTCATAGTACTCATTTTCGTAAGCTACTTTAGTCAGGTTTACGCACTTTTTATTCAGCATCATTTTCAATGCAGCCTGTAATCTCATTATCTTTCCGAGCTGTTTTGGACTAACCCCTACCTGCTTGGAAAATTGTCTTTCGAGATTTCTTCTTTTGGTTCGATCATCTTTTAGTATGGAGTTAATAGATATGCTGCCTTTAGTTTGTAAGAGTATATCGATTGTGGATTTCACGATATTTTCAATTATGGATTGGTCTGCGAGTTTGCCTAGCAGAAAGTGCTCTACCTCTTCTATTCTTTTCTGAGTTGACGTGGCATCAATGATTTTTCGTTGCAGATTTCTGGCGCTGCTCTCATCAAATAGTGTGGTTAGGGGAGTTTCTTTGTCAGCTAACTCCTGAATAGGTCTACTTATAAAATTGGCAAATCCGTATGGATAAAATCTGACGGCAAATGTGTTGACAACTCCTGTTGGTTGTACAAAATAAGGTTTTGTAATCTGCCCGAAAACCATAGCCCGGGGCTGTATAATAAACTCGGTTGCCGAGGTGAATCTTTTGACGTCCTCCCCTAAAATGAAACACATTTCTATGCAACCATCGGGAATTATTCTTTGCTTAGGCACCCCTGTGTTACCTGGTATCTCTAAAACCCAATGACACTTTACAATAGCCTCCAGGTCAGGGTGCGGCGAAAAAGTTTCATAGTTCACAGACCGTTTTTTTTGGGCAATGATACATAACAAACCTCATTAAAATATCCGTATAGCCTTACTAAGGTAATCATTTGTTCTTCCGAGATTTTCTGTCTCATCTATGGTCATTGAAAATAAATATACCAAAATTATTTATAGTTATGTTGATATACCCAATGATCAAGAACGTTTACGGGGGAGAAATTATTATTATTTCACCTCGCTAGCCTTTCTTGGCAGCCATTAATTAAACCATTTAGTACCCTGTCCAGGCCATTTGCCAAAAGGGTTGTTTCATACACCATCAAAATCACATGTTTTCAATGGCGCTGTTCGAAGTTAGCTCTTTTAACCTGTACCATGCACTAGGGTTCGTCATGAAAGCCCAAAATGCAATAAGATCAAGTATTTAGGGTTATTTTGGCGCGGAGGCGTGGTTAACCATTACGGTGAGTATCAAAATGTCCATAAATGCTTGAGATTGAAGCAGNNTGGAATAGAATGCTAATGCATGGTCCGGGTTTAATATTAATTTGTCATTGTCATGGAAGCTGGGTTAATGAACCCATTTCGAGGGCCATGGTTGTTATAGCCCGTTTTGAAGTAGCTGTTGGAAATCTGGGAATAAAGTGAAATCATGGGAAATTGATTGTAATATTTGGTGGGATGATCTATTTTTGACAACATTTCTGTATTGACTATGAGGAACATCAAGATTATTTACCTGTGTTTGTTTGCAATTCAATCCCTTTCTGCCCAAAAACTAGATGTTGAGATATATGAACTGGAAAATGGCCTTAGGGTTTATTTGAACGAAGATAAATCGGCAACTAAAGTATTTGGCTCTGTATGGGTAAAAGCCGGAGGTAAGAACGACCCCGCAGATGCTACCGGGATAGCCCATTACCTGGAGCATATGCTCTTTAAGGGCACCCGCGATCTCGGAACGCTTGACTACAGTAAGGAAAAACCACACCTGGACACAATTATGATGCTTTATGATCAATTGGGAGCTATCGGGGACGACAAAGCCAGAATGGTTATTCAAAAAAAGATCAATGAGCAGGAATTAATGGCCTCGGAATATGCCATTCCCAATGAATTTGATCAATTGTTAAAGTCAATTGGAAGTACAGGGGTAAATGCCACTACTTCCCATGACCGTACCAACTACTACAACTATTTCCCAAGCAATCAGATATTCAGGTGGCTGGATATCTATGCCCACCGATTTCAAAATCCCGTATTTCGTCTGTTTCAAAGTGAACTGGAAACGGTTTATGAAGAAAAAAACCGGGCAAGTGATGACCTTCAACGCAGGGTAATCCAGGCGTTTAATAAAAATACT
>DNTA01000007.1 GCA_003500135.1 Cytophagales bacterium | reverse complement strand
CAGCAAATTTCGTAACATCAGTATCCCATGGCCAAACTTTTCCGTCTTTGTCAAAAGAAGGAAATGCATCAGAAGCTACAGTCATACCAGGTACTTTTGTCCAATAAGGTAGCCAATCTTTACGTGCAGGAAAGAAAACGACAACAGACCTTCCGGGTTCTTTTTTAGAAAAATCGAGAAATTCGTCCTTGGTTAAGTACTTATCTAATATTGGATCATAGATGGTTTCTTCGTATTTATATCCATAGTTGTCTTCCCAAATTTCCGGACGAAGGTAGTCAGCGGAAATCCCGGTCTGACCCGCAGTAAAGGGATAGTACTCTCCCCACATATTGTGACCTTGTGCTCTCGCCATTTGCAGTTTTTCTTGATGCTCCCACCATCCATAGTCGTTATCATGACACAACAAAAGTGGGGCATTAAGTATGAGCGCATTGGCGAAAACCTCATCAAAACCTATCTGTGCTTCAGAAGGTGTCTCGGAACTCAGGTGAAAGCGGTTGTGTACAGAGGTTAGACGTCCGTAACGAGAGGCAACTCGTTGTGCTTCAAACTGCTCATAAGTTGTTAAACCTCGTGCCATATAAGCGGCACCTACACCAATACCAATCGCCCCTTCTCTTAAACCATCATCTAGAAGTTTCATTATCTCGTTCATCTGATCCACATTACTGCGGGTAACAGACCAGCCCTGCGTACCGTCTTTTGCGGTCTTATTAATGTAGCCAAGAAGATTTGTCAGATCTAAGGGTTCGTTATATTCGACCTCAGAATCGTGAACTAACATGCGGGCGCCAACCATGATCATACATGAGCCGTAGTTCACTTGCGCACCCCGTTTTGCCATGTTATCATACCACTCACCAATCCGCGTGGCACCGTGTTCCAAATCCATGGCCGTAGTGATGCCATCAGCAACGCCTAACTTTGCACCGAATAAATCTGTAGTGTGATAATGCGTGTCAATAAAGCCTGGCGATACAACATGCCCTTTGGCATTGATGGTTTCTTTTCCTTTAATTTGCTGCTTTGTAATGGTGGCGATTCTACCGTCTTTAATACCAACATTGGCGACGTCGTCAAACAAGGTTTCAGGGTCCATGACACGGCCGTTTAATATAACAATGTCAAATTCCTGATTAGAATTCGCTGATTTGTCTATCTTTTCCTGAGCAAACACACTGATGAGACCAGATGTGAGCAGTAATAACGTAAGTAATTTTTTCATGTTTTTTAAAATTTTAATTATTATTGATTCGTGATAAGTTTATTGTCTTGTCTATGTTCATTATTCATCTTTATTTTTCATATTCCACATACACCTTACCCAAATCGCCAAAATCAGCAGTTACTTTGACGCTTGGGCTTTTGGGCAATGGTCCTATTGCAGCACCTGTGGTTATCCAGTCTCCCGCTTTTACGTGATGACCACGTTTGTTTAAGTGATTGACTAACCAGGTAAGCGAGTTGAGTGGTGTCCCCAAAACATTTGCTCCTGTCTTTCGATCAATTTCTCGGTTGTCAAATAGTGCTACGACTTCACAGTCTGCTAAGTTGAGTTTTTCCCATTCTGGCACCGCTTTACCATAGACAAAACTGTAATTGTTGCAATGGTCGGCTATGATATCTTGGACTCCTAGCCCTTTAGGAAAATCGTTATACCGTGCACCTATAATTTCGATGGCGGGGTGCAATGTAGCAACGGCATTTTTAACCTCCTCCGGGGTGTAATCCTCCCCTTTGTCGTATAAGTCTTTTCCTATGGTAAAGGCAAACTCAAATTCAAATCCGACTAGCGAAGGCAGACCATGCTTTATGATATTAGGTGTAGGGCTAATCCATTTTTCGAATAAAGGGCCTGAAATCGGTTCATCGACATGNNTATCAATAGATCGGCCGCTTTTTTTATACTGTCTTGAGTTTTCATTGATGATTTCAACTTTGAATTTTACTTAATTCCAACAATGCAGAAACGAGAACCATCAATGTTGTATAAAATTGATATGTTTTGCATTCCTGCTCTATGATGAGGCAATACAATACGGGTTAATGTGATTGACTAGGGTCATCAAATAATGATAAAAGTACATTGCCGACTACTTCCAGACAATCAACTAAAGTTGATAATTTAGAGAGTTTTGAATTTTATTCAGAATGGGATTCTTGTATACAAGTGCGAGAAAATATTAAATGAATATTACTCTTGTTTTCTCTATTGAATGACACCTATTTCTTTAGCCTTGATAACGGCATTCATTCTGTTTTTAACTCCTAGGTTCTGAAAAATATCATACAGATATTTCTTAACCGATTCGGGAGAAAGAAACAGGGCATCTGCAATTTGCGCATTGGTATATCCTGAAGATACTAACTTTAATATTTTCACATCACGGTCTTTGAATGCTAGCTCTCCTGGTTTAGGTTTAATTGGATATACATTAAAGAATGATAAGATATGGTTAGCTGATAAATAAAAACTACTCGTTTTCGGAATAAGTTTTAATATTTCATACACCCTATTACTGAATTCTGTATAAACGGTTAAATCTAAGGTTGTTCTGGAAATTTTAAGAGCATTTTTCATTTTCGATAAAGCCTCTTTTTTATCTCCTTGAATTAAGGCCGCTTCGGCATGAAGTATATTTAATTTGAGTAAGAGGTTTTGGTGAGACATTTCTTTAGCATAGATCCATAAATTTTTAGATACATTAAAAAATTCATCTAAATTGTTGTCTGATCTAGTATATAATAGCAACTTAAGCTCAGTTACTTGAGGTAAAAAGTAGTAATGAATAGGGAAATGTAGGTGGTAGTTGGTTTGTGCATGCAAACGTAAAGCTTCCTCATAATTTTGCTGAGCTAAAGCTACTTCAATTAATAGTGCATTTTTTAACTGAGTAATATTTTCAGCATGTAGTTCGTTACAAAAACTATCTAAATAATGAAGTGCCTTTTGAAGGTTTTTTCCCTTAGATTTAAGACTAATTAGAACCTGAATTCCTGCAAGATAGATGTACCAAACAGGTCGCATTAAATGACGAATTGAAAAAGAACGTTTAAATAGTTCTGATAAATCATTATGTTCTCCCCTACGATACTTTATATCTAGCTGTAAGTATAAGCCCATGCCCAGCGTTTCGTAATAGCGGTGCTTATCACTAATCTCAATAATACGGGGCACAATGCTTTGAATGCTATTTAAATCACTGTGAAAAGCATATACCAATGCCTTAGTGGTCATGGTTCTAACAATATTCTGGTGTTCCGAAGGGTGAAATGCATCAAGTCTTATTTTTAGCATTTCAATAGCCTCATCTCCTTTATTTAGAGCATTTAATGCAAAAGCCTTGTATGCATAGGCAAACGTGGTAAGAGACACGGCATAGGGTTCTAACAAGGTTAATGCTTTATCAATATACCTGATACATTCGCCATACTCCCCTGAGTAAAACAATAAGACTGCTTGCATTACTTTGGTCTCACTTAATTGCTGATTACTTAGTTTACTTTCTGTTGATATAAGTTGTAGTTTCTTTAAGCTCTCTGCTAGAGCTTCATGCTTTAATTGATTCTCAAGTAGAATTATTTTAATAAGGAGGAGCTCAACATTATTATTCCTTATTTCATCTGGAAATAATACTAACAAATTTCTCAATCGGGTATACTGATCACTATTTAAAAGCTTGTAACGAATTTTATGTAATTGCTCAATGGCTAAAGTATGCTTTCCTGATTCTAGTGTTTTAATTATTCCATCTTCATAATAGCCATTCTCCATTAACCATTCTCCTCCAAACTGAAGGCAACGCAAACGCAAATTACTATACTCGTGGTTTTTAAAATATTGCAAAAGAGCCTCCTGAAACTGATGATGAAAGCGCAGCCATTGATTTGAATGATCGAGAGCAATGGTAAAATTTGTTTTGTTTCTAAGTGTCCCTAATATTTCACTCATCGGAAAATCAGGCTCTATCTTCACTAGGATATATGTAATAAGATCTTCGTTAAATTGGTAAAATAGACTACAGATAAATAGAACTTTCTGGCTGTTTTCCGATTGATGACGGATTACTTCTTCAGAAAAATATTTGTTGAATTGATCGGAATGAGCGGAACTATTATGTCGTATGATGGGGGTGTTTAGTTCTGAACATAAGGATAATAATTGAGTCACGCCCAAAAACCAACCTTCTGTTTTATCCATCAGTATGGTAAGCTGCACTTTATTTAAATCTAAATCAAAGCATGCTTTTGCATAATCTTTTAATTCAGTTTTAGTTAAGTTTAAATGATGCATTCTTATTTCATGAAATACACTATTTAAACGGTGCTTAGAAAAGTTAAGAACTGGATCATGACGTGTAATAAGAATAAGATGAATATTCTTAGGAGGATACTTCAGGTATAATTCAAGGAGTTCAGTTATTTGTGGATTGTTTACCAAATGAAAATCATCTAGTACCACATAAGTTTGATTTTTTGTAGTATTAACTTCTGTGAAGAAGGTGTTTACAAGCAAAGCTTTGTTTATTTTATTTTGACCTGATAGTAATATTGAGGTTTGCGGAAATGAGTTTAAATTATTTTTTATGAAAGCATAAACAATATAACTTAATAGTGATTCTACGTTGTTCATGTCAGCATCACAACTAACCCATATAGAGGTTTTGTTCTTTATCCATTGGCTTACAAGCGTGCTTTTACCATAACCAGTCCCCCCAATAATGAAAGTTGCAATTTTAGTTTTATTTGCTTCTAGAAGCTTTACTAAACGCTTTCTTTCAAAGTAAGTTTGAAAACACCTTGGGGGGGTTAGTTTTGTAGAAAGAATGGGCTTAGTTAGCATAAAACATAGATAGAATTACATCATTCAACCTACTGTTGTCGAAATTGTTTATTCAAATATTGTGTTAATGAAGGAGTTAACTTCATTCACTTTTTCAACAAAAATAATAAACGGATTAACGGATTAGTT
>DNTA01000086.1 GCA_003500135.1 Cytophagales bacterium | reverse complement strand
CTCTTGGTGGGGGCCAACCTGCTTTCAGCAAAGAAGCTAGTCAAACAAACGAACAAGGAGGAGGTTGACTTCTCAATAAAAAATAAAACAACCGCCTCGAAAGGCAATTGCCTCACCCGTGAGAATGCATTCAACAAAAGTCTGCTTTTGTTGATAAATTTTTCATCTTTAAGTTTTAACTTGAGTCCATTAATAATTTGAGTTTTAAAACAGCCACTCCCTGCTTTTGTAGTGGCTGTTTTCTTGTGTCTAAGATACTAAATTTCAATAACTTATGCCACTAACTAAACGGCATTAAATTATGGTTACAAAATATCGGATGAATATTTAACCGTTAGGCCTTACGTGCTTCAGTTTGCTAAAAATGTAAAACATTTCCAGGGCGATTTTTCGACTTACATCCCTGTATTTTTCTCTTTCATCTTCCCTGCCCAAATATCCTGCCGGATCAGTAAAATCTATGCTTTCACGAAATAATGCCCCTTTTATCATTGGCAGGTTCATTTCCGCGGCATCCTGAAGGGTAATGGCAATGAAATTGGAAGCAGGATTGTAATGATGCCGATATTTCTTCGGGAACAGATAAAATGGTTTAACCCCGTAACTGTAGTATACCTCGTAAATGGGTTTCCCATCATCAAGGTTTTTGTAAATAATAAACCCAAAGTGCTCGAGCGTTTGGATGGTTAATGTATTGATCTCTTTTTTACCTATTCCTCCACTGTAAAATTTGAACTCCGGATGTCCGTAGTAATATGCCGCAGCCATTGCCCATGCCTGGGCCATTTGACTAATAGCGCCATTGGCATAATCGATCAGCGTTACATCTATCGCCTCTCCATCCAGTATTTTATCCTTAAATTGAGTTACAATCCTGTCAAGATATATCCTCCTTACTTCATCAATATTATCAAATTCTTTGTACAGGTATTTTACTTCATCATTTAAAATAGGATATAGCTTATTTGGTTGGCCCATAGCTGAATGCGAAAAGGCCAAAATGCAGCATAACACTAATAAAAATAAAAACTGTGGTGGATTTTTCATTGCCTGGCCCTAAGTCGCCAATAAGAATTTTGTTTTATACCATTTTGTGTTGGCCATCCGTTTTTTTCTTTCTGATCAAGAGCAATAAAAGCCCCTAAAGCAGCAGCATCGGCATCTACGATTTCCGATTTAAACGACTCTTTGTCAAAATACAATTCAATGAATTTTGTATTGAAATTGCCATTAACAAAATTCGGATGCTCCATCACAAATTTACCAAATTCAAGCGTACTGGCAACACCCGTAATTCGATATTCGTCTATAGCCCTGATCATTCTATCGATTGCCTCCTGTCTGTTGCTTCCGTAGGTAACGAGTTTTGAGATCATAGGATCATAAAAAATCGGTATTTTCATGCCTTCTTCAAAACCATCATCTACTCTAACCCCGGGGCCCTGTGGTCTTTGATAAACTTCTAGCTTTCCGATATCCGGCAAAAAATTATTGAGAGGATCTTCTGCATAAACCCTTAACTCAATGGCATGACCCCGAATAGAAAGCTCTTCCTGAGTAAATGACAGCTCTTTACCTTCGGCAATCCTCACCTGTTCTTTCACAAGATCAATTCCGGTTACCAACTCGGTGACGGGGTGCTCTACCTGGAGCCTGGTATTCATTTCCAGAAAATAAAAGTTGAGTTTGTCGTCTACCATAAATTCAACGGTACCTGCGCCATAGTACCCGCATGATTTTGCCACCTTCACTGCCGCCTCTCCCATTTCCTTTCTTTTTTCAGGTGTCAATACGCATGATGGCGCCTCTTCTATCACCTTTTGATGTCGTCGCTGGATAGAACATTCACGTTCGAACACATGGACAATATTGCCATGTAAATCACCCATGACCTGAAATTCGATATGCCTCGGATTGGTGACGAATTTCTCGATGAAAACCGACCCGTCACCAAAGGCTGCTTGGGCTTCACTAATGGCCCTTTGTATCTGCTCTTCTACTTCTTCTTCACGCTCAACCAATCGCATACCTTTACCACCGCCGCCGGCGCTGGCTTTGATCAAAATCGGAAAACCAATGCTGCGCGCCACATCGAGCGCTTCTTTGGCGTCAATAATGGCATGATCTGTTCCCGGAACCAGTGGAATATCATATTTTTGAACAGCCTCTTTTGCGGCAAGCTTACTTCCCATTACCTTTATCGATTCGGGAGACGGACCGATAAAAATCAAACCTGCCTTTTTAACTAACTCAGCAAAACCGGCATTTTCCGATAAAAAACCATACCCCGGATGTATTGCATCAACTTTTAGCCTTTTGCAGGCTTCTATAATGACATCTTGCCTAAGATATGATTCATTACTTGCAGGGGGGCCCAATCTTACAGCTTCATCTGCAAACTGTACATGTGGCGAATGTTTATCGGCGTCACTGTATACAGCAACTGTAGTGATACCCATTTCATTAAGCGAACGCATTACTCTTAGCGCTATTTCGCCTCTATTGGCTACAAGAACTTTCTTTATTTTTTTCACAATGTTGGTATTTTGTTCTTTTCAGTTTCGGATATATGTAGATCAAAAACTATGAATTTATTTATATTATATCAAAATACTGTTACAATTTTATAGAAATCAAACCGTTGAATTCGAAACCTCATTACACTAAAAATGAGCTATTCGAAGTCATATTTTTGTCACCGTGATAATTTAGTATTAAATTTGCGTTTTAATTGAAGGGATTAACTAAAAAAGAAGCGCGTGGATATTTTTGAAAAATTAGTTACGGAAAGAACTCCTCTGGGGCATTATTCCAATATAAATGCTGAAGGATATTTTATGTTCCCTAAACTCGAGGGACAAATTCAACCTCGTATGCATTTCAAAGGCAGAGAGGTGCTTACTTGGAGTTTAAATAATTATCTTGGCCTGGCCAATCACCCCGAAGTACGTAAGGCGGATGCTGATGCCGCAGCTCAATGGGGACTTGCTTATCCAATGGGTGCCCGCATTATGTCGGGAAATACCACCGAACACGAAAAATTTGAAAAAGAATTAGCCGGATTTGTAGGAAAAGAATCGGCAATGTTGCTCAACTACGGTTATCAGGGCATAATGTCAATCATTGATACTGTGGTAGACCGTAAAGACGTGGTGGTGTATGACTCTGAGTCACACGCTTGTATAATCGATGGTTTAAGAATGCACATTGGAAAACGATTCGTTTTTCCACACAACGATATTGCCAACCTTGAAAAACAGCTTGAGCGGGCAAAAAAAATAACCGACGAAACCGGTGGGGGTATTCTTGTAATTACTGAGGGTGTGTTCGGTATGTCTGGCGACCTGGGTAATATTAAAGATATCGTTGACCTAAAAAAGAAATTTCAATTCAGGCTGTTAATTGATGATGCACATGGCTTTGGTACCATGGGCAAGACCGGCGCTGGCGCTGGCGAGCACTTTGGGGTTCAGGATGAAGTTGACCTTTATTTCTCAACATTTGCCAAGTCAATGGCCAGTATAGGTGCATTTGTTGCCGGAAATGCCAAGATTATTGAATACCTGAGATATAGTGTCCGTTCTCAAATCTTTGCAAAGTCGCTTCCAATGCCTTTGGTTATCGGTGGAAGAAAGAGATTGGAGCTGTTGCGAACCAAACCGGAACTGAAAGATAATCTTTGGAAAATAGTAAATGCCCTGCAATCAGGGCTCAGGGAAAAAGGTTTTAACCTTGGTAAAACGCAGTCTCCTGTTACACCTGTATTACTGGGTGGTACCGGACTGGAAGCAGCTCACCTGGTCTATGATCTAAGGGAGCGATTCAATATATTCTGTTCAGCAGTCATTTACCCCGTAGTTCCCAAAGACGTGATAATGCTACGTTTGATCCCAACTTCTGTCCATAGCCTGGAAGATGTGAAGGAAACAATTGCTGCTTTCGAAGCAATACACGACAAGCTAAAGGGCGGGTATTATCGCAAGGAAGGGCAGCCTCAAATGGCTTAAAAGTGCGAAAAAAGGTTTTTCGACTTGTTGATTTTTAAACATTTTGGCTATATTGCTTCTATGTTGATTTGACTTTTTATTAACCCTATTAAAAGAACAAATATGAAAAGATACGATGAGTTAAAAGACCTCATGATGTCACTTGAAGCTGACTTTCATAAGTTTTACGAAAAAGGGAATCAAGCTGCCGGAACACGTGTAAGGAAGGGTATGCAGGAAATGAAAAACCTCGCTCAGGATATCAGAAAAGAAGTTCAGGACATGAAAAACGCGGGTTGAATAGCTTGATAAAAAAGACATTAAAAAAGGAGACTGGATCGATTCAATCTCCTTTTTTATTTATGACCACTATTAACGATTCAGAAATGCTGATATTTTTTTCCGTAACCCATCAGAACCCTTTACCAGAGGCAATCTGACATGATTTTCGACATATCCCATCAATGCCAGTGTTTCTTTGACGCCTACAGGGCTACTTTCTTTATACATCAATGGGTTTATTTCATTTAATTCGAATAATAATTTCTGTGCAGATGCATAATCGCCGCTCAATGCATGCCTGACCATATCAGACATCATTTTTGGAAAAGCATTAGCCATGACCGAGATTACACCAGAAGCACCAATTGAGATCATGGGAACGGTAGCCATATCATCGCCACTGATCATGAGAAAACCATCAGGTTTGTGTGCCATGATATCAGTGATTTGTCCAAAGTCACCGGAAGCCTCTTTTATACCTACAATATTGGGATGTTCAGCTAACGCTAATGTCGTTTCAGCTTTCATATTTGACCCTGTTCTTTTTGGAACATTGTAGAGGATGATGGGCGCCGGACAAACATCAGCAATGGCCTTGTAATGCTCGATGATCCCTTTTTGTGAGGGTCGGTTGTAATACGGGCTCACACTCAACAGGGCATCCACACCATTCCAATCCATCTCTTTTACATGGTCAATTATATCTTGTGTATCATAGCCGCCAGTGCCGTATACAATTGGTAAACCTTTAGGATTGTGATCAATTACATGTTTAAGCAATTTATGTTTTTCCGATTTGTTGGTAGTGGCTGATTCGCCGGTAGTGCCGTTCACAACAAAATAATCAACACCACCTTCTGAATGAAATTTCAGTAGTTTTTCAAAGCTATTATAGTCGATTTCCAGGTTTTCGAAAAAGGGAGTGATCAATGCTACTCCTGTTCCTTTTAATTTAGATTGCATAAATGCTTATATTGATTTGGTGTAATGATAAATCTCTTTTAGTAAATCCTGAAGATTTTTTTCGTTATCGATTTTTATCATAAAATCGTAAAAAGGGCCTTTTTCTTCATGAAAAGCGCCTATCCGGCATTTCGCCTTACAGGCAGCTAATATGAGGTCTGTAAAAACAGTAGTATCGGTATCGGCATGGATGAAATAGTCGTACGCCTGAAGAAGTTTCTTTCCGGCTTTTTCATTTTTGATATTTCCAAAGAAGCCCACATCTCTTTTGTTCAACTGAACCATAGATTCGTCAAGACCGACATCAGGTTTATCGGCATTTTTACTCAGAAAATATATGGCATCAACGTCTTTTCCATCGTCACTAAACTTTGAAATAAACCGATTGACGGCCTTAAACTTTTCATTTCCCCGAGCGGTGAAAAGAACGCATACTTTTTTAGCCTCGTTGTAAGTTACGCTGTAGCGTTTAACTCTATTCTTTTTAAGGTGTTTTTTGATTGAAAAATTAATCCCCAGATGTTTCATTTAAAAAGTCATTTACTCCGAAATCATAGCTTCGAAGTCCGTTTCGCTTATTATACTGACATTTAACTTTCGGGCCTTGTCCAACTTTGATGGGCCCATTTTATCGCCAGCCACCAGGTAATCCAGATTTCCGGATACCGAGGAGAGAATTTTGCCCCCGTGTTCTTTGATCAGTTTCTTCAGTTCATCCCGGCTGTGCCTTTCAAAAACACCTGAAATTACAAAAGATTTTCCTTCCAACGCATCACTTTTAACAATTTGAGATTTTGATTGCTCAAATTGAAGGCCTTTTTGTTTAAGTTTTTGAATTATTTCAATATTATTTTTATCTGAAAAAAACTGTGTGACACTTTCTGCTATTCGATCGCCGATTTCCGGTACATTTATTAAATCGTCAAATCCGGCATCTGATAAACGATCAATATTACCGAAATGCCCTGCTAGCTTTTCTGCAACGGTTTTTCCAACATATCGAATTCCTAAAGCAAACAACACATGGGCAAAAGACCGGTTTTTCGACTCTTCTATTCCATCCAGAAGGTTTTTGGTGCTTTGATCTCTAAAACCTTCAAGTTCTATAATATCTTCAAAACTTAAATCATACAAATCGGCAATATTTCGAACCAGATCGTGCTCATATAGCAAATTGATGGTTCTTTCTCCAATGCTATTGATATCCATGGCATTGCGTTGGATGAAATGTTCAATTTTACCTTTGATTTGTGGTGGACAGCCTTCTGCATTCGGACAATAGTGAACTGCTTCACCTTCTTTCCTTTCAAGAGGTGTATTGCATTCCGGACAACGTTCAATAAAGCTCACTTTACTGGCTTGTGGTTGCCTTTTATCACGATCTACACCGGTTACTTTTGGAATAATCTCCCCTCCTTTCTCTATAAATACAAAATCACCAATGTGGAGATCTAGCCGCTCCATTTCATTGGCATTGTGCAATGAAGCTCTTTTTACAGTGGTACCGGCTAAAAATACCGGCTCCAACTCTGCCACAGGTGTTATAGCCCCGGTTCGGCCCACCTGATAAGTAATGCCATTAAGCCTTGTGCTGGTATTTTCTGCTTTGTACTTATATGAAATGGCCCATCTCGGATTTTTTGCGGTGTAACCAAGCCTTTGTTGCTGGGCCACACTATTTACTTTGATCACAATACCATCCGTATCGAGCGGAAGCGCCTTCCGTTTTTCTTCCCACTCATTAATATATTCAAGTACCTGATCGATATTTTTGCATTTCCGGTACGTAGGCGACACATTAAAACCCGCCTTTGATAATCTTTTCAGGCCTTCCTCATGAGTTTTAACAGTATCTTCATCACTTAAAAATGCATAAAGAAAACAATCTAGTTTTCGGCTGGCAACAATACCGGAATCCTGCATTTTCAAGGTGCCTGAAGCAGTGTTTCTGGGGTTGGCAAGTGGCGTCTCCCCTTTTGATGCACGTTCACTGTTGATAGCATTAAAAACTTCCAACGGCATATACACCTCACCCCGAACCTCAAACTGACCGGGCAACTGTGATGGATCCCGCAGTTTTAAAGGAAGCGACCGTATTGTTTTTACATTATTAGTTACATCATCTCCACGAAGGCCATCGCCTCTGGTTACTCCTCGTTCCAGTACACCTTTATTATAGGTTATGCTTAAAGCAACTCCATCAAATTTCAATTCACATATATATTCATAGTCATTGCTATCCAATCCTTTTTGAACACGTTTGTCAAAATCTACTAATTCCTCTTTGGAATAGGTGTTACCGAGCGACAACATGGGATATTTATGCTCTACCGTATCAAATGACTTGGTAATGGCGCCTCCAACCCTCTGTGTGGGCGAATATGGTTGTTTGAAATGTGGGAATTCCTCTTCAAGCTTTTCCAGCTTTTTCATGAGCTGGTCAAAGTCATAATCGCTGATCTCCGATTTACTTTCCTGATAATAGAGGTAGTTATAGCGCTCAATCTTGTCTATGAGCTCATCAATAGTACGTTTTGCCTCTTCCCCGGTCATGATTATAGATTTTGGTACAAATTAAACCTAATTATTGTAAAGCACATAGCTTTAACCTTTCTTCAAAAAGGATTCTAATTGCTTTTCTTCTGCTACCGAAGGGTTAGAATCTCTTTCCAATCTATATCTTATTTCTGTATCCGGTTTCACATCAATTTTGATTCTGCGCATTAGCCCGTCCCGATTAACCACTATTTCAAAACTTTCTTTGGTAAAATGATTTTCAAGTAACGTAAGTAGATTATCGTTTGTGATCCTAAAACCGTTAAGGCTGATCAGCTCATCGCCGGCATACAATCCGCCATTATATGCCACCCCACCTTTAATGACACTTTGGATAAATACATTATCCCCTTTTGTCTCTGTTCTTATCCCGAGACTGTAGCGCTTTTCTTCCTGCACACTTACTTTAATACCTATTTTACCAAATATCGACCTGTAATCCGGTGTTTCGACACCATTGATATAGTTATCGAAAAACGCGTCGAATGATTCTTTACAAATATCTTCCAAAGCCCGTTTAACATCTTCTTCACTTACACCGGTGAATGATTTTTCAAAATGCTTTTCGTACAGGTACCGGAGCAAGTGGTCAAGGTTTTTTTCACCCTTTGTAGCTGCAACAATTCTGGCATTGAGCAACGCGCCAATAACGGCTCCTTTTCGGCAATATGATATAGTTGAATTGTAGCTGTTTTCGTTGGGGCGATAAGCTTTGATCCAGGCATCGAAGCTGGAAGCGCCCAGGCTTTGAACTTTACCTCCCGGTTGTCTTTCTACCTGTGTAATTTTATTGCCAAGCTGTGATAAGTATTCTTCAGCGCTTATAAAACCTACTCTCTGAAGTAGAAGTTCATCGTAATAGCTCGTTATGCCTTCCATTAACCACATAAGCCTGGTGTAGTTTTCTTCATCATAGTTATACGTAACCAATGATTTTGGACGAATACGCTTGACCAGCCATAAATGAAAATATTCGTGGGCAACCAATGATAAAAACCTCGAGTATTTTTCTTCACTGTAGGTCCACCGGTTTACCTGAATAGTAGTGGACGCCGTATGTTCAAGACCTCCAGATGAATTTTCGAGGTTGTGCACTATAAATAAATACTCATCATTAGGGTTTTGTCCAAAAACATCAGTAGCTGCTTCCACTATTTTTATCATGTCTTGTTTCAATCGGCTTATATTATAGTTTCCGGCGCCAAACATGGCCACTCTGTGCTTCACCCCTGCTGCAGTAAATCCGAACTCCTCATGATTTCCAATTTCGATGGGGCTATCGACCAGTTCATCATAGTTTTGGGCCTCAAATTCATAACTTTGAGCACTTATCGTTTTCAATGCTGTACTTACCATTTTCCATTCTTCGAAAGGATTGACTTTAAGAACGTGTTTGCTTTGCTGAAAGCCATCGGCATAGAGAAAAACTGAAGGCCCCGTGATATAACCATGTACATCATCAAGGTAGCTGGTTCTTACCGTTAAATCATATGCATAAACATTATAGGGTACTTCTAAAAACTG
>DNTA01000284.1 GCA_003500135.1 Cytophagales bacterium | reverse complement strand
ATATAATGGAGAGGAAGATCCCTTCCCGAATTCTGGCCGAAATGTAAAACCCAGGATAAACTTATTATTCAGGGCTTTGAAACGTAAACAGGTGGCCCCATCTTGAACAGGGATTTCGTATGGAATAGTATAAGTTTGAAGTTACATTTCCCTGGTTGCATTTCAATAAAAAACCAGATGAAATGAAAAAGAAAGATTTCGAGGGAATGCCCATCATTCACCCTCATGCTGCGGGGATAGATGTAGGCTCAAGGTGCCATTATGTAGCAATTGGCCAAGACCAAGATAATGATGTAGCTGGATTTGGTGTTTGTTCTAAAGATCATCAGGAGCTAATAGGATTCCTTAAGGATCGTGGCATTACTACTATTGCCATGGAAAGTACGGGAAGTTATTGGCAGCCTTTGTTTTATGCCCTACAAAGTGCAGGCTTCGAGGTATTGCTTGTTCCTGGTCAACAAACCAAAAATGTTAGGGCCAAGACCGATGTTAAGGATTGCGTATGGATACAGGAATTGCACAGCCTTGGCTTATTGAGGGGCTGCTTTCTTCCCGACGAGTATACCTCAAGGCTGCGCACCATTTATCGTCACAGGGTTTCCCTTATTGAAGGATCGGCCAAAATGACCAACAAGATATAGAACCAAGCAGGGCGCTTTGAGTAGCTTTATTAACGCATAGCACATTAAAAAGGAAATAACAGGGTATTTTCGCAAAACTATAAAATAAAAACATATGACCTTAACTAAACGGTACGGTGTTGATTCTGGGTTTACTGTTTTGTTTTGCCATTTAATGACATTGTCATAATGATTTTGGAACCCATTAATTCAGCCAATCTTTGTAAAAACTCAATATGGAAAGGCTCAAATGTTTGAAATGTTGCGAGTTCAATGACCCCAATTTTTAACTTTTCGAAAATAATAGGCACTAGTATAAGTTCACGAGGTTTGGCTTCTCCCAATGATGAACTTATTTTAAAAAAATCTTCGGGCAATTCTTTACCATATACTTTGGTTTCCTCATCATCAAGCGCTATGCCGACCATACCTTCGCCAATTTCAAAAGACGAAGACGATGATTTCTCGAGATTATTCAATCCATATGTGCTGGAAACGACCAGTCTGCTGTTCATATAAATGTTTTCCTTTAGAAAAATTATACCTGCCGATGTATGGATAAGCTTAGATAATTGGCTCAGTATAAAATTATTCATCGTCTCTAAATCGTCCTGATGTTCGCTAATTAATTTACTGAATTCAGCCAAATACTTATTGACCCAATTTGTATTATGGTATTCCAGCTCTTTTTTTTTGAAAGCTTTCACCTTTTCCTCTATGGCCAAAATTTCCCGATCCAGTTTATTCTTTAAATCTTTCTTTTCTTTTTCAAGTATCTTTTTATGTCTCCTTAGATTACGGGAGTAATACCGGGAACCCAGGACGGCCACCAAGAAAACTAATAACAGAATAGAAATTAATACCCAAGTCCTTTTGTACCAAACATCATTCACGTTGAAACTAATGGCTAGTATATCACTTTCCTCAAACCCATTTGCATGTTCAGCTTTAAACTTTATAGTGTAATTTCCGCGATCCAGATCGTCCAGCTGTAAGGAATTCTGATTTTCAAGTTGAACCCAAGTCGATATTCCACCTTCCATTAAATACGAATAACCCACGCCTTCCCTGGGATAGGTTAGGGATTGAATTTTCAATGATATATCGGATCGGAATGGTAAATTTTCTGAAAGGGAAGTTAAATCCGATTTTCCGCCATTTATTTCTATTGAAGTGATCATTGGCTTTTGAACCTTTAAAGGTTCCCCTAGCACATTCATTACTATGCCTTCCGAAGATCCAACCCAAACCTTTCCACTTGGTTCCATTGCCATAGACCTGTAGAACATAAGATTGGACGGCAATCCCGAATTAATATCATAGTGTACATAACTATCATTTACGGTATTGTATCTAATTACACCTTTTGTATCGGTGGAAACCCATAATATTCCATCTTTTGTAATTTGTACCGCAATAGCTTCATTTTTTCGTATTTCGGCAATATTGACTTTCTCTACCGTTTTGGCTGTTTGTTTTAGTAGCCCACTGGTAGTAGCAAGCCAAATTGTGCTGTCTGAATCTATGGAAAGGTCATGAACTTCAAAACTTTCTCCGGCATCAAAAGTTAAGGGCAAACTTATATTTGTAAATTTTTGGGTATTCTTATCCAATTTATACAAATAGGTTGTCGTTCCTCCGCCTGCACAGTATATAGTTCCATTTGGCGATTCATCGGTAACTAAAATCCGTGTTTGAAGACCATCATCTTCATCATATTCAATTAGCCTACCTTCATTGCTAATTTTTAAAACCCCGACTATTGGACGATCAGAGGAGGACTGGGAAACCCAAAGGTTATTTTCGGAATCACCAAATAAATAAAATATTAGTCCGCCTCTGTAATTCAGGTCGATCATGTCCTGTATTGCGCCATCCTCAAAAGCATATATTAAATTAGAAAAAGTTGAAAACCACAGTCGATTTTCCATTCCTGCAAGAGCAAAAACATTATCAACGGAGGTATCGAAATCAAGTCTTTCTGTCGTATAATTAGGTGTGTTGTATTTGGTTTGAAATATATTCCCACCAGCAACCGAATAACCAAACCCATTATTCAAAAGCGCTATACTGGTAATTTCGTATGCGGTAATATTGTCATTTAAACGTTCAAATTTCAAAGGAACGAGGTTGATCATTGCGTTATCACAAAGTACCCAAATGGATTCAAATTGCCGATCATAATACATACTTTTCACATTGCTGATTGATAATTCAATTTTGTTGTGAAATCCATTAAAGTTGTAGACTTTGTTAATTTTAAATCCATCCTGAAAAGGACTTGCTATCTTCAAACCCTCATTTTGTTCATAGAAAAATATATGATCGCCCCCTACGAGATACCCTTCTACATTTTGGGCAATATCGCTTAATTGAAAGCTTGAAATTTTTCTATCCCAACGGGCGAGCAACATCCGTTCTTTGGAGACAAGGATTAAATCACGATCCCCATATGACTGCACAGATGTTATTTCCCCGGTAAATGGTATAGTAACAAAATCATCAAAACTTCCCGAAACTTTGTTTAAAATAAAGGCACTTCCAGATGAGGTAATTATTAAAGGAGTTTTCTGAAAAGAAGTTAAAAAGATATTATTGCTATTTATAATGGGTATTTTGTATGAAGAAATACCATTGGAATCGATAAGGTAAAGCTCTGTGCCTAATATCCAGGACTCGTTTTTGTCGAGGTTCAATAAGTTGCCCCTGGAATATTCACCTAACTTCACCCGATCAAGAATTTGTAAGTCGCAATTAGCCATATTAGTATCTACACAAACCAGATGTTGGTTTTGCCTTGCATAGATTTGCCCCTCTCTCAACGAATGTATGTCATCATAAGCAGCATCTGACATTATGGTATAGCTCTTCCCATCAAATTTGTAAATACCATTGTCGGTAGCCAACCATAAGTAACCTTGTGCATCCTTCGTAAGCCCATTTATGTATGAAAAGCTTTCCTGTTTGCTTAAAGAATAATAATTAGCGGTATAGGTCTGTCCCGAAAGCTTTGTAGAAAACAAAATACTATAAAGCAAAAATAATGGCAAACCATAAATTGTCAGATGCCATATGACTGAATTGTGCCTTGGCTTGAAATTGATCCACATAAATCTTCAATTACTCAATCTTATTTTTGCTTTAACTGTACGAATCAACAATAAGAATACCAAAAAATGATAATAAATACAATCTTGACCTTGGATATAGCTAGATAAAAATAAGAATTGCAACCGATAGCACTATCTTAATCAGTTTTACCCCTTAAACCATACCATTTTTTAAATATGTCCATTAAAAATGGCAAACATTTGTACCCTACGTTGCCGTAACATCTGAATTTAAAAACGAACGGAAATTTATCAATTCAAAAGTGAACAATTGAATGAATACATTCTTTGAAATATCCCTGATAGATACCACTGTAATTGAGATCAAAAGTTAAAACTTCAGTTTTGTTGCGGCGCTTGGGTCATTATGAACAAAGGAATGATAGTGTTGGGTATTTTATGATAAGCAACCTCGCTCTGTAAATTCCTCTAATTTTTCGGTCTCCAAGCTGACGATTGCTGCACAATGCCAAATCGATGACATAATAATTATGTTTCTGGCTTTTCGAAAAGTACTTGAAGAAGGTTATTGCTGATGTAATTAACTGAAAACCAAAACTTTATATCAATTTCTGTCATTATTTATGATTAATCATGAAATGAACGAGATAAATCTGGCACGGCTAATTGACCAACCTGACCTTTTTGAGTATTCTATTGAACCCGAATTTTCGATAGAAATCGCCAATAGAATCTTCTATTACGGGTTGATGCTATAATAAAGTGTAAAAGACGGTTTCCACGGATTCCGTCATTTTCATTTAAGCCATTTTTAATTTTATTATTTACTGTTAATTCTATCGATTGTTTTGAATTAATTCTGCCTAACTTAATATTTACCTGTTTTTATTTAAACGTACATTTGTTGAGGCGACTTATTTACACCACCCTATACAAACAACTGATTTTCAAATGATTACAATTCCATTAATTTGCTGCTTTGAAAAGCATATTTTCAACAGAGCTTTTTAGTAAAATCCTTTGTGCATTTAGGTCAAATCCCCTGTACTTTTGAGGTAAACCTCCTGTGCATTATATCGCTTTGTCCAGATGGTTTTCCAAAGGGATTATATTCAATGAATTTTATTAAAACAAAAATTGTTATTTGAGGATTTATATATTTATAATTTATACTTTTTCATCACCGAACCTTAGCTGCTTCATTAACTCCCTAATTACTCAAATTCAAATAAAATGACACTATTCCTTTACTTGGAATTTTAATTTTTTCCAGACCTTTAACAGCAAAAAAGCCGCAACGAGCACTATAGTGGTTGTTAAGGTCGCATAAGTCCACTCACCATACAGCCAAAAGCCAGTCGCGAAGAGGGTTCCATATACTACGATGCAGCCCAGCAACATGGCCAATACGCCTTGTGGTACGGCCCATGATGTTGAAGGCATGGATTGTGAACTAAGCCGAGCCTTAACACTATGCCATCCCGGACCCCCGGGCTTTGTTTTTGCATAAAATCTTTCCAGCGTAAGCCCTGATTCGGGTTTGGTTAAAAAGGTGGTCAAAATCCAGATCATACTGGTCGATCCCACAATGAAAGGATAGGTCGCCCAGGCTGGCAATAATCCGGTAGCCTCCGTCATGGCATTGCCGGAAGTATCTCCGAAAAGCCAGGGACCAAACGAGGTGAAGCTGATCAATATGGAGACTATTCCCGAAGCAAACATGGCTGATATTTCACTCCAGGCATTGATACGCCACCAAAACCAACGAAGTATAAAAATAAGGCCCGTTCCGGCGCCAAACATCAGAATGATATTGAACAGTTGAAGGGCGTTATTGAGATATAAAGCTAGCATTGCGCTAATGGCCATTAACACCACCGTAGCGATCCTACCGGCCACCACCAGCTCTTTTTGCGAAGCTGAAGGGTGTACATGCTGAACGTAAAAGTCGTGAACGATATAAGAAGCGCCCCAGTTGAGATGTGTGGAAATGGTTGACATATAAGCGGCAACAAGGGAAGCAAGCACCAGCCCTAACAAACCGGCGGGCAATTTGGTCAGCATAGCCGAATATGCCAGATCGTGTCCAAGCTTATCGGCTTCTACCTCCGGGAAGGCTATCTGTAGACTGGCTATGTCGGGGTAGATCACCAGTGAAGCCACTGCCACGAGTATCCAGGGCCAGGGACGTAAGGCGTAATGCATAATATTGAAAAAAAACGTTGCCCCGATAGCATGGTTTTCGCTTTTTGAAGCCAGCATTCGCTGGGCGATATAGCCCCCTCCACCGGGTTCCGATCCGGGATACCAGGCGCTCCACCACTGTACCGCCAATGGAATGATTAAAAGCATAATCAACGACTGGGTATCTGTGAAATCGGGCAAGAAGCCCAGTTTAGTATTGACCTGTTCATGTTCGATTAATGCAGAAAGCCCTCCTACTTCGGGCAGGTTTACACAGTAATAGGCAGCGCCAATACTTCCGGCGAAAGCCACAAAAAACAAGAGGAAATCGGTATAAACGACACCTTTAAAACCACCTGCCGCACTAAAGATCACCGTGATAACCCCGGCAATCAACACTACTTCAATTGGCGTTAGCCCCAACATCACCTGTCCGATCTTGATGGCCGCTAGTGTAACGGCAGACATGGCAAGCACATTGAAGAGCACACCGAGATATACAGCTCTAAAGGCCCTGAGGAACCTTGCGGGCTTCCCACCATAGCGCAATTCATAGAATTCGATATCGGTAGTGACCCCCGATTTTCGCCAAAGCCGGGCGTAAATGAAGACCGTCAGCATTCCCGTAAGCAAAAAAGCCCACCAAACCCAGTTACCGGCTACTCCATTGGTGCGAACAATATCCGTAACCAGGTTAGGCGTATCCGTGCTGAACGTAGTTGCCACCATCGACAGGCCGAGAAGCCACCAGGGCATCCTTCTGCCCGATAAAAAGAATTCCGCCGCGTTTTTCCCTGACTTTTTTGAAACCCAAAAGCCTATAAAGATGGAAATGGAGAAAAATGAAATAATAAGTATGTAGTCCAGTACGGTCAGCTCGATCATAAAAAGTGGGTTGAAAAATACTAACATTAATTCGACTAACGGCGCAATTAACAAAAAAGTGATGAAATCGTCATACCGCCGCTTCCGGCAAGTGGGCAAAAAACAGTATATTGATCATTTATCATTCATTGAAAACCCAATACTTATGCCCGATATCGAAATAAAAAAGACCATTCAAATACCGCATACTGACGCTTTTGACAACTTTTTAAACAACTTTGACCTCTGGTGGCCAGCTTCGTATACCTGGTCGCAGGATAAACTCGAAAGGATATTTTTAGGCAAAGACGTGGGTGAACTATGTACCGAAATAGGGCCGGATGGTTTTCGAATTGACTGGGGCCGGATAGTGGAAATGATTAAAGGCAAAACCTTGTCATTCTCATGGCAAATAAGCCCAAAAAGGGAGCCCGTTCCGGATGCCTCCAAAGCAAGTTTGGTGAAATTATCATTTAATGGCATGCAATCGGATAAAACCGAACTAACCCTGATTCATGATCAATTTGGGAACCATGGAGAGGGCCATGAAAGTTTCCGGGAAGCTATGGCCTCTGATTTTGGCTGGCCATTTCTTTTGCAACGGTTTAAATTGTTCGCCGAACAGAACTAAAACACTAAATCAAAGAGAACTAATATCCCATTTTGACCTGCCTTGATTTTTTGCGTTCAAACGTATAACGGATGTAATGATCGAGCTGAAAAAGGATGATCAGGCAAAATATTCCTACGACAAGGTACGTAAGTATTTTAAAATAAATATCGCCTACACTTTCAAACTGTGCCATATTGAACGTAAATACCTCTAAAGTGGAGGATAAGGCAAGAGGAAGGGTGGCCAGGGCCAGCACCAAATAAAGCCATGGGTTTTTAGTGAACCTGTTTTGGCCCTTTTGTATAGAAGCTTCATACACCATTTCCATAGTACGGTCGGTGAAGCCTCTGGAAGGTTTTTGAAGCCCCCCCTTTTTGATAAGATTTTTAAACTGGTCGTCTTTGTTAAATTCCTTTTCCATCACATTATCGATTTTGCCTCATCTTTGAGCAATGCCTGTAATTCGTTGTAAAACTGCTTGCGGCCGCGATGCAGTAATGATTTAATAGTGCTCAATCCGATTCCCGTTATCTCGTTGATCTCTTTTAACGGACACTCATCGAGATAAAACAAGCGTAAAACGGTACCCTGTTGAGGACTCAACCGCGTCAGCGCCCGGTTGATGTAGGTTTGCTGATCTTTTGCGTTGAGCGCCAGCAAACCGTCTGCTACACTGCCTTCCGACATATACTCCCAGTTGATCGATTCCGCCGGTACTGTTTCCAACCGCTTTTTTCGCACACTCTTTAGCGCCTGGTGGTAAACAATTTTGTAAAACCAGGTAGAAAACTTGGACTGAAACTTAAAGCTATTGATCCCCTTATACGCATTCAAAAAAGCATCCTGAACCACTTCTTCAGCAACAGGGGCGTTGCGCACAATACCTATTGCCATCGTGTAGGCGAAGTCCTGGTACTTTTCTACCAGGTCCCGGAATGCCTCCGCATCGCCGTTTTGAACGCGTTGGATAAGGGTGTCATCCATAGGCTTTATTCCGTTACCTGTTTACTGTTGTAACGGTGGAATAAGATAAGGCTTGCGCCGGCAAAAAGCAATATCATGGATGTGAATGATACCACACCATTTAAACCTAATTGTGTAGTTAACAAATAACCAACTAACACACCAAATGATATTCCTACGAAGAACATTCCCCATTTCATCGCCAGGTTAGCTCTTTCCTTTTTGTCGTAAAGCTGTGAAATGTCCACACCCTTTTCAATCATTGCCATGCGCTCACGGTTTCTGGTTTTTATGATATAATAAACCGAAAAAGCGACGGCTCCCCAAAAGATTAAGTTGATGACCATCCCGGTGACCATGCCCATTATTGGAATTTCCATTGTTGATTTGTTTTGTTAAACATTGTTTTCAATTCCTTTGATCCCGGGAAGTTGAATTAGGTTGCACTGATTCGTTATTTTTTTAAAACGGCATAAAAAAATCCCACCATCAAATTGACAATGGGATTGTTTATATGAAATGTACAACCAATTATCTTCCGTAAACCGATAAGGTAGCTCGTCTGCGCGAAACATTTTTGGAATCATACCAGAAAATGATCTTTTTGATTACGCGGTTACCTCCTCTTAAATCCAATGTTCGGGAACCGCTCCTACGTGAGAAATTGTATCTCAATTCAAATTCATCGCGGCTGCCATTACCATACTCAACCACCA
>DNTA01000024.1 GCA_003500135.1 Cytophagales bacterium | reverse complement strand
CAATGTGCGAAACTTGAGTAAAGATGATAAAAAATGGCTGTGGCTGGGAACTCAGGTTGGTGAAATGTCCAGGCTTGTGTTATAATTATTTTATATGTCAACTAATTTTAAGCGCTTAGTCCATTTGAAGGGTTTGACCCTTGTTTGGTTGTAGGTTTTCACGTATTCGATGAGTTGTGAAGCCAGTTGTTCAGAGGACTGCCAGATGCCTCCTTTGACAACATCTTTTGTTAAAATATTGAACCAGATTTCGACTTAATGCAACCACGGGGAATACTTGGGGGTAAAGTGCATTTGGATTTTTCTTTTTACTTCTAACCAACGCTTTAAATCCTTATGGCTATGGAAGGAGGTATTATCGGCTATGATATGTAGTTTTTTGTTTCGGTATTTCCTATCGAGGGCCTTTAAGAATTTCAATAAGTTTTCAGCGTTATTGGACTTGATCGTCCCAGCGGTCACTTCCCCGGAATGTACGGCAATCGCTGAAATCAACGAGATAGCGCCATTGCGTTTGTAAGTTGCTGTTTGCCTTTATGGCTTTCCTGATGTTAATGGCAGTTCTGGCTGGGTACGGTACAGGGCTTTTGTTTGGGTTTTTTCATCTACGCACATCAATATGGCATTTTCCGGGGGAGACATATAGAGCCCAATAATATGGGTCATTTTCTTTTCAAATCCAGGGTCTTTTGACTTACCACACCATACGCAGTCTTATGTGGTTTCAGGTCTGCTTGTTTAAAAATCTGAAAAACTTTTGACTGGCTTATCCCTACTTCTTTGGCAATGCGTTCTTGTGACCAATTGGTGTATCCTCCATCAGGCTTTATACATGCCTTTTCAATCACCATCGCTTGTTGTTCAGCAGTAATTACCTTCTGCTTTCCTCTTCGGGGGGCATCCTTTAAGCCATCAAGCCCTGATTGGCGAAAACGTTGGCGCCATTTGTTCACTACTGGCCTACCAAGTCCTGCTTGCTCAACAATTTCGTCCATCAACAATCCTTGATCAGGCAGAAAATAATTGTAGCCCGATCGACATAACGTTTTCAAGCTTATGTGACCGGTTCATCGTGAGTAGTGTTTCTTACTCAAATGTGGTTTATTGTACGGGATTGCCTATTCGCGAAATGACACAAACATAAGAAAATTAGTTAAACAACAAAGGAATTATTTCACTATATAAGCTTATTTATCGATCGGCACATAATTTACGAGGACCGGTTGCATCTATTTTGGGGCCATGTAATGTTGGTATTAATCATCACGATGCACATTCGATAAATGCTGAAAAATATTCGGGAATGATCGAAAGCTAGGCATTCAAAATGGATTATATTTTTGATCGCTTATTCCGCATTCAGGAAATCAACCTCATCCAAATAGATAAAAAACCCGCTGATTTTATGACATTGTTTCACGAAGTGTTGGATTACTATAATAAAACCCCACATTTCAATGAAATTGATTTTCAGCTTAAAGTGGAAAACAATCGTGTTATTATTACTGATGCCCGGTTGATCAAGGTAAATCCCTTTTATCTACTGGAAAACAGTATCAAATTTATTGAGCGCGGCAAAAAGAACAAGATCATTGCTACCTAAGCAGGATTTGATGATGAAAACAATAGTTTCTACACAGCAGTACAGGACAACGGAATGGGTATCCTCAAAGAGCTCCATGTCCAGTTGTTCGATTTGTTTACAAAAACTACGGAACCCATAAAAGTTTATGGTATTGGCTTATATGAAACGAAAATTGTGGCCAATAAACTCGGCGGAAAGATCACCTTCAGATCACTGGGAAATTCTGCCACAGTATTTAAAGTGAGCCTGCCACAATAAACGATCTTCTTTTATCCCATTTATCATACATAATATTCAATTCGATGTCACAACTACAGAAACTGGATAATACAACATATTCAATTTCTTCATTTGAAGCGGATTACAGGCCTATTTGATGCCTTAATAATTTTTTTAAAAAATATTTAGCGAAATTTCGCTATTTATGGATTTATGCTTATGTTTGGGTGTTCGCGAAATAAAAAGAGCTATAAATATGACACAAGACACTCTAGAAAGACCATTCACCTGCCCCGAACACATTAGTGTTACAGGAGCACATCGCACCAACTATGAGCGGATCATTAGTAAGGAAGCATTGACTTTTCTGGGTGAAATGCACAAAAGGTTTAACAAACGCAGAAAAAATCTCCTCGAAGAAAGGAAAACCAGACAAAAGGAGATTGATAAAGGCGTGATGCCAAACTTTTTGCCTGATACAAAACATATCCGTGAGAGCGACTGGAAAGTAGCGCCTATTCCTGAAGACCTGCTGGATCGAAGAGTGGAAATTACCGGGCCGGTAGATCGAAAAATGATCATCAATGCACTGAACTCGGGTGCAAAGGTGTTTATGGCAGATTTCGAAGATAGCAACACACCGAGCTGGACCAATAATATAGAAGGCCATATCAATCTGATGGATGCGATTCGAAGGAAGATCGACTTCGTAAATCCTGATAATGGCAAGTCATACTCACTCAATGATGAAATTGCCACCCTTATTGTTCGTCCGAGAGGATGGCACCTAGAGGAAAAGCATATCTTATTTGATGACGAACCCATGAGTGGCAGCCTTGTTGATTTCGGGTTGTATCTATTTCACAACGCCAATCAACTAATGGAAAATGGTACGGGCCCTTACTTCTACCTGCCCAAACTGGAAAGCCATTTAGAAGCAAGGTTGTGGAATGATGTCTTTGTTTTTGCTCAGGAGTACCTCGGTATACCAAAAGGTACTATCAAAGCAACAGTACTGATCGAAACAATTCTGGCATCGTTTGAATTAAACGAGATCATTTATGAACTAAAAGACCACATGGCTGGCCTGAATTGCGGCCGCTGGGATTATATTTTCTCTTATATCAAAAAATTCAGAAATCTTGAGGGTTTTGTACTACCAGAACGCGCGCAGGTAACCATGACTGTACCCTTTATGAGAAGCTATGCACAATTGGTGATCAAAACCTGTCATCGGCGTGGCGCCATGGCGATTGGTGGTATGGCGGCACAAATACCTATAAAAAACAATACCGATGCCAATGAAATCGCCATAAATAAAGTGAAGGAGGATAAGCTTAGGGAAGTAAAAGACGGACATGACGGAACCTGGGTTGCTCACCCCGGCCTTGTACCCGTGGCTTTGGAAATATTCGACACTTATATGCCTGAGAAAAATCAATTGAGCAAAAAACGGAATGATGTACATGTAACTGCTGCCGACCTGGTTGAAGTTCCCGATGGAACCATTACTGAAAATGGCCTTAGAATGAACATCAATGTAGGTGTGTTGTACATCGAAAGCTGGCTTCGTGGTGTGGGTTGTGCAGCCTTATATAATCTCATGGAAGATGCGGCAACGGCTGAGATATCAAGAACACAAATATGGCAATGGATTAAAAACAAATCGAAGCTAATGGACGGCCGAACCATCACCTATGAATTATTCAAGGAATTGTTGAAAGAAGAACTGGATAAGATCAAAGACTATGTCGGACATGAAAATTATGAAAAAGGAAGGTTCCCGGAAGCCATTTCACTTTTTGACAAACTGGTAAAATCAGAGGAATTCATCGATTTCCTTACGCTGCCGGCATACGAAGAAATAGAGTAATCAAAGAACAAAACAATACTATTTACTATGGAAAAGCAACATATGATCAATGAACTGAAACAAGATTGGGCTGAAAACCCAAGATGGGAAAACACGGAAAGGCCCTACACCGCAGAAGAGGTGATCAACCTCAGAGGCCCCATTAAAATAGAGTATACACTGGCAAAGCGGGGCGCCGAGACCTTATGGAAAAAGCTAAAATCGCAGCCGTTTGTAGCTGGGCTCGGCGCACTGACAGGTAATCAGGCTGTACAGGAAGTTTCTGCTGGTTTGGAAGCCATTTATTTAAGTGGCTGGCAGGTAGCTGCCGATGCCAACCTGGCAGGAGAAATGTACCCGGATCAATCTTTATACCCGGTTAATTCTGTACCGGCTGTTATAAAAAAAATTAATGGGGCGCTACTGCGTAGAATGCAAATTGATTCTGTAAACGGAGTCAGTGAGAAGGACTGGGTAGTACCGATCGTAGCAGACGCAGAGGCCGGGTTTGGTGGTAACCTCAATGCTTATGAGCTTATGAAAAGCATGATCGAGGCCGGTGCGGCAGGCGTACACTTCGAAGATCAACTCTCATCAGCCAAAAAATGTGGACACCTGGGCGGCAAGGTACTTGTACCTACACAAGAAGCCATAAATAAGTTGATTGCAGCCCGGCTGGCCAGTGATGTAATGGGAGTGCCCACCATTTTGATTGCCCGTACCGATGCCGATGCAGCAGGTCTGCTAACCGCCGATATCGACCCACGTGACCACAAATTCCTAACAGGAGGCCGAAGTAAAGAAGGGTTCTTCAACGTGAAAAGTGGTATTGAGCAAGGTATTGACCGAGGACTCTCATATGCGCCATATGCCGATTTACTTTGGATGGAAACTTCACATCCCGATCTTGGCGAGGCGCGTGAATTTGCCGAGGCAATCCATGAAAAATTCCCGAATAAAATGTTGGCCTACAACTGTTCGCCATCGTTTAACTGGGCATCTAAGCTCACACGCAATGAAATGCTGGGCTTTAGGGAAAAACTGGCAGAAATGGGATATAAGTTCCAGTTTATTACCCTTGCAGGCTTCCATGCTCTGAATACTTCAATGTTTGAGTTGTCGAAAGCCTACAGGGAAAGAGGTATGGCAGGATATTCCGAGTTGCAGGAACGTGAATTTGCCCTACAAAAAGATGGATTCGCAGCTGTAAAACACCAGTCTTTTGTTGGAACAGGCTATTTTGATGTTGTTCAAAACACTATCCAACAAGGTGAATCCTCAACAGTAGCAATGAAAGACTCAACTGAAACTGCACAGTTTGTGCAATAAAAAGCACTCATTTCCTGAACCATAGGCACATATGCCAAAAGACCCTGCCCTAACAGCAGGGTTTTTTTAATTACTTAGAGATTACCGCCTTTTTCTGTTCAATGCTTGTAAACGGAATGGTCATAATAATGGTCGCGCCTTTGGAGCTTGTTTGGTCAACGTTAATTTTACCTTTCAATTTTTCCTCCGCTTTTTTAACTACGTACAACCCTAAACCCTTACCTTTCGAACGCATACTTCCCCGATAGTACATATCAAATAGCCAGGGTACAATTTCATGTTTCAGGCCATCACTACTGTCAGATATCATAATTTCAGAAGATTACTACTCAACTCATTTATCAAAATACTAATTTGAAGTTCAGACGGATTCCTGGCAAAATCAATGGCATTTTCGACCAAATAATCGATAGCAGTAAATAATGCGATTGAACAATCAATTTTAATGATATTAGTGGGTAAGTTAATTTCATACTGCCACTTTATTTGCTCATTGGGAAAATTAAATTTTTCCATAAGCCCATGAACCAATTGATGCAGGTCCACTTCTTCATTTTTTACCGGTGAAGAGGGAATAAGATGCGTTTAGTTGAGCTTTTCGAGCAGCTTGTCCATTGCGGTAGCCGTTTCTTTCACACAGTTAAATAGCCTAATGGCCCGGTCTTCAGCAGTGTTTTCCAATTCATATCGGGCTACCGCGCTCAACACAAGAAGTGTTGTGATGGGGCTTCTAAAGTCATGACTGGTTTTGTAGGGAAACATATCCAGTTGCTGGTTAATTGACACAAGCTCCTGGTTGATTTTTTTAAGTCTGGTACGTCTTTGCTCAACGATCCGTGCAAAGTTTTCATTAATGCCCTTAATCTTCTCGTTGGCCTCAAGGAGCTTATCTGCCTTCTGTTGGATTTCTTTGTTTTTTTTTGGCTATTTCAAGGGTGCGCTATGTAACTTTTTGCTTGAGCAATTTCTTCTGGTTTTTCCAAATTCTAAGGCGTATACTGAAAATGATATAGATCATTGAGGCAATAAACAACACCAGGGCAACTTTGAAATACCATGTTTTATACCACGGTGGAGTGAGAATCAGTTTTAATTCAGCTCCTTCTTCATTCCATACCCCATCATTATTACTTCCCGTAATGCGGAAAGTGTAGGTTCCACCGGGCAGGATTGTGTAACTGACGTATGAACGATTCCCATTTAATATCCACTCAGCATCAAACCCTTCGAGTTTGTACCTGAAGTTGTTACTCCCCGGATCAATATAATCCAGTGAAGCGAATTCAATGGTGATATAGTTGTCTTTACATGAAAGCTTCACCTTATCTTTATTTGTTAAAGCTATGTCGAAGCGTTTACTTTCACTGTAAATTTTCATTTATGGCGGCTCATCATTCATTTTGATAGCCTGAGCGTCGAATTTATTAAATCCATTTACCCCACCTTCCTTTTTTCGGTTAAACCATACCAATCCGTTTTCAGTCCCAATCCATAAATCATTATCGCAACGCACAATACTATTGATATAGTCGATGCTTTCATGATAATAGTTTTAAAATCTCCTGTATTAATATAAATGATCCAGCCCTCCTCCATTTGTACCTAACCACAAACTTCCGACGCTTCCTTCCAGAATATCGTAAACACTATTATGGTTAAGGCTATTGGGCAAATCAGGATCATGCATATACCTTTTAAAACTGTTAGTGGATTCTACAAATAAATTCAAGCCTACGCCTTATGTCCCAATCCATACTCTTCCCTTGCTTTCTTCAAAAACTTTTCTAACGATATTATGGCAAATACTCGTCAAGTTCTCCTTATCATGTTTATAGTTAATAAATTCTATTTCCTGAGTAGGCGCTTCGTGGTTTGGGATCATGTATAAACCAAAACCCCACGTGCCTATCCACAATCTGACTTTTGAATCCTGATCTATTTTCCAGGCATTACTGGAATCAAATCCTCCTTCACTTTGCTGGGAAAAATGATCAAAGGCCTGATACACTTTATGGAACCTGTTCAAGCCACCTTCCTGGGTTCCTACCCAAATATGACCTGATTTGTCTTCGAAAATAGATATGATGGTATTACTGGATAGTGATGACGAATCGCTTATTCTATGACTATAAATATTGAAGGAATTACCATTGAACGGGTACAGTCCGTCTACTGCACCCATTCAGATGAAGTCATCGCTACCCTGAAGGATATCATGAACAGTGGTTTTGCTATAATCGTCTTCTGACTCAATAAGCTCAAAAGAGGCCTTGATTTCCAGCGCCTGAAGCACAGAAAATGAAGAAATAGTGATCAGGCCAAAAAAAGCAAATATAAGACTTGGATAGTTCTCCTTCCACATCTTAATGTCCCCCTGCAAAAATGCACCATCCAAAATATTCAAAAAACGAGTGTGAACATCTATTCCTAAAAAACCATGTGAAAGATGATTTTCATAAGTGGCACTTCTGAAAAATACACAAAAATGTGATTGGCAAAGTATTTTAACCAAAGCATAAAATGAATTCTAGAAATTTAAGGCATTCCTCAATTTATTATATCCTGTTTTACTCACTGGTATTTTTTGGCTGTTATTTTCTTTTATGGTTATCAGGTATTGATCTTTTTCATAGTTCTCGATCTGGTCGATACAGTTGGCATTTACAATGTAGGAACGGTGAACTCGAATAAAATCTTTTTCGGGTAAATTCCTTTCGAAAAATTTCATTGTTTGGTGCTTGAGATGGCGCTCGCCTTCCATAACGATATTTACATAGTCGTCCTGAGCCTCCAGGAATTTTATTTCATCTATATATATGACTTTTATTTTATTCCCGGTGCGTACCACTACTCGCTCTATAGTCCCTGGCATTTCATTTTTTAAATCCTTGATCCCGGTAAATTCATTATTCAATACTTTTCCTAATGCCTGACGAAAACGATCTTCAGAGAAAGGCTTTAACAAATAGTCAACTGCATTTTTTTCGAATGCCGAAATGGCGTAGTGATCATAAGCTGTAGTAAAAATAATAGCCGGTTGGAAATCAATTAATTCCAGAACCTCCATGCCATTTAATTTTGGCAGCTCTACATCTAAAAAAACAATATCGGGATGTTCCTTATTGATGATCCTTACAGCATCGAAACCGTTTGAAGCTTCCAAAATAGCAGAGATTTGTTTCTCAACAGATAGATACTGCGCAATGAGCTGTCTTGCCAGGGGTTCATCTTCAACTATCAATGCTTTCATGGTAAGGCTGTTGCTTGATTTTCTTTAACTGGCCACCAGATGCTTTTCCGGTACCTGTTGCGGTATTCGCAACTCCACGGTAAATGTATTTTCCTTTTTAATAATTTGCAATAAATCCAACTCTCCATATACCCATTGCAGCCTTTCACGAATTAGGTTCAGGCCTTTACCTGTGCCTTTTCGCATATTGTTCCCTTCAATTGAATTTTCTATTATAACTACCAGTTCATTATCCCTCATTTTGGCATACAGGGCAATACTGGCCGTATTTATTGCGCTTTCCACACCGTACTTAATGGCATTTTCCATTAAGGGTTGCAGAATCATACTGGGAAGTTGAGCTTCGAAACAGGGTTTAGTGATTTCAGTATTAATTTCAAGTCTTTCGCCATATCTTATCTTTTCAATAGAAAAATAGTTTAACAAATTAGATAACTCTTCCTGAAATGAATGTATCTGATCTGCCTTTACCTGAAGCGATTTCCTCAGGTAATCTGATAGTTTTACAATCATATCCCTGGCTTGGACTGGCTGTATAAGTACAAGGGCATTTATTGAATTAAGACTATTAAATAAGAAATGTGGATTAATTTGAGATTTTATACGTTCAAGCTCCGCCTGTTGGATATTCTCCTTCAGTTTAGCCTCCATCAGTAATTTGTCATGTAATTTGTCATGGTAACTGAAAACATAAAATACCAGAGTGATCAAAATCCAAAACAATACGCCGGTACTTATTTTTATGGGAAGGGCGCTGAGAAAAGTATCTTTAAAGAAACCACTATGCGGCCCAAGATTTGTTAATATTACGTACTGCAGGCCTAACCAGGTCACAATTCCAAGTACCATTGCCCCAAAGTGGGTCATCCACTGATCCCACTGGGCTCCGGCCGAAACATTGGTATAGCGTTCCATGTACCATAAACCGAGACCGAATAAACTGAATAATATAAATGAAACGGTCGATTCAATGATCGATGGCAACACCTCATAATTCAGATAGTTTATTAGAATTAAGGAATTGCCAGCAATGATCAATACCCAAAGTACATAGTACAGTATCAATATGCGCTTATTGCTTAATACCGGGTGTTGCATTTTATTTGGATTTTACGCCTTTAATTTCTCCGCCGCCAAATAACACAAAGCCTTTAATAATTAATGTTCTCGTATGATCAGTGAAGCTCTCGGTATATTTATGTCGCTCGTCACTAAAACCACCAAAAAGAGGGGTCACTTCTACTTTAACCTGCCAATGCTCCGGTAAAACGATTGACCAGCCTCCAAACATGGCAAATACTTCCAGCACATGCGTACCCTCAGCAAGTTTACTCGGTAACATATTAATATCACTACCTCCGAAAATGGCAGTCAATTTGCCACCTTTAAAGGCCTCGGTGGTAATTACTTTTTCCCCACCACCGAATATTGCCAATTCGTTCAGATAACCATCATCATTTTCATCAATAGTAGCGCTTGAATGTCTTCTGGAATGACGACGACTACGATCAAGCAATAGGCTCAATCCAATCAAAACAAAAATCAATGGCCAGAAATCACCTAAAATATCCCATGCAAAATTAAAAATATCGGGAAGTAGAAAGAATACGCCGATGGCGATCAAAATAATTCCCGGTGTGAGGTTCTCATTGGTCAATAGGGCTACGATGCCTATTACAATTAAAATCATTTGCCAGGAAAAAAACCAATACGGGAATATTCCGGGAAATAGATTCAAATTATCAATTACCAATACGATTCCGATCAATACGAAAATTATACCGGTCAATGCTTTTTTGTTTTTTACGATTGCACTCATGTCATTGGTTTTTTGATTTTACAGCTGCTAAAGTACACACTGGAAATAACTATAACCATATTATATAGGTGAACCTTGTCATCTACTCGGTAAGTGTCGGATTCTTTCGGTAAAAATCATTCCTGTATATTTTTCTGTTAAAAAAGCGGAGAACTATTTACTTTGCATTTATGAAGACGCAAATCTTTAAAACATTAGCCCGGATCAACAAAGTGATCATGCCGAGTTTCAAGCATAGGGATTTAACTCAACTTAAAACCTGGGAAAAAGCGATGATAGGATACCGCTACTGGGTGACCAAAAACGCCCTGGGCAACTAGTGTAAATTTGCACGATATCCAGAACTTTACATTTCCCTACGTTTAAAAACCCCGCGGAAAAACTGCCTTAAACACGCCCAATCCGACCTCTGTTTGAAGAAAAATTGATCTATAAATTGTGTATTTTTACACACATATATTTTTATTTTTGCTATTTTAATTATATATTGGTGCAATATTACACGTATAACTATGAGTAAAGCGCTAAACACTTATCGCGCATATTGGGGTTTTAGAAAAATCAAAAAACAGCTTCCTCCTGCTAAAGCATGTAAAAGCGTTGCAGAAACCAGGGACTGCATCAATGCGCTGAATAAACTAATAGCTGACTTAAAAAAGGAATTCGGCCTTGTTCCGGATGCAGCATACATGACAATCAAGGACTATATTTTGATTCAGGACCGACTTGTTATAAAAGAATTTGAAAAAGACTTCCATGACTAAAAGCAACTTTTCATTTGTTCCATCCCCTGTAAGTTTCGACTATGATGCTATTTATAGCGCAGTGTCCAATGCGAGCGGCCGCATGCAGTATTACGTTCTGGAAAAAGGTAATAAAAGGCAACGCATCAGCAGAAAATCATTCACTGATGTATATAATAATTCTAGAATTATTGCTGTAAGACCTATTCAGGATGAAAATGGTTTGGGGATTGTTCAAATGGATGTTTTTATAAAACACTGAATATTAATAAAGTAAACGACGTTAACTTAAAAAATATTGTAATAAGGGTGTCAAAGGGCGCTAAGCCAGGGGAAAAAGAAAGATTGAAAAACCTGATAATTGATACTTTCCTGAAAATCTTCATGTAACTGGGATTAGAACAGGCCTCCATGCTCAAAACCATCCTACTTCTGACCTTTATTTACTTCCCAGGTATGATCGGATAATAGTGTTACAGAGGCCAGGTATTGTTTAAAAGGTAGTTTGTCTCCCCATTCGCCAGGAGCGATCATTGATAGCACATCAGAACCGTCCTCCTTTTCATAGAGGTAGTATGTTTTGCCTATGATCGGATCAAAGTTGAGCTGTGTTTCATAAATGCGCTCTGATATTTCCACCCTTTTTTTAATATCCCGTGCCTGATGCATTAGGGTTTGCATTTGTTCGTACAGTTGCCCAAGTTGCCGGTCGGTTTGCTCTCGCATAGCTGCCATTGCCCTGCCCTTGATCTTACCTTTATCCTCAGGCCTGATGAGCGCTCCGCCCACCGTATGTGCAAACTCTATTAAACCGGGTAAATCAGCAGCTTTTTCTTTTTCCTTTTCAAGATCAATTCTGTCGATATCTATTTTCTGTGTTGATTTGTCGTCTTTCATATCTTATTCCGAATCAAGCGTGTCTTTTTTAGAATTTTGTTTAGTACTATCGCTTTCCGAGCCTATAATGCTCTCTTTTAAGTAACCCTTCGATCCGGGAAATGTTGTTTTTCTTGAAATATCGATCCCAATGGCGATCATAATCAGAAAAAAGACGATCGACAACCCTAGAAATATCTTTTTTGATTTACCCACGACTAAAAATTGAATTAGTCTTTAACAACTACAAATTCCACCCTTCTGTTTAGTTTTCTGGTGGCTTCGCTGGCATTACTGGCAATCGGACGTGAACCACCATACCCTTTTCCTTTGATCCTTTTGGCTGAAACCCCTTTTTGTACAAGGTACTCTTTCACCCTGTCCACCCGTTCCTGGGAAAGTTTCAAATTAAGCTTGCTGTTTCCCTGGTTATCCGTGTGTCCTTCGAGCTTTATTTCAATGTTCGGGTTCTCTTTCAGCATTTCCACCACCCTGTCAAGTTCCGGGAAACTTTCATCTTTTAAAACCGCCTTAGATTGTTCAAAATAAACATTATCCAATTGTACTTTGGCCCCGACTTTAAGTTCCTTCAATCGAATCAACATGACCTTATCCTGTTGGTCAGGATCGATAACAACCTGCTCTGTGGCCGATAAGTATCCCGAAGCCTTAACTTCAACTTTCAATTTTTTCAGTGTGTCCGGCACACTGGCTTCGTATATTCCCAAACCTTCCTTTAACACAAAACTTATGGTATCTCTTCCGGTGGTTTCGGCAAAAAGACTACTCTTTACCGGCTTTTGATCCGCTTCATCCAACGTTTTTATCCTAACCAATACTTCACCCGGTGAATTTTCTATCTCCTCTTCACCCATAAAAGAAGTTTCATAGTTTTCCACGAAAACGGAAGAAGTATCCTCAACAGCATCACCACTTTGATAAGGAACCAACCTTAAATCCCCGTAACCATCACTGTTTTTTGTCGATGTCATCATGGCCCAGTTTTGATTCAGTATCCTGAAATACAGTTCAACACCGATACTATTGACCTGCGGCCCTAAAGGCTCCGGCTTCGACCAGTTGCGCCATGTGCTGTCAAGCCGTTCTGATTTGTAGACATTTCGTCCGCTCCCTTCCTGAAAGCCATTACTGGAATAAAAAAGTGTCTTTCCGTCGGGGGCAAGATAAGGGGTTACTTCCTGTAGTGGTGTGTTTATATCGGAACCTAAATTTTTGGGTTGCGACCAGCTTCCATTTTCATAGAACAATACATAAATGTCTTCTTTGCCCCGAGAAGTGAAACTATCCAGTGAAAGTACCATTATTTTGCCATTCTTACTTACACTTCCCGTTACTGACCCGGATTTATTCATAAAATAATCCATTGCCAGTTTCTTTGGCACGGTCCACTTACCATTTTGCCAATTGGAATACGACAATGCCTGGGTTTTTGGAGCCATACCATCTGGTGCATACTGATGACTTAAAATGGCCGTTTTCCCATCTGGTGACAAGCCGATAATGCTATTATAGCGAGGATCATTAAGCGGCTTTCCGGCATTTTTTGCCTTTTGAAGCTGCCCGCCAATAATCTCAGCCATATATATATCGCCGCTATCATGACGACCACCTACATTGGCAGAATCATAAGCGCGTGTAAAAAACAGGTGTTTTCCATCGGGATGAATAACGGGGTTTTGTTCGTCATTCTTACTATTCACGGCCTTAAGGTTGCCAAATGGCTGCGCATATATTGATGATACATGCGCCCCAATAAATAGGAGTGTCACCAAAATAGGTCTGGTCATGTTTGATTACTTTTTGTGCTACGCAAAAATATAAACCTTGACGTCAAAAACACCTATCTGAAGGCATTTTCGCGACAAGTATTTAATTGTTTGATGTAATGTTACTATCCGGCCGCAATATCTTCAATAAATATGCCACAATAAGTACAATTAAACTTCCTATCACATTGTACCAAAGGAAAGGGATATCTGTAAAAAAGAAGCATAATAAAATAATGGATTCTGAGATAATAGCCGCAATAAATGTTTCCCTCGCCTTGATATTTTTCATGTAAAAGGCCACCAAAAACACTCCCAGTATTGTGCCATATACCAAAGAACCTAACTTGTTTACAGCCTCAATAAGCGTACCCAACCTGTTGGCATACATGGCAAATAGTATGGCGTATACGCCCCAAAACATGGTAAATACCTTGGAGGCATTTAAATAGTGCCGTTCACTGGCATTTTTCTTGTAAAGCCTTTTGTAAATATCAACAATGGTGGTTGAAGCCAATGCATTTAACTCAGATGAGGTAGACGACATACTGGCTGAAAAGATCACGGCAATGATCAACCCGACCAAACCGGCCGGCAGGTAGTTGATTACAAATGTAAGAAAGATAAAATTGGTATCATTGGTGTCGGCATTAGGGTCTGCCTTTTCAATCACACTGAGCGCCTCTTTTTTAACCGCTTTACTCTTTTTATCGGCTTGTTGCAGCGCTTGCACTTTTTTCTTGGCCTCCAGATCATTTCCCTCGTCAAGCGCCTCCAGGTAGCCTATGGCGTATTGTCTCTTTTCGGTATTTATGTTGTCATAGCGTTCCTTTTTGTCGAGATATTCCGCACCCACTTCACTTTGAATAGTCCTCTCTTCAATTACATTGTTGAAAAAAAGCGGAGCTGGTTGAAATATGTAGAAGACATAAACCAGGGCGCCGATGAGTAAAATAAAAAACTGCATGGGTATTTTTATTATACCGTTGAAGAGCAGTCCTAAGCGTGACTGTCCTATGGAGCTCCCGGTTAAATACCGGGCCACCTGCGACTGGTCAGTCCCGAAGTAAGACAATGCCAAGAACCCACCGCCAATCAATCCAGACCAGATATTGTATTTACTTGTTGGGTCAAATTCGAGATCCACTACATTTAACCTACCCGTTTTTCCGGCAATCTCCAGCGCATCGACAAAACCTACATTTTCCGGCATCAATTTCACCACAAGAATTCCAGCAGCTACCATACCCAACAAAATGACGCCCATCTGATATTTTTGGGTTTGTGCCACAGCTTTGGTCCCGCCGCTTACAGTATAAATGATCACCATTAAACCAATCACCAGATTGGTATAATAGATATTCCACCCCAGTAAAGTGGACAAGATCAACGAAGGAGCGAAAATGGTAAAGCCTGCTGCCAGGCCACGTTGGGTTAGAAAAAGTATCGCTGTTAGTACCCTGGTTTTAAGGTCAAATCGGTTTTCCAGGTATTCGTAGGCCGTGTAAACTTTCAGTTTGTGATAGATAGGCACTACAGTGATTGAAAGAATGACCATGGCAATGGGCAGGCCAAAATAGAACTGAACGAAACGCATGCCGTCATCGTATGCCTGTCCGGGAGCTGATAAAAAGGTGATGGCGCTCGCCTGCGTGGCCATAATACTAAGGCCAATGGTCCACCATTTCATAGTATTGTCACCTTTCAGGTAACCTTCTATGTTTTTACTGCCCCTCGTTTTCCATACGCCATAAATGACGATAAAGGACAGCGTACCAATGAGTACTATCCAGTCGAGCGTTTTCATTCAAAAGCTTTGGTGAAAAGATAAAACAAGAGGATGAGATAAATCAAATGGCCAATTACAAATGCATACAGGTAGTTCCATTTTTTAAAAAATGGTGGCAGGTCCCCGGCATCCTCATCATTGAATTTCATGAATCAATCCGTTTAGATGTTCTACGTCGTTTCTGGATTCAATTTGTATATCTCCTTTATGATAATGCAGCCGATAAAGCCCCAGGTTGTTATGTTCGAAATTATCCATTTCTTTAAGGTGCGTATTGGTAAGCCATGAAAGCAAAATACGCATCGCTCGCCCATGCATGCAAATCAGTACCGGGTCTTCGTGATCTTGGGTAAGAATGTATTCCATAGCCTCCTCCTGCCTTTTCTGAACATCTAACGGACTTTCACCTCCAGTCATTCTCCGATGAATATCGCCATCTCTCCAGGCCTGTACTATTTCAACATATTTGTTGTTCAGGTAATCATCAAAAGGTTTTCCTTCTGAGTCACCCCAGCTGATCTCATCCAGGCCCGGCATTTTCTCGTGTGGAATATCATCTTCCAGAAAACCCTGGACAGACTGAATAGATCGTTTTAAACTAGAGGTATACACTTTCTTAAAATCGACTTTTTTATATTTTTCATAAAAAGCCCTGGCTTGTTTTCGGCCCAGTTCGTTTAGCTCGGCATTAATGCCCCTGCCCTGTACAACGCCTTTTCTGTTGTACTCTGTCTGGCCGTGTCTGATGACGTAAATTTTTTTAGGTTTCAATTTTTATCTTATTTTGCCTCAAATATGTTTTAAAAAGCTATTTTTTGCAAACTATGTTTCAACCCGGCGTAACCCTCCAGGATATCCAGGCTATGAGCCAAAATACCATGGTGGACCATTTAGGCATTGAATACACTGATTTAGGTGACAATTATATTTCCGCAAAAATGCCTGTTGATCATCGAACAGTTCAACCCCTCAGAATGTTGCATGGTGGGGCATCGGTGGTATTATCAGAAACATTGGGCAGCGTAGCGGCCAATATTTCAGTCGATAATAATAAGTTTTATTGTGTGGGCCTGGAAATCAACGCCAATCACATTAGAAGCATGAAGGAAGGCGACGGCTACGTTTTTGGTACTACCCGACCGATCCACCTGGGTAAAACAACCCAGATTTGGGAAACGCGTATCACTAATGCAGATGATAAACTTATTTGCATAAGCCGGTTGACCGTAGCGGTAATGAAGAAAAAACAATAGCATGGAGCAGGAAAAAGGGACGATTGCAATACAATCCCGAAAAATTGTGAAGAGGGCGCTTGACGATGGCTATGGATTGGCCATATGGAGACTTCCCCATAGCAATGAGAAGCATTTAATAATTGACTTTGACGGTAGTCGGAATCCGGAAAGCGCTTTGGAGCAACTGCCTTCCGGGGTTTTATTTTGCCCGTATCAAAAAAATCCTAAAAACAATGATCGTTTTATCCATGCAGATCTGCATATTCAGGAATCTCAGGAAGGCCCTGAAAAAATAATCATCCATCCTTCAAAACAGTATGTGGCAGATGAATTTTTACAGCAGGTGGAAACACAGGAAGAAGATAATGATAAAAAACCAGGATGGCATGTCGGTCAGCAGGGTATTAGCAGGATAGAGAAATCACATTTTATACAGTATGTTCAAAAATCAATTGACGCCATAAGAGATAAGAGATTTGACAAAGTGGTGGCGGCAAGGGCAAAGAACAGGCAGTTACCGCAGGAATTTGATGTGTTGAACCTGTTCGACAACTTGTCTGAAAAATACCCAAATGCCTTTGTATCGGTTATTTCCCTTCCTGAAACAGGCACTTGGATCGGCGCTACTCCGGAGCATCTGATCGGCATCAGTCCTGACCTGACATTTTATACCACGGCGCTGGCTGGTACACAGGCTTACGAACCCGGAATGCGATTAAGTGATGCGGCATGGAAGCAAAAAGATATTGAGGAACAGGCATTTGTAAGCAGATACATAATAAATTGCTTTAAAAAGATACGTCTGCGCGAGTTTGCGGAATCAGGGCCTAAAACCGTTAAAGCAGGTAACCTGATCCACCTCAAAACAGACTTTTATGTCAACATGAATGAAGTGAACTTTTCTCAGCTGGGCAGTGTAATGCTGGAACTGCTACACCCGACTTCAGCTATATGCGGGATGCCCAAAGAAGCTGCAAGTCAATTTATTGATGAGGAAGAGTCACTGGACAGAAAATATTTCAGCGGGTACCTCGGCCCGGTAAATATGCAGGAAGATACACAGCTTTTTGTAAACCTGAGATGTATGGAGTTACACAGAAATGAAGCTACGTTTTTCGCAGGGGCCGGCATAACCATTGACTCCGATCCGGAAATGGAGTGGCAGGAAACTGAAATGAAAATGAACACACTGCTCAACTGTATTGAGACATAAAAAAGCCTTTCATTTTTTAGGAAGGCTTTTTTCGTATGCATGTCTTATGATCTATCTACAATATTTGCTTTTAGCTTTTTTTGCCTCTTCAACACCGAGGTTAATTGCCTTTTCAAAATCGTTACATGCCGATCTGTTTCGCTTTAATGTTAAATATACTGCAGCGCGAAAATAATAAGCCTCTCCCAGGTCGGGGTTGATATTGATTGCTTTATTATAGTCGTTCAGGGCATCCTGAGTTTCTCCCTGTTTAAAGTATGCCCTCCCTCTCAGGAGATAGGTCATGGCATCGTTGGGAGCAAATTCAACGGCTTTGTCAAACATCAGGAAGGCGTCTTCAAATTCTGCCTGGTCATAGTAGTATTCACCCATGCTCATCAAGGCGCTTGGATACTCCTCATCGATTTCAAGTACTTTATTGTAGTCGGCCACAGCCTTTTCCATTTGACCAAGCGCCTCATAACTTCTACCCCTGTTATACAAGGTTTTAAGGTGCTTTGGATGTAGCTTTAAATACTCATTGTAAAGCTCAATGGCCTCCTGATAATTACCACGTTCGAATTCCCTGTCGCCCATTACCGATTCTTCCCCACCACAGGATACCAAAAACAATAGTGCCAGTACAGCCAATTGATAAAAGTGTTTATGCATATTATTCGTGTTTACAAATACAAATATCTTTCTATTTTAGAAATAAAAAAACCCACACAAGGTGGGTTTCGATATATCCATGTAATTTCTGGATCAAACGGAAACGTTATTCCCCCTGAGGGCTTCATTCAGCGAAGTCTTTTTATCGGTACTTTCTTTTCTCTTTCCAATGATCAAAGCGGCATTCACATAATAAGTACCCGCCGGAAATTCTTTCGGAATACTACCCGGGATCACAACGGATCTTGGAGGTACCTCTCCTTCGTATTCTACAGGTTCATCACCTGTTACATCTATAATTTTGCTGCTGGCCGTCAAGGTAACATTTGCGCCCAATACCGCTTCCTTACCAATGCGAACGCCTTCAACGAGTATACATCGCGAACCAATAAAGGCGCCATCTTCAATAATCACCGGCGCGGCCTGAACAGGCTCTAATACTCCTCCAACGCCAACTCCACCGCTCAGGTGCACATCTTTTCCTATTTGCGCACAACTACCAACAGTAGCCCAGGTGTCCACCATTGTACCTTCATCCACATAGGCCCCGATATTGATATACGACGGCATCATTACCACACCTTTGCTGATGTAAGCGCCATACCTTGCAATGGCATGAGGTACAACACGAATACCTTTTTTGGCATAACCTGTTTTAAGTTTCATTTTATCATGAAACTCAAAAGGCCCTACCTCAATAGCCTGCATTTTTTGTATCGGAAAATAAAGGATCACGGCCTTCTTTACCCAGTGGTTCACTTTCCAGCCATCCCCTGAAGGTTCAGCTACCCGGGTAGTACCCATGTCCAGTTCATCAATGATGGTCTTCACCGCAATCTGAACTTCCTTGTCCTGGATCAGCGAGCGATCATCCCAAGCCTTTTCAATTATTTCTTTTAATTCCATTAACTGCTGTTGTATTTTTGGTCGATTATTAAGCTACTATGTCAAAAACCAGAATCGCCATTATTTCCACACTTAAACCACTTCAAGAGCCCAGGGCCTTTTTGAAAATGGCGACAACAATGACCGAAACAAATAAATATGACATTAATATCATAGGCTTTTCAGCAAAAAAGTCACCGGCCAGGTCCCACATTAAATTTCACTCCATTCAACCAGTTGCGCGACTTTCAATCCAAAGACTAATAATTCCGATAACCATTCTTTTAAAACTATTTAAAGTAAAGCCTGAAATAATCATATGTAACACCCATGAATTACTGGAAATTACGATTGCAATCAAAATATTATTTGGCGCCAAAATCGTGTATGATATTCAGGAGAATTACTATCGCAATATCTTATACACCAGGCATTATTCTCAATGGCAAAAGCCCTTGGCCTATCTCATAAGGCTACGTGAAAAAGCGCTCAGCCATATGTTTGACCACTTTTTCCTCGCTGAAAAGTGCTACACCAAAGAAATGAGCTTTATTCCAACCAATAAAACAACCATAATTGAAAATAAAGCCCAGCTTAGTGATTTTTTACGAAAAGATCAATTGCCCCAAACCAGAAGCCAATTCCTGAGAAAGTTTCTGTATACCGGCACCATTGCCGCCAATTACGGCATTTGGCAGGCTATCAATTTAGCTAAATTTTTACATCAACAGGACTCATCTATCTGTTTAAAAATCATAGGTTTATGTCATATTAAAAAACTTCATGACCAATTGCACGAAGCCAGCGCTGGCCTTCCTTTCGTGGAATATTGTGGAAGCCTTGAAGCGATTCCGCACCGGGAAATCACTGAGGCCATAATGGCATCAGATGTCGTTTTATTGCCTTATCAACTGGACAAGGCGCTTCAAAATCGCATCCCCACAAAACTTTATGAATGCCTGGCCTTGCAAAAACCCATGATCATCACTAAAAACCCTGCCTGGGAAGAAATATGCACTCCTTATCCCGCTGCTTTGTTCATCGATTATAACCACCCACCAGCTTCACTCCTTCGTGAAATGGATAACACAGACTTTTATATTACCCGGCCCGGAAATGATGTTTTCTGGGATAAAGAAGCCGGAAAATTACTTAAAGCCCTGGATGAACTTTCCTCACTTGATTGAGGTGCAAAACATTATTCTCAGGACAACTACTTAATCTGTAATTCGTTATTTAGTAATTTGTAAAAATAATTTTAGGATCATCTAAAATAGGATACCTTTGTATATGAAATCAAACAAGGTCTTCAAAGGATTAACTAAAACAGGTTTAATAATAGTATGCCACAAACGGAATTAAGTTTTACCGAGGAAAATTACTTAAAGGCCATATACCATTTATCGGTTGGCGGAACCCAGGCTGTTTCCACCAATGCCATATCGGACAGACTGCAAACAAAACCTGCTTCTGCAAGTGATATGGTCAAAAGACTGGCGAGAAAAAAGCTGCTTCAATATGAAAAATACCAGGGAGCCAATATTTCCCCTGAAGGAATAAAGCTCGCATTGAAGGTGATAAGAAAACACAGGTTGTGGGAGGTCTTTTTGGTTGAGAAATTAAACTTCAACTGGGACGAAGTACATGAAATTGCGGAACAATTGGAGCATATCAGGTCACCCCTGCTAATCCGTCGGCTCGACGAGTTTCTGGGCTTTCCCAAACACGATCCACATGGCGATCCTATACCTGACGAAAATGGTTCAGTATCAACAAGACCAAGGAAACCCCTATCCGATTTGCACGATGGTGAATCAGGTGACTTTCTTGCCGTGAAGGACACCTCCTCTTCATTTTTGCAGTACCTCGATAAATTGGATATACAGCTCGGTGCGAATATACGCGTAATGGAAAAAGTGGAGTTTGACGACAGCATGAAAATTTGCCTGAACGACAAAAAGGAGCTATATATTTCAGCTCAGGTGGCTAGTAATTTATATGTTTCAAAAAACTGATAAACAATACAATATGACCTTTTTCTTAAAGTATTTTATAAACATTTTAATCATTTCTTTATTGTTTTTTTCCTGTCAACCGAAAGCCGAAAAAAATAAAGGGAAGTTAAAAGTTGTAGCTACCACCGGCATGATTGGCGATGCCTTAAAGCAAATATCGGGAGATAGTGTTGAAGTAAATACATTAATGGGGCCTGGTGTAGATCCTCACCTATACAAAGCTACACAAGGAGACCTTACCCTGATGAGCGATGCGGATATGATCTTCTACAACGGCCTTCACCTTGAAGGAAAGATGGGTGAAATACTGGAAAAGTTAAAAAGGACCAAGCAGGTATATGCTGTTGCTGACGGGCTGAAGACATCTGGCATACGGCAAAGCGACACTTATGAAAATGCTCCCGATCCACATATTTGGTTTGATGTGGAACTTTGGTCGCAGGCTGTTCGTTATGCGGGGGAAGTGTTGGCTGAAGCAGATACCTTGAATACGGCTTATTACGAGCAAAATATGAAAACCTACCTGAGCGCATTGGATTCGCTCGATCAATGGGTGGCTTCCGAGTTGAAAAAAATCCCGGAAGGACAACGCATTATGATCACTGCACATGATGCCTTCGGATATTTTGGCGAGGCTTACGGTATAGATGTAAGGGGCCTCCAGGGCATTTCTACCCTATCCGATATAGGACTTCAGGATGTGATCAGATTGGTTAATTTTATTATTGAAAAAAAAATAAAGGCAGTTTTTGTGGAAACTTCAGTTTCTGATAAAGCGCTAAGGGCGGTGATTGAAGGTTGCCGGGAAAAAGGCCATGAAGTAAAAATTGGTGGCAGCCTGTTTTCCGATGCAATGGGGGAATCGGGAACACCTGAAGGAAATTATGTGGGCATGGTACGACACAATGTCACCACTATTGTTGAGGCCTTAAGATGATGGATTATGATTAAAGAAGCAAAAAACCCGGTACTGGAAATACACGACCTTACTGTTACCTATCACAAAAAACCTGTTCTTTGGGACATCGACCTTACCATACCGGCCGGTTCCTTAACAGGCATTATTGGTCCGAATGGTGCCGGTAAGTCAACGTTGATCAAAACTATTATGGGATTGATCAAGCCAAGTAGCGGCTACAGCAAAATATTCGATAAACCGCTCGATGAAGTCAGGAAGCGGGTAAGTTATGTTCCACAACGAGGCTCTGTTGACTGGGACTTTCCTGCCTCTGTATTTGATGTGGTTTTAATGGGCCGATATTCTGATGCCGGAATGTTTAAAAGAATTCGCAAAGCAGACAGAGAGCTCGCCATGGATGCCCTGCAAAAGGTAGGCATGGAAAAATTCAGTAAACGACAGATATCCGAGCTCTCCGGTGGTCAGCAACAACGCGTATTCCTGGCCCGTGCCCTTGCGCAACATGCTGATCTGTATTTCATGGACGAACCGTTTGCCGGGGTGGATGCCGCCACAGAAAATGCGATCATAGACCTGCTGCACGAAATGACCGGTAAAGGGAAAACTGTCGTCGTGGTACATCACGACCTGCAATCGGCAATAAAATACTTCGAGTGGATTTTATTGCTGAATACCAGATTGGTAGCAAGCGGCCCGGTCACTGAGGTATTTACCTCGGAACTGTTACAAAAAACCTATGGAGGCAAGTTGACCTTATTAACGGAAATAGGAAACCTGTTGCAAAGAGAAGGGCTTCCGGCAAGAGAGACCAAATAATATGTACGAGCAGATAATAGATTTCCTTAGTTTAAGCGACCCCAACGTACGGACGGTAGTGCTGGGAAGCATATTGCTCACCAGCAGTTCGGCTATTATCGGTGCTTTTACATTCCTTCGGAAAAAAGCCCTGGTAGGTGATGCCGTAGCTCATTCAGTGTTGCCCGGTATTTGCCTGGCTTTTATGATTGGAGGCGCCAAAGATCCTTTGATTCTCATTCCCGGCGCTTTTCTGGCCGGATGGCTGTCGATGATCCTGATCGACAAAATAACCCTGCACTCCAGGATTAAAGAGGATACGGCAATAGGAATGGTGCTTTCCGTTACTTTTGGTCTGGGCATATTAATGCTTACTTTTATACAACATAGCGGCAACGCAAATCAGAGCGGACTGGATCACTTTCTTTTTGGAAAAGCCGCCGCGATGCTGGGAAGCGATGTTATTATCTTTTCTGCTATTGCCTTGTTAATGGTGCTCACCGTTTCCTTTCTTTTTAAAGAATTTGCCCTGGTCTGTTTCGACCGGGAGTATGCATCTTCTATGGGCCTGCCCGTTAAACGCCTGGATTTCCTCATGACTTCATTAACGGTACTGGCCGTGGTTATTGGTATACAGGCGGTTGGGGTTGTACTTATGGCCGCTATGTTGATCACACCGGCAGCAGCGGCACGCTTCTGGACGGACAATCTCAAGCTGATGATCATTATGGCAGCTGTCATTGGTGCTGTTTCGGGGTTTACCGGGGCGCTGGTATCTTACCTCTACCCTTCCATGCCGACAGGCCCATGGATCGTCGTGGTAGCCAGTGTATTTGCTTTTATCAGCTTTTTCTTTGCTCCTAAAAAGGGTATTTTACAATACATGATCAAACAACGTCGTATTCGCCTGATGATCAATGAAGAAAATATCATAAAAGCCGGTTATCATATCGGGGAAGATCGGAAAGATTTTACCAGTTCAATGACCGCCACGGACCTTATTAGAAGAAGGCCTATGCCCGAATCCAAACTAAAAGGCCACCTGGCAAAACTAACCCGGCAAGGATATTTCAGGAAGCATTCACAAGGCTGGGAACTTACCAATGCCGGTTATAAAAAAGGCAGCAGGTTGGTTCGTATTCACCGTTTGTGGGAATTGTACCTCACAGAATACCTGAACATTGCCTCTGACCACGTTCACGAAGACGCAGAGACGATAGAACACTTTATTACGCCTGAGTTGGAAAAACAACTGGAACAAACGTTGAACTATCCCAGCGAAGACCCTCATCAATCAAAAATCCCTTACGAATAATGAATGCATTCTGGATCATAACCACCGGTTCACTCGTCGCCATCACCTGTAGCTTGTTGGGGTGTTACCTTATCCTGCGCAAAATGGCGATGATCGGTGATGCGATCAGCCATGCGGTATTGCCGGGCATTGTCATTGCCTTCCTATACACCGGGCAGCGCGATTCGATGGTCATGCTTTTTGCAGCCGCCCTTACCGGCGTGTTTACCACCTTGCTGATCGAACTCATTCACAAAAAAGGAAAACTGCAAACAGACGCATCCATAGGGGTGACATTTACATTGTTATTTGCCATTGGCATTATCATGATCAGCGTATTTGCCGGACAAGTAGATCTCGATCAGGATTGTGTACTGTATGGCGAAATAGCCTATGTACCGTTTGACGTTTGGCTGCTCGATTCAGGCATTAATTTAGGCCCGCGGGCCATATGGGTACTGGGCGGTGTGCTACTGATCATCATTGCGTTTATCTCCCTGGGCTACAAGCCACTATATGCCACTACCTTCGATCCCGGTTTCGCTTTTACAATCGGCATTTCTATACCATTATGGCACTATCTGCTAATGTCACTGGTGTCGATCACTACCGTAGCTTCCTTCGAAATTGTGGGCGCCATATTGGTGATTGCTTTTCTCGTGGTACCACCGGCTACGGCATATTTATTAACAGATGATTTTAAGAAAATGCTGATGATCTCCAGTGGCATTGGCATACTCACAGCCGGATCTGGTTATTATCTGGCAGTAGCGCTTAATGGTTCGATAGCAGGCGCCATGGCCGTAATGGCCGGAATTTTTTTTACATTGGCTTTCTTCTTCAGCCCTTCCCACGGTCTTTTATTTAAAAAGCTTCGCAAAAAAAGGGCCTTACTGCAGGGTCATGAAGAAGGCGCTACGACAATTTGATGACTAAAAAAGGATAATCTGAAAATTCGGTCAACTCCTTTACCACACTGGTAGAAAAGAGATTTTGAAGGAAGTTGCGCTTTTTATCCAAGAGGACCAGTAAATCAGATTTTTGCTCATTCATATAATTGAGTATGCCCCTTGAGGTATGCTCAAAAATCCGCCGGTCAAAATCGAGTTCGCCGTAAGCAACAAAGCTTTTGATTTCATTTACAAACTCCTGATAAACGGCTTTGCTTATATCGCTTTCACTTTTGGAAATGTGGAGCACATCGATATGGGCTTTGATGTGGACCGCGAGCGAAACCACCTGTTGAATGGCAATTTTATCTTCTTCCTGATAATCCGATGCATAAACGAGCCGCTTGATCTTGTGATAATGACAATTCTCAGGGATGGCCATCACCGAACAGGGCGCGTGTTCAATCACCCGAAGTGTCTTACTACCAATATATCGTTCTTTCATATTGGTAACGCCAACCGTACCCATCACAATCAGGTCGTACTTTCCTTCTTTAGCTTCTTCAATGATCGTCTCCTGTAGTTTTCCACTTCGAAGTTTGTATTCACAATTCACCAAACCTTTTGGCTTACTCATCTGACATATCTCATCCGATATCTCTTTAAGCTTTCCTTCTGCAAGTGAAATTTTCTCATTGTATTCTTTGCCAATATGCTCCGATTCGAGGATCTCATCAAAATCATCCTCTGTAAATACATTGAGCAAGGTTAACACTGCGCTTTCTTTTTCACCGATATGCGCAGCAAATTCCATGGCATTTAACGATGCCTCAGAAAAATCGACGGGACATAAAAACTTCCTCATAGCCCTTCATTTTTTTGAATCACAATATATACAATTTTTTTAGGGCTTGCTCACCCATTTACTTTCTTTTATATAAAAACGCCATGGACGAAAAGCATGGTCACCGGAATAGTCCACTCCTATACGCCTGCTTTCTACTATCAGGCTGTCAGGTATTGTTTTCTGTTCTTCAATCCATATTTCATTTCCCATCAAATCGCAACCCGTATGTTTTGTTCTGATGCCCAAGGCCTGTGATAAGGTCCCGGGTCCTGAGGTCATTCTTTTCTGAACTTCGTGCATCGATCTTCGTTGTAACATGGTTTCAATACCCTGTTCAGGCGATACACCTCGAACCAATATTGCATCAGCCCTATGTTTTTTATTGGTTACCACATTAAAGAGGTGATGGATCCCATAACACAGGTATACATACGCATGGCCGCCCCTTCCATACATCACCTCCGTCCTATTCGTACGCAGTCCGTCATTGGCGTGGCATGCCTTATCATTTCTTCCGCAGTAAGCTTCCACTTCTGTAATGATGGCCGATGTCAATACACCATCGAAGTGGGTACACAGACGTTTACCCAGTAGTTCGCGAGCGATCTGCACTACATCTTCACGTTCATAAAAACTACGAGGAAGTTTATCAGCCATTTAAAATCGTTTTACCCGATAAATTGCCCTTGCTTCGGCAATCAATTCATTGCTTTCACGATGATGGGCCGTCATCTTGGTAAAGATCACCGCACTGCCATCGCGCACGATCTGTCCTTCACAAATAATATCTTCCGGCTTTCCCGGATGTAAATAATCCACCCGTATATCAATGGTTGCGATCTGATCTTCCGGTTTGGAAAGGGTCGTCATACCGGCAGCGCCACCTGCGGCGTCCATGGCCGTTGAAATTACTCCGCCATGAATACGCTTTACCCGGGGGTCGCCAACAAGTTCCGGCTTGTAGGGAATTAAAATCGAGGCGTACCCTTTTCTCACTTCCACAAGTTTAATTCCGATCAACTTGTGAAAGGGAATGTACTGCTCAAGCAGATGCTTGAAGTTGTCAATATCCCATAAATCCATATTTCAATTGTTTATAAAACAATGTCGCCGCTGACGCAGACATCCATTGTCTTTAATCAGTTATTAGAGCTATATTTGAAATGCAATTAATTAGAATACTAACTAAAAAGCAAAAACCATGGAAAAAGTGACACGAATTTTTTTGGCGATGTGTATGATCTTTGCCACTACCCTGGCCCAGGCGCAGATCAACATGCCACAGCCTAGTCCAAAGGCCAAACTGGAACAAAAAGTTGGCCTGACTGATGTAACCATTGAGTACGCACGACCCAGCATGCGCGGCCGTACCATTTTTGGCGACCTGGTACCTTACGGAAAAATATGGCGCCTCGGGGCCAATGCCGCCACCAAGCTCACCGTAAGCGACGAGGTAGAAATTGCCGGCAATAAGCTTGAAGCAGGTAGCTATGCCCTTTTTGCTATTCCGGGTGAAAATGAATGGACGATTGTGGTCAACAAAAACTGGGAGCAATGGGGCACTGGTGAATACAAGGAAGAGGAAGATGTGTTCCGTTTCACCACTGAGGTAAAAGCCACTTCATCGCTGGTTGAGACTTTCGAAATCGGTATTGGTAATCTGAGCCACACGAAAGCTGACCTCTACATCAAATGGGAAAATGCCAAGGTGGTTATACCAATGACCGTAGAAGTGGACAGCAAAGTGATGGCGGACATTAAGCGCAACCTTCGTGTAGATCCGCGCGATTACTATATGGCTGCTACTTATTATCACGAGAGTGGAAAAGACCTAAAGCAGGCCCATGAGTGGATATCAAAGGCCATTGAGGTATATGAAGAAGACGGCGCCAACGCCTTCTGGGTATATCGACGGAAGGCATTGATCGAAGCTGATATGGGTGATAAGGAAACAGCAATTGTAACTGCCAAAAAATCGATGGAGAAAGCCAAAGAAGCCGGAAACGATGACTATGTTCGCATGAATGAAAAGTCGATCGAAGAGTGGAGTAAATAAGTTTTGACTTAAGAAATGCTTCAGCCCTCCTGACCTTTGTCCGGAGGGCTTTTTCATTTATGGCCCTATGTAAGCAAATTTAATCCATGTACGAATAAGCAAGTGGCTTGTTTTTCACAATCCTTGATAATTTGAGACGAATCCTCAGCCTTAATCCTTCTCCGTCTTCATATCATTTACCAATTGCCTTTGAAGAAAATCAAATGCCGTTTATGTCTTTGAATACCATCTTGTCAAAAATACCTAACCGCTTCATTCCCCCTTCGTTCCTTTTCATAAAGAAAACTCAAAAACCAAACCAACATGCAAGCTATTGTTCAGAAATCCTATGGTCCGCCTTCGGTATTATCACTTCAGGAAATTGAGAATCCCGAACCTAAACCTGATGAAATTTTAATTCAAATAAAAGCAACTGCCATCAATCCGCTCGACTGGCATTTTATGCGGGGCGCCCCCTACTTCATGCGTTTTCAGTTCGGCTTGTTCCGGCCCAAAATAAAAACTGTAGGTGCCGATGTAGCCGGTATTGTGATTTCCAAAGGATCACAGGTGAAGCAATTTGAAATCGGAGACAAGGTAATGGGCATTCTTTTTAGTAAACAACATATGTCGCTGGGTGGCCTGGCTGAATATGCCGCTGCGCCGGAGGCTCTTTTCGTGCATATGCCTGCAGAAATAAGCTTTGCAGAAGCTGCTGCTCTGCCGGTTGCCGGATTGACGGCGTATCATGGCTTGTTTAGCTTTGGTGATATCCAGCCGGATGATGAAGTCCTGGTCAATGGGGCTTCGGGAGGCGTAGGTATCTTCACCGTTCAATTGGCTAAAAATACCGGAGCCAGGGTCACTGGTGTTTGTAGTACCAAAAATGTGGAATTGGTCCGTTCATTGGGCGCCGAGGAAGTGATTGACTACACGAAAACCTCCCTGGATCAATTGGAGCAATCATTCGACCTGATCATCGATAACGTAGGCAACTATTCGGTAAAACAATATGCAGGCCTGCTCAAACCCGGTGGCAAATGTGCCATAATCGGGTATGGAGGTTTTAAAAAGTTACTGGGACATATGTTACAGTCTCCTCGCTTATCCAAAAAGACGGGAAAAAAGATCGGTATGGTTTCATGGGAATATACAAAAAAAGACCTCGCGTATCTGGCAGATCAGATGGAACAAAATAAGTTAAGATCCATTGTTAGCAAGACCTACATACTTCCTGAAACCTCCAAAGCCATGGAGCACCTCGAAACCGGACACGCTGTAGGTAAGGTGGTGGTTGAAATCGGCCGTTATACCTGAATCATGCATTAGGATACAGGTCAAATTATTCAATACCAAGTATTTTTTTCCGCTTTATTCCCTTCATGAAACCTGAGTGTTAGCATTTGTAACCAGGCTGTTAAGGCCTGTCAGGCACCGTAAATAAATTGTGTTGACGTATTTCCGCGACCAATATACACCCGGAAGGAATTGGTATTAAGGATTGTCTGTGGATTTTAAAATAGAAGTCAAACAACAATTTATAACACCATGAAACGATTTGCACTTGTTCTTTGCTATGTTTTGCTGTTTACCATTGCAGCAAAAGCCCAACTCAATACCAAACAGATAGCCGCCAGGTACGGCAAAGGCGTGGTGAAAGTGATCCTCTTTGACCCTAACCTGGAAAAAGTCAAACCGGGAGCCGGATATCTAAGTCGAGGCTCCGGCTTCTTTGTTACTGATGATGGTTATTTATTTACCAACCGGCATGTGGTGGAGAAATGCGTAAAGGGCTATGTCGATTACGACTATTACGATAAAAATGGTCAAAAGCGATCGGGAATTGCCACGTATTCCGAAGATTTCATAGAAAATTTGATCAAGGAGAACCGATTGATCAAAGCGTATAATACAGGGTACACTGTTCCGGTCATCCAGGTGTTCAACGGACCGGGCGAAAACGATTATGTGCTTTACGATGCGGAAGTGATATCGGTGGGTATGGGCGCTTATGACGGGGCATTACTAAGAGTGGTGCGCGATGAACACGGTAATACTGAAAACCTGAAATTTACCGCTCTGCCCATTGGTGATTCCGACAGGGTAGCCCAGGGAGAGCAACTTTGCGTATTTGGCTATCCGGCTCAGTTTAATGGCAGCGCTGCACTGATGCTTCGCGACATGAGTACGCTGAGCCTCGGTATTATGTCGGGCCTGGACTATGTGTTCAATCCGGAATATGGCTTCATCAAAACAGATGCGGAAATCCACCCGGGCAACAGTGGCGGACCTGTATTCAATGAACAAAACCGGGTAATCGGAATTGCCACGTCTGTTGGACTTAAAACCGGGGTCGGTCTCGTCGGCGGTATCAACGGCATGTATTATGTTTCAGCTGTTAGTCCGGAAGCACATAACAAGCTTGAAGCCAAAGGACTGAATAGTCCACAGCGGGCTTTTTCCATACAGACCACACCGGGCAATAAGTTGCCTATCAAGTCACCGGAGGAAATCAATGCCATGATCTATGGCAACGGCTCGAATCCGACAGTGAAAAAATCCACTTCTGCCAGTAAAGTTTTTTTCTCAAATATTTCTGTTACGAACAACAACAACACGATCCCGGGCACCAGCAAGCGGTATTCCAGTTTTACGATAGACAGAAAGAATGGCGGGGTAGTTTATGTATATGTCGACACATATCCCGACAAGCTGGGCACTGACAAAATTGTCGTATTGATTGACCGGAAAAAAGGAGATAAGTACGAAAAATACGAAGACCTGGCTTTCAATGTCACCGGCACCCTGGATTACACCTATTTCCCTTATACCTTTACAAAAAAGGGCGATTACAAAATCACCATCTATTCGGGGGATCTGAAGGTATTGGGTAGTGGTTTTGTGTCGATTGGCTATTGATAAACGAGGTTCAATAGTTCATGGGTTCAAGAGTTCATGGGTTCAATGGTCCAGAGGTTATCAATTACATTTA
>DNTA01000072.1 GCA_003500135.1 Cytophagales bacterium | reverse complement strand
GTAAAATGATAAATGATCTTAGGGAAAGCGGCATAGAAATCAAATATTCAAGAAAAAAATTTAAATATTTTATCGCTTCAGAGTAAACGGAAAAATAATTTCCGTTTACTCTCATATAATAGCAATGAATATTGGCCAATGTTCCGAGGATGTAGGCGCTAACTCGTTAAAAGAAGCCTAATTAATTTTAATTTAAACTTAAAAAAAATGACAAATCACGAACAACAAATGCTCAATGTATTCAAAGTAGAAGAGTTAGAACAAAGACTGGAAATGAAAGGCTGGGAAGTTGGTGCAGAGTACAGTGAAAAAGATGGTGGTAAAATTTACGTAAAGAAAAGTTTCTAAACCAGAATAATATAAGGCTGCACAATTTTTGTGCAGCCTTTAATCAACTTACAACAGTAATAGTAATTTTATGAAAGTAGCTTCTTCAACGATATTCTTATTGCTTATTAGTCATCTCTTAAGTGCTCAGCTCATGTTATCTGGCAAAATTCAAGACACTGAGACTAACGAGCCTATTCCTTTTGCGCATATCTATTCAATAGAAGCAGGAACAACATCAAATAATGAAGGAGAGTTTACCCTTAAAGTTTCATCATTGCCTATCGTGCTAAATGTTTCACACATTAGCTATGAAAGTAAAAAATTTCAATTAAACGAATTATCAGAAGGGGGTTTGAATATTACTCTGAATCTTAAAGCAACTCAACTCGGTGATGTGTTTATAACACCTTATAATGTGATTGAGTTAGTTGATAATGCAGTTAATAAAGGGCTGAATGACTTATCTCAAAAAATAGATGCGGAAATATTTTATCGCCAAATTACAACCATGGACGAAGAGCCAACTGAGATGATAGAAGCCTTTTATGATGGAATAACATCAGCGGCAGGTCTTGAAAATATTGAGCTTAAAAATGGAAGATTCGCAAAAAACAAATCGAATGACGAAATCACCTATCCAAGCTTTGTAAACTTCTATTATTTGTCAACCATACCAGTCATACAACAGGAAATAAACGATTTTATATTTCCAATCAATAACAATTATGATAGCTACTATCACTATAAGCTTACTAAGTTGCTAATATCTAAAGAAGATAGTTTTGAAATAGCAGTTGTCAATTACACTCCCAAAGAGACATCTCTTATCGCCATGGAAGGTGAGTTGTATATAGATGTGAAAACTCATCAAATAATGAAGTTGACAGGTACCATCAGCGACAATATGGGTATTCAATTTGAAAAAAGTAATATAAGCATTGAGATTGAGAATGCAATTTTTCATATTGATATAACTTTTGACAGATTTCAATATGATGTACCTGTTTTAAGCACCATAAACACAAATATAGACTTCGACATGATAGAGAATGGCAGCAAAAAAGACATTTTTGTGACGTCCACCTTATTTGCATATGATCATGACATCAAAAACAGAAACCGTTCAACTGAAAGAATTGGAAAAGATGGTGACATATTAAAAGAAATTAGCAAGACCAAATACAGAAAGAGGTTCTGGAAGGATAATCCCATCATAAAAAGAACACTTGAAGAACAAAATATCATAAAGTCATTTGAAGAATTGGATTTGTTTAAATATCAATTCTAATGTTGGAGAGATTAACTAAGATAAAAACGTATCCAATTAGGCAAAGCCCTATTCCGGCATTTAAAAATAAATTAAAGCAGTATGTTGATCAGCTACCGCTTACTGATCATATAAGGCAGTTTTTGGCTGATGAAACATTTATCGATCAAAATCCGGGCTATTATACGCACTATCCTTTTTTGTTTTGCAAAAATGTAGAGAATGCTGCCAATTTAAAACACCTAACCATCGCGGGTTTTCTTTATTACAAATCTGTGATCATACTTGATGATCTTTTTGACAACGACAAGGTTAAAACCCAAAGTTTTCTCATAGCATCAATCTGTCAAGAAGAATCAATTAAAATCCTTACAAGCCTTTTTGGCTTGAAGTCAAAATTTTGGTCTTATTTGAATCAACGTAAAGCGGAATATTCCTTGGCTATAAAACAGGATAAAGACTTAATACTCAATACATCTTTAAAAGCTTTTGAAAAACAAGCTGACTGTAAATCAGCTTTCGGGAAAGTTGCGATCGATGCGCTTAGAATATTGGGCTATTTGAATGAAGATGATCATGAGCTATTAACTAAATCGCATAAATATTATTATGCTGCATTCCAGATTCTTGATGACATAGATGACTTTAAAGAAGATCTCAAAATTGAGCAGTATAACATAGCTGTAAGTCTACTCAGGAAAGAGATGGTTACCCGAGGAATGTCACCAGAAAATCACCCTCCTTACGAACAAAGCAAGTTGATTTATCTCATGGGTATCGCGGAGAAGCTATTAGATCAAGCGATCGAATATTTGCATAAAAGTGAGCAGCTTATTCCAGACAACGGTTTTGAGAATTGGAGGACAGAAATTAATAAATTCCATAACCTCGTAATATCACGTAAATTAAACATTCAAGGATTTATAAAGAAAACTCAAATAAGCCTTAAGCTTTCTAAAGAAATAATGGAAAACAATATTTCTTTAGAAAATCAGGTCAATAAAGGACTAAAATTCATCTTTGCAAATCAGAATGAATATGGCTCATGGAATGAATACTTTAACGATGCAGGAATGAGCGATACTTGGGCTACCGGATTTATTCTTTCATACTTACACGAATTTGATACAAAGAATGGTTTAATCAGAAGTAACATTCAAAAAGGATGTAACTTTTTACTCAATACAAAAGAAGATTTACTTTGGGGGTATAATCAATCATGGATAGAAGATACTGATTCATCGACATTTGCTTTACTTGCTCTTAGTAATCACGAGCTTTTTCCTATAAAAAGCTTCCATTCCTGGCTTTCATTACAAAAATCCTCAGGTGGTTTTAGCACCTATTTTGATGAAAAAGCATTGGCATCATCTATCAATAAAGAAATTGATTATAATGTCGATGGATGGATAAAAGACCATGTGTGCGTGAGTGCTGCCGCGCTGTATTTACTATCAATCTTAAAAAGCGATCAGTCAATCGATAAGCAGCGATTAGCACTCATCAACTTTATTAAGAAAGCCCAATTAAGTTCTGGCTTATGGGAAAGTTACTGGTGGACAAGTCCAATATACAGTACAACCTATATAATAAAAGCTGCCACTCGGCTGGATGATAAAGCTTTAAAAAATGCAGTAGAAAAAAGCTTAAATGGCTTGTTCGAGTTGCAAAATTCAAATGGGAGCTTTGGAGATCAATTCACCGAAGAAAGTCCTTTTTATACCGGGCTTGTCGTTGAGGCATGTTGTTCTTCGATTAGTTACTTTGAAGCTTTTAAAAACGAAATAGAAATAGCCGTAGATTGGTTGAGAAATAATCAGACTACGGATGGCACCTGGAAAGGGACTCCGGCTTTGCGTATGCCTTCACCAGAAATAACGACCCCTGAAGATATCTCAACTTGGATTGAAGAGACCAAAGGACTTAATATTAGAGTTAATGAAATAAATCGACTGTTTTCAACTGTTGTTTGCACCACTTCAATATCGAAATATTATGATATCTCAAGCTAAAGAACAATCGGTACCTCACCTTGATGAAAACCTAGAGATTTTACCATTTAATCAGGTTGAATACTTGGTTCAACATAAAACTTTAAATTATCAGGTTAATATCAACTCCGAAACTTACCAACTTCTTAAACTCATCGATGGTAAGAAAAGCATTTCGCTCATTAAGGATGAATATAAGAGCAAGCATGATATTGATATATCCATGGATTTTATTCATTCTTTACTTTATAATAAACTCGCGAGATTTGGAATCATAAAGCAAAATGATTTTGAAGTTGAAAAACGCAAGAAAGCTTCTTATTTAAGGTTAAGTTTCATCTTTCTGCCTTCTCACTGGGTAAAAAAAATAACTCCGTTACTAGCTTTTCTTTTCAATAAGACACTTTTCTTTACACTGCTCTTTGTAATGACTGCCTTCATAACAACTATGATTGCAAGCAATTATTCGGTCATTTCATCTAACTCAAGCAATTTATTATCACTGAATCTGCTATTGTATATAATTACCTTTCATTTTGGTAGCATCTTCCATGAGCTGGGTCATGCTACAGCATGTTCAAAATTCGGTGCAAAACTCGGAGGCATTGGCTTTGGCTTCTACATTTTCTTTCCTGTTCTTTTTGCAGATGTTTCAGATGCCTGGAGGTTGCCAAAAAGTCAAAGAATCATTGTGAACCTGGGTGGATTATATTTTGAAATGATCATAGCCACTATCTTGCTTATTATTTATTTATTTAATCATCAGACGCCATACCTGGTCATACCGTGCGTACTCATGATCCATACACTTTATAATTTAAATCCTTTAATAAAATATGATGGTTATTGGGTGTTATCTGATGCAACAGATACCCCAAATCTTCATGAAAAATCATTTACCCGATTAAAATCGCTGCTTAAAAGATTTTTTTTAAAAGTGAAAGGTTACAAGTTTGAGAAAAAAGATCTTTTTTTGGTGACTTATGGCTTTATGAGCGTTTCCTTCATTTTTTTCTTTCTAGCCATGGCCTTAATTATTGACCCAGATTCTGTTATTAAACTACCCATCAATTTATTTAATTACATCAACGATAACAGCAACATTACACTTCAAGGCTTAGGTCAATTCTTTTTGCCCGCAATATTTTGGATTCTCGTAGTTAAAATGGTAATCCAAGGAATTATCAAAATAATTCGTAAACAAAAAATTAGAAAGAAAACTGCTTTAGCTTAAATAGGTTTTAACTACTCCTACTATGTCAAGTTTAAAAAAGAGGTAAAGAATATTCGCATAGACGGCTCTATCGATTTTCTTTACCTCAACAAAACATAATGTTAAACCTACGAAAAAGGCTGCTATATAAATAGACGGCAAAAAAATATGATTTTCAAAAATCGGAAGTTCTCAAAAACGTAGCCAATGGGCTCGTCTCCACCTTTGAGGGTTTCACCGAAGGATTCAAAACTAAAACCCACGACGTATCCTACAAAGCGCTGGTTTACCTTCAAGGGCTTTTTAAAAGTGAGAAAAACAGGGCAAATTGTGTATCCATATCAGATACATTAGGATCGCTTGATCATCAATCCATGAACCATTTGTTATCAGATACTCCCTGGAACTATCAGGATGTTTTGGCAGATCTGTGCATCAAGACAAGTGAGGTGTTATCAGGCACAGGCCAAGAGCTTGGTTTGCTGATAGATGAGGTTGGCTTCAGGAAGAAGGGCAGGCATTCAGCTTGTGTGGGCAGACAATACCTGGGATGCATTGGCAAACATGATAATGGACAGGTTGCTGTCGTTGCGGGGCTATCCTCAGGCAAATACTATTGTCCAATTGATGTAGCATTGTTTATGCCTAAAAGTTGGCAGGATGACCATATAAGAAGAAAAAAGGCAAAGATCCCCGAAAATATTCAGCACCAGTCAAAGCCTGATATGGCAGGTGCAATGATTGCATCAATGAGAAAAATGGCCATTAACTTTGATTATGTAGCTTTTGATGCCTTGTATGGCAACAGCTTTGACCTGCTTTCTGCATTGCATGCCGAAAACATTTTGTTCGTTGGTGATGTGAGGGATAATGTAAAAATCAGTGTAGAACCCATCACCTATTCACTACCTGAGAAGCCTCCCCACTCCAAAGGAAGGAAGTTCAAGCATAAAAGAGTTGACCAGGCTTTAACTTCATTAAGTCAGTATTGCGGGCAACTTGGTTTAGAGGATTTCAAACAATTGCACTTCCGTGATGGCACAAAGCAAAAAATCAGTGCATACTTTCATCAAAAAGAAATATGGCTGCCAATAGGAAACCAACAGAC
>DNTA01000003.1 GCA_003500135.1 Cytophagales bacterium | reverse complement strand
GCCCATAGCCGGGAACGTTAGCCACAAGCAAAAGAAACCATGCAAGACCAATCTGACTTGGCGAAAAAAATAAAGTTAGACTTTTCAACACTGGCCCATGCCAATTTTACCAAACTTCAACTATAACTTCTTCAAACCATATATCTGGACGAACAACGAACGAGAATAATGAAAATCGCTATACCTATTTTATTGACAGTAGTTTACACTGCAGCCCTGCTGTTTACAGGCGGCCTCTCTAAAAAAATTGGACTGGAAGTATCGGGAAACTCATTTGTGAATGGACAAGTCAACTATCAGATAATACTGCTTCTAATCACAGGAGTTTCTTTGTTGACGACCTACATTTTAAACAAGGAAAACTTTCTGACTTACTTCTCCTTTGGGCATATTTCAATTCCAGGAGACGAGCTTAAATTATTTGGAATTAAGCAAGGCGATAGTTGGCTTAAAACGGGACTTTCCCTCTGTTTGGTAATAACCGGAGTGACTGCCATTTTTATGTATTTCCAGCTGAAGAAAGTGGATGTAGATTGGTCTCTTTTACAAGGTGGAATTTTCTGGATATTGCTTTTTTCATTGACTAATTCCTTTGGGGAAGAAATGATTTACCGAGTAGGGCTTGTTTCTCCTCTGCAGGGACTCGTTTCACCAACAATTATTTTCCTAATATCTGCTTTGATTTTTGGACTTGCCCATATAAACGGCATGCCAAGTGGAATAGTTGGGATAGCGCTTGCAGGAATACTTGGCTTTATATTGGCCAAATCCATTTTTGAAACACAGGGTTTCTTTTGGGCCTGGTTGATTCACTTTTTACAAGACGTTGTAATCATTGGCTCACTTTACCTCATGCATAAAGTCAGTTGATCATTCACCATGGGAAAAAACAGAGAATGAATAGCACGGTAATCAACACAAAAATTGGCGAGATCGAATACTGTTCAGTTGGTCAGGGGATTCCTATTGTTTTTATTCACGGTGGACACTCTAACTGCTTCGATACCCTTAGTCACAAAGGTTTTGATTTGTCAAAATTTCAATTGATAACTCCTTCACGACCGGGCTATGGGAAAACGCCATTAAATGGTCATCGAACACCCAAACAAACTGCCGAATTAATCGCAGAATTACTGAATTGCCTTCCCATCAAACCGGCTATCGTTTATGGTATTTCTGCAGGTGGATTGACCGCAATTGAATTGGCTGCTCAGCATCCGGATAAGGTTCAAAAACTAATACTCGCTTCTGCAATTTCAAAAAAATGGCTTGCCAAAGACAATAAGATCTATAAAACTGCCCAAATAATTTTCAATCCGAAAACAGAAGGAGTCACTTGGGGAATGGTTTCATTATTTTCCAAACTATTGCCAAGAATAATAGCCAATAGCTTTTATCCTCAATTTTCAACTTTCTCAAAGCATCAACTTAAACATGAAGATATACAAGAACTCATCTCGGCCCTGAAACACTATCGTTCAAAAAGCGGCTTTTTAAACGATGTAGACCAAGATATTTGTGAAACATCCCTTGAAAAAATAGAATGCCCAAGCCTCATCATCCATAGTAAATATGATAACAGCGTTTCAATAGAACACGCTATAAATGCTAAGGAGAAAATTCACAATTCACAATTTGTTGAATTGGACAATAAATGGGGACACTTGTTTTGGATTGGTAAAGCATCTGAACAAGCGGTAATGAAGACAATTGAATTCATCAATGAATAGAAGAATGTAATTGATACTGAAATGAATGACACAAAAATACTATTAGCTGGAGCCACCGGATATTTAGGAAGATTCATAACTCAGGAATTAATTGACAGAGCTTATGAAGTTAAAGCAGTGGTGCGCAATAAGAATAAGGTAAAAGTGGCGGCTCCCAATCTTACAATCATAGAAGCAGAAGTGACAAAACCTGAAACCTTACAAGGTATTTGCAATGATGTGAATACCGTCATCAGCACGGTGGGAATTACTCGGCAAAAAGACGGCTTAACCTATATGGATGTTGACTTTCAAGCCAATGCAAACCTGATTGATGAAGCCAAGAAATGTGGAGTGCAAAAGTTTATTTACATCTCTGTTCTTAATGGAGATAAAATAAGGCATACAAAAGGCGGAGAAGCAAAGGAAAAACTTGGTGATTACTTAAAAAGTTCTGGTCTAGATTATTGCATCATAAGACCTAATGGTTTTTTCTCTGATATGGGCGATTTCCTTAAAATGGCAAAAGGCGGCAGGATATATCTCTTTGGCGATGGAAAACTTAAACTAAATCCAATTCACGGAAAAGATTTAGCAAAGGTTGTTGTTGATTCAATTGACCAAAATGAACAAGAAATAAATGTGGGTGGTCCTGACCTGTTCTCTCAAAATGAAATTGCCGAGTTGGCCTTAAAAGCCTGTGGAAAACCTGTTAAAATTGTCCATTTGCCCGATTGGATACGAAGATTTGTTCTTTGGATTTTTCGCACTTTTACCAATCAAAAAACATATGGACCTATTGAGTTTTTTATGACGACAATGGTGATGGATATGCAAGCACCTCAATATGGGGAACATAAATTACATGATTTCTTTGATCAGGAAGTAAAAAGGCTGGAGATCAATTAACCAGATAGCTTAAAAGATAAGCCTAACTAAAAAATCAGATAAATTTCAATGATAAAAAAAACCATTTTACCCGTTGTACTAGCTACCATTTGGATAAGTATTTCCGAATTTGTTAGGAATGAATTTATTCTCAAATCGTATTGGACAGATCATTATGAAGGCTTGGGCTTAATTTTTCCTTCCGAACCCATCAATGGAGCCGTTTGGGGAATTTGGTCATTGTGCTTTGCCATTGGCATTTATATTATCTCTCAAAAATTTTCATTGGTTCAAACCACGCTCTTGTCTTGGTTCGTTGGTTTCGTGCTTATGTGGCTTGTAACAGGCAATATGAACGTACTACCATTTGGGATACTACCATTTGCAATTCCGTTAAGCATCCTGGAAGTATTTGGGGCTGTATTCATCATCACGAAAATGACGAACAGGTCAAAATGAACACAATTATCGTACATCAAAAATGACAGAATTGATAACAAAATATAATTGGACCAGTGTTGGACTTTTTGTCGGACTTATAATAATTGCTCATTTCTTCACCACAAGTCCGTATGATTGGCGAACCAATACAATAAGTGAACTTGCTTCACAGCAGTACCAATATCGTTGGATAATGAAGATCGGCTTTATTCTGTTTGGTGGAATTTTGGCAATCGGAATAGTGAGTAAACTAATGAAAGGAAACGGTAATCTTCTTTCTGAATTACCTATCCTGATTTACGGATTATCCATTTTGGCTTCAGGGCTTTATTCAACAAAACCATTTGTAGAAGGTATAGAATATTCTGCAATGGAATCAAATATTCATTCATTTGCCGCTCAAGTTGCAGGAATTACATTCTCAATCGGACTTTTAATTTATGGATTTACAGAAACCAATACGAATTTAAAAATCATTCATTTTGTGACATTTGCTTTTGTGGTTGGATTTTCAGCATTGTTTGGAATTATGGATTCTAACGTTGGAATTATACAAAGAGTAATGTACTTAGGTAGTTTCGTTTGGTTGACATTATTTTACCAACCAAATAAATGAAGCCAGTGGCTAACAATGTATATAAAAAATAGGCGAAACATTAGTAAAGTAAAGGGTTTTGGCTCGTATCTAAATTTATCACATACCGAAAGATTAGTGCTTCGAAATCGCCTACTTTTCATATACTAACCGTTACCAACTATAAAATCGCAGACAAAACATTCAATTCATATTTTTTGCAATTGATGTATATATGGTGTATATTTACACCATAAAATTAATTATTATGACAAGGCAAAGTATTTCATTAACACAACCAAATGACGAATGGTTAAAAACTCAAGTTGATAACAAGGAATATTCCAGTAAAAGTGAACTTGTAAATGATTTAATACGTCAAGCCCGAAAGCAACAACGCCAAATTGATTGGATTAGTGCCAAATTGGAAAGAGCTGAAAACAGTGGATTTACCAATGACACCAAAGAGCAAATATTATTAAAATCTAAGTCATTACTTAATGAGGATATATAAACTTAGTAATGTCGCAAAAGAAGACTTAATTAGAATTCATCAGTATGGCGTTGAGAAATTTGGGGTTATCCAGGCTGACAAATATTTCTATGCGTTTTTTGAGTATTTCGATATCATTGCGGAACGACCCTTTTCTTTTGAATCCGTAGATTATATTAAACCAGGCTATAGACGCGGTGTTTGCGGATCTGATAGTATTTATTTTAAAGTTAGCAATGACATAGTCGAAATTATGGCTATTGTAGGAAGACAAGATTTAAAAAGTATTTTCGGTGAATAATTTACAGTTGGTAACAGGCTGTATATTCCATTGCCAGTATATCATTCTTAATTAAATTTTTTCTTAATTTAGATATGAATTTAACTAAATAAAGTCCATGAACGGGCAACGGAACATACAGCCGAACCGTTAGCAGCAATATGAAAAATTCATTGTTCGTTTCATTACTTGTTTTTTTCACTTCGTCTCTTCTTGCTCAGGACTTTGAAATTATTGACTCATTTGGCTTGCCACCTTTGGAGATAAGGTGTACCATTACGAGTGAGAACAGTGACAAAAACTTATATGAAATTTCCTGGAAGTCAAATTATATTGACTCGATTGCCGCTTCAAAAGGAGAGCTTCCCTATATGGAATTACATTGTTTCGTCTATGATTCTAAAGGATTGGTGGGATATTATAAAGGCTTAAGTACACCTCTTCGGCACTGTTCATTTACAACAAGAGATACGCTGGTAAAAGCATTTTTTAGGTTGAGGAGAATGAAATTTAATCCGAATGACTCATCAAATTTTGTCATTTCAACTTTGTATAATCACAGCTTAACTTCTACGCCTCATCGTGGCCATGAATACGAAAGTGTTCTCCTGTCAACTAATTCTACATCGAATAAAAAAATTACGTTAACAAATGACGAGAATACAGTATTAATAAAGTACGGGGATCACCCTCGTTTAGACGGCATAGGCTATCCTACAATTATTGGCTTTGCAGTCGGTATTGTAATTTCATTGGACAGATTCTACCTCAATCGCAAAACTGGAAGAATCAGGACCGGGAAATCTTGGATTGATAAAAAAGGAA
>DNTA01000142.1 GCA_003500135.1 Cytophagales bacterium | reverse complement strand
ATCAAATACACAATCCCTCCGATTTGGGTCAGCCCGGTCAAAAGCACAATAATTACTATGTTTCCAATATTTCTAACCATAAAAAAAACCCCGGAAGGCACGGGGTGAATATTTACAAATAATTGGTTATCTAAAAACCAAAAGCTTCCATCATTTTGTGGTAAATGCCGGTATTGTCATAAAAACCTTTAAAATTTTCGGCGCCCGGGCCAAATGCGTAAACCGGAACGGCAACTGCCGTGTGATAACCCGTGGTGAAGCTACCTTCCACATATCCTTTTTCAGGATCTCCGCCTGTTAATGTAAATCCACCGGTTTCATGGTCAGCAGTCACGATCACTAAAGTTTCCCCATCCTGAAGGGCGAAATCGAGAATATCGCCAACGGTTTGATCAAAATCGAGCATTTCACGGGTGATGTATTCAGTGGAATTGTCATGTCCGCCCCAATCGATTTGCGAGCCTTCGATCATCAGGAAAAATCCGTTTTCATTTTTAGAAAGAACTTCCAAAGCCTTAGCAGAAGCCTTTCGGAGCATTTCTCCACGACCTTCCGCCATTTTCGGAGGATGTTCGGGGTAGAGAAGTCCTGCAATTTTATCACCATTGGCGCTTTCAATTGCGTCAGGAGCATCCAACACCAGGTAGCCGTTTTGTTCCAGCTGATCGATCAGGTTTGTTCCATCATCCCGCTTGGCGAAGTCATTATAACCACCGCCTATGAATACATCCACATCAGTGTTTAGAAAATCTTTGGCGATCGCCTGGTACATATTACGGCTGGATTGGTGAGCGACAAATGCAGCCGGCGTAGCATGTGTTATTCGACAGGTCGCTACTAAACCTGTTGCCAGATCATTTTTTTCTGCTGTTTCCAAAATTGTTTCCTGAGCTACCGAGTCTGGTGTAACACCAATAGCGCCATTATACGATTTTTTACCTGTTGAAAAAGCCGTAGCGCCGGCTGCTGAATCAGTGATATATTTATCAATCGATTCGGTACGAATAAAACCTGAATAGGGAAATTGAAACAAGTGGAGATTGTTTTTATTCGCAGTATATCCGGCATACGTCTGCGCAATGCCCATACCGTCGCCAATCATCAAAATAATGTTTTTTGGTTTGGCTGGCAGGTCGGTTGGGATGTTGCGTTTCGGCACTTCATAAAACTGCTCGTTGGTGTAGGTATTTCGTACCAATAGGTCATCAGATTGCGACTGCATTTTTTGGGGTTGATCCGTATTCTCCGGATTGCAGGCGAAAATAATTAAGGCTAAGGTGAAAATTCCAATATGTCTCATATTAGTAAGTTGTTTGACACAAAGTTAAAGATTGATTAGGTTACAACGATTATCTATACGTTATTTTAATTTAGAATTAATTTTAACGCGCTTATGCAGTGTTTTATGTACCGGGCATTTGTTGGCGATTTCCAGTATCTTTTTTTTCTGATCGTCACTTAATTCACCCACAACTTCAATAATCCGGTCTATATGGTCGATTTTTTGTTCCTCATCGCTATCTTTTTTATGTCGCTTTTCGTGTGTTAAATGAACTTTTACTTCTTCCAAAGGCCATTTTTTATGGTCGGCATACATGCGGAGCGTCATCGTAGTACAGGTACCAAGACTACTCATCAGCAAATCATATGGTGAAGGGCCCAGGTTTCTACCTCCTACATCTTTGGGCTCATCGGCCAGAAACCTATGTCCTGAAGCATCTATTTCTGTAGTGTATCCCGAGGCTCCGATTCTTGTCAGTACATCTCCTTCTTTTTCCAACTCATCACTTTGGGTATCGAGATAGCGGTGCGACCAGGCTACAATAACATCTCCTACGTATTCGGAGTCCTCTTCATTGTTTAGAAGATGATTGGCGCCATCCAGCGAGATAAAACTTTTCGGGTGGTAGGCAGCCTGGTACAATTCTGCCGCATTTTTTATTTCTACCACTTCATCTTGCGGAGAATGGCAAATTAAAATGGCTTTGCGTAGTTCCTGCAATACGTCAACAGGACTGTGCCGGGTCAGGTCATCCATAAATTGTTTCCTGATGGTGAACGGCCGGCCTCCAATACTTACTTCTGCTTCACCTGATTTATTGATGTCTGTTTTTTTATCTTTAAAAAGATTTGTGACATGCTCAGGATCTGCTGGTGCACCGATAGTTACGATAGCTTCGCAAGGTTTATATTGGTTCGCGGCATGAATTACCGCAGCGCCTCCCAGGGAATGACCAATAAAAACAGATGGTGCAATAAACTCTTTTTCGAGGTATTTCGCGGCAGACAATAAGTCTGAAATATTTGAACTGAAGTTGGTTTCAGCAAAGTCCCCTTCGCTTTGTCCGAGGCCTGTAAAATCGAAACGCAATACGGCAAATCCCTTTTGAGTAAGCGCCCTGCTAATATTGACCGGCGCTTTCAGGTTTTTACTACAGGTAAAACAGTGGGCAAATAATGCAAAGGCCTTGACCTGATGAGCCGGTAGTTCGAGGTGGGCAGAAAGGGTCAGTCCTTCTTCGTTTTTAAATTGAATGCGTTCTGTATTCATGTTATTGACTTAGGCACTTT
>DNTA01000153.1 GCA_003500135.1 Cytophagales bacterium | reverse complement strand
AGTTTTCACCGGAATCTGCAAAAATGAACTTAAGCGGAAAAACGAACAACTACCCATACTTAACTAGATTTTCACAGGTATCAGAGATATGGTACAATAATATAAACAGTGGTTTTCTGCTTAAGTAAATTGTTATGTACACTTAAAAATAAATTGCTTAACAAAATACTATCGTAATATATAAAAAAGGTAATTTAAAAGAATTAAAAACAGGATTTAGCAATGGATGCGATTGAGATACAACCGGAATATTCAGTCCTCAAGGAAGATGATCTGCTAGAAAAAATCGTACCATTATTTAATATATCCGATGTTCAAAACTGCAAAACATATTATGAGGGAGCGAATGATTCTTATAAAATATTTACCTCAAAAGAGAATTATTTACTCAGAATATATACAGCTTCATGGCGACAACTAAGTGAAATCGAATTTGAAATAGAAGCGCTATTACATCTTCAAGAGCAGGGTGCAAACATTGCATACCCAATTGAAGCTATTAATGAAAATTATATTATTCCGATCAGAGCCCCAGAAGGGATCAGATACGCAATTATGACAACTTTTGCCGAAGGCGAAGAATTTTGGGATGGAAATGATGAAACCTGGAGACAGTATGCCAAGAATGTGGCAGATATCCATAATAAATCTGATGACTTTGTAACAACAAAAAAACGCTTTGCTCTTGATAAACAGCATTTGCTATACGATGCACTCCATCAGATTAGACCCTATCTCGAGAACCAACATGAGGAATTAGACTATATCGAATCAATAGTTACAGATTTATCATCAAAATTTGAACAGCTCAGTAAGAAGGAATTTGATTATGGATTTTGCCATGGAGATTTTCATGGTGGAAATGCGCACCAAAATGGTACAGATATGGTGTTTTTTGATTTTGATTGTTGCGGTTATGGATATAGAGCGTATGATCTAGCAGTATTTAAATGGTGCGCACAGTTGAATAATGCTCAGGAGCGCTGGACACCGTTTATTGAAGAATACAAAAAGCATCGTTCCATTTCGGAAGCAGATATAAATGCAGTGGATCTTTTTGTTGCCATTAGGCACATCTGGCTAATGGGATTTCATTTGAACTCAACAAAATCCATTGGAGTATTTGGACGGGATTATTTCAATAATGCCATCCAGTTCTTGAAGAAATGTGAGGAAAATCTGACGGAATTAAGGCAAAATTAGGTACATAACAAGCGCTTCGAGACGGACTCGCCTATTGTCATGAAAAATGCTGTTCCGCTTCGCGGGCATTTTTCACGCCAATTGACGGCTCGCCGCTCAAGCGGTTGTTATACGGACGAAAAAATAATTGCTACAATTAATCACTATTACCAATTAATATTTAGGTATCTATTTATAATTTTTACTGAAAATCAGCAAAGAAAATTAATTAATTTTATTAAATATGATAATATGACGTTGATATTTTGAAGCGGAGCGTAGTAGATGCAAATTTCCATTGTTCTCCTAATCTTCGGATTTGTAGCCAGTTACTTACTTTTGATTGAGACCCAAATTTTACATTTGCTTTCGAAGAAGAAAAATCGAAATCGATTTAGATATGAAAATTTAGGCGTAAAACTATTAGCTATAGAATCCCAACCCAAGAGTAAGAGATCAAAAATACTTTTTATTATATTTTCTGCGTTTTTATTTTTTACTTCATTAGCTCTATTGGTTCTTGGGAATCTTCAACTCTCTCTACCGATTTTTACATTCAGTATACTTATTTTGACAATATTGAAATGGAATTTTCATAATATATATGGTTTGTATGCAAATGGTATTATTTGGGAAGATGCTATTGAATGGAATCGACTACATTCTTGGAAAATTGAAGGAAATCAAATTATCTCAATCCAAAAAACAAATGGAACTTCATTTTCGATCTCTGCACCAAATCAGATTCATGAGATTTCGAATATTCTGAGAGAAAAAATAGGTGGGAATGGCTAAAAACACCGTATCACATTGAGTAAATGAATCTCTGGTGAGCGATTTGAATATGGAAAATTTATATGCGTGTATTGTCTTCGGATGCAGATATACAAAGGGTAATCAATATTGTAGAAAGCGCCGTATAACAAGGACTTCGAGCAGAACTTTTCTTTGTCACGGTTTTTGCTCACCTGCGGTGGCAAAAACACGTGCCAAGCCTGGGCTAATCGCCCAGGCCGAAAAGTCAGCTCAAGTCGTTGTTATGTGGACAAAATATGTATCTGACAGATAAAAAAGCTGACATTGCAGTGATAGTAAAGTGCTATTTTTTATCACGACAGAGTTATCTATCATATTGAAAATACAATCAAATTCATTTGATTCAATACTCGTAGGTGAGGTGAGAGATACAATGGAATTTTTTGTGGAAATCGGAAGTTTTTTAGGCACACTTATCGCTATTTTTGGTTTTTTGTTCTATCGCTTGCAGCGCAGAGTAGTCTTTAGGCTAATTGATGATCATAAGCTACCGAATGATTTATCAGTGATGTCTAAAGTGAAAGTACGATATAAAAAATTTTTAATAATTGGAAATGGTAGAATTTATGATTCGATGGCGATTGTTTTCCAAGTTAAGTATCGAGACAATGAGTACACCCTATTTTCGACAATGAGTGGAAAAGTTTCCTATTATCCATAGATTGGCATATAGATGTGATGACATTTATGAATAGAAATACCAGCATCAACACAGTGAATTAATAATCTTTATAACAAATATGGATATTTATAATATAGTGGCATAAAAAAATGTGGCATAATAAAATCTATTTTGCTATGCGGAGAAACCAGATTTTTAATAGGGAGGCATCATGGGAAAACTTTTAAAGTTACTATTAATACCAGCTGGTATAGCATTTTATGTGCGATTAGTGACGAAATATGTATTTGATTTCATACGAGGATTCAATGTTGGCCGTGCTGAAGCAATTGGTAGTAGTTCCGAGACAATTACCTCTCAAGTAGAACAAATCAATCTCATTTTCACATATATAGATAGTGGTATTTTTAATCTTTGGGTTGTGTGTAATGCCGTATTACTTGCTCTTTGGTTTTTGAAAGTAAAAGGAAAAATCGAAGGTAAGTTTATTGATAAGATTTTAGACTAAATTATCGATAGGGATTAAATCGTAACATAGTGGTTGATGGAAGGTGGCCACATAACAAGCGCTTCGAGTCGGACACGCCTATTGTCATGGA
>DNTA01000068.1:9692-10064 GCA_003500135.1 Cytophagales bacterium | reverse complement strand
ATAAATCGATCCGTAATAGCCATCTTCTACCACACCATCTAAAAATATCATGAAAACCAGGTTGTATAAATGCTCCAGCCTGTCGGTTTTTTTCATGAACTTTATGTTTTTTTTGTCATCGATATAAAGTATTTCTTCTTCGCTTACGTTGAGTTGTATGCCCCATTTGAACAAACATGTGATATGAGCCTTATCAAGAGGGGTCCTATCAAGAAAATAATGATAAATATGAAAATAACTTTCCTTAATTGATTTATATTCTTCCAGGCTTAATGTATTTTTGAGCTTCATGTTGTGGCAAAATATATTTTATACTATTTACCAATATAATACAAAAATTGAAACGCATAAAACTACTATAAGGTTGGTTTC
>DNTA01000068.1:0-9654 GCA_003500135.1 Cytophagales bacterium | reverse complement strand
GATGGAAAAACAGTGGCTGATATTGGTGCAGGAACCGGGTATTTCACCTTTCGGTTGGCCAGAAGGGCAAAAAAAGTCATTGCCGTGGAAATTGATGAGCAATTTCTGGAATATATCGAAGATCAGAAACTCAGGCAAAACGGTACAACTCCCCACAAAATTGAAACAAGGCTCACCACTACCGATGATAGTGGTTTAAATGATAATGAAGCAGACCGGATATTAATGGTGAATGTATATAGCTATATTGACAATCGGGTGGAATATATGACGAGGTTAAGAGAGAAATTTAAAAGGGATGGATTTCTGGTCGTGGTTGACTATAAAGAAAGTAGCGAAGGCAGGTCAGCTACTGAGATAAGCCCGGTTTCAATAAAGGAGGTTCAACAGGAGCTAATTGATGCCGGATATAAAATAGTTGAAATTGATAATGAGTCTTTGAAATATCAATATCTGCTAGTTGCCCAACCAGGCGTTCAGTAGTATTATGAGGCGATCAATCTGATTTATTTTGATTTCCTGAATTCGTTTTAACTCATAAATAGATTTTAATGACCAACCCTATTATACTATGAGAACAATAAATTTGGCATTGACCATATATTCAATTTTATTTCTTGTCACTACATATCAGGCGGTTGCACAGAAACAACAGCTTTCAGGCCAAGCAGTTATAAGCCTCGTCACCGCCGATCCCGGTGAAGAGCTCTATTCTCTTTTTGGCCACAGCGCCATTCGGGTAAAGGATACTGTAAATAGCCAGGATTTAGTTTTTAATTACGGCACATTCAATTTTAATACCCCTAATTTTTATATGAAATTTACCCGGGGAAAACTGCTCTACATGCTTTCCATCCAACAATTCGATCGGTTTAAGAGGTCGTATGAGTACGAAAAAAGGGACCTGAAGGAGCAGGTATTGAACCTAACACAGGATCAAAAGCAAGCCATATTCCAGTTTTTGCTATGGAACTATCAACCCGAAAACAGGTATTATAAGTATGATTTTTTCTTTGATAATTGTGCCACAAGAATACGCGATGTGTTCATTGACGAATTGCCCGGACTAAATTTTCAGTTTGAATACGTAAAAGAAGGGGCTACTTTCAGGGACCTTATTGATGAATACTTAATCTATCAGCCCTGGTCTGATTTTGGCATTGACATTGCGCTGGGTTTGCCTACCGATCAGATTGCCGATCCCTCACAATATATGTTTCTTCCGGATTATATGTATTTGGCTTTTGAGAAAGCAACCATCAGCGCTCCCGATGCTTCAAAAGTCAATTTTGTAAGTAGTACCAAAACAATTTACGATGCACCTGCCAGGCCCTATCAAGCCTCCAAAATTACTGATCCAATCAGTGTGTTTGGTTTTGTTTTCATTTTGGTACTTATCGCAACATTTTACTGTTTTAGGAAAAAATGGAATGGTAGGTGGATTGATGTCATAATGTTTTCCGTAGTAGGAATAACTGGCTTGATAATAGTCTTCCTTTGGTTTTTTACAGACCATATAGCCACAAAAGGAAACTTAAATATTATTTGGGCCTTCCCCTTGCATCTTCCAATGGTCTGGTTATTACTTTTTAAAAAATTCAGAAATGCATCCAGGAAGTATTTTAAGGTAGTATCTTTAGTTTTAGTGTTGTTTTTAATGCTTTGGTTTGTTCAACCTCAACAATTCCATGTTGCCTTTGTTCCCATAGTACTGACCATGCTACTCAGGTCGGTTTATATTTCTTTTGTAACACCTTAAAACTATTTACAACCATAAACAACAATCAATTATGTGGAAAGAAGAAGACAACATGCTTAAAGCATCAATAGAATTCGATGATTTCGTAGAAGCATTTGGCTTTATGTCAAGAGTAGCCATAATTGCTGAAAAGATGGAACATCACCCGAACTGGAGCAATGTTTATAATAAGGTAAATATCGAACTGACCACCCACGATGCCGGAAATACAATAACAGAAAAAGATAGAAAACTGGCAAAAGCCATCGAGGACTTGCTAAATTAGCGGCATGGAAAATGCCACCCGTTTGTATCTCGTTCCCACTCCAATTGGTAATCTTGAAGACATTACCTTAAGGGCCCTGAGAATCCTGAATGAGGTAGATACCATTTTAGCGGAAGATACCAGGACAACGGGTGTACTGCTAAAACATCACAACATAAACAATGACCTTAAGAGCTATCATATTCACAATGAGCGCCAGCAGGTTCAACATATTGTGGATCAGTTGAAAGAAGGTAAAGTGATGGCCCTGGTTTCTGATGCCGGAACACCAGGGATATCTGATCCTGGCTTTTTAATTGTACGCGAATGTATCAAATCCGGTATACAGATTGAATGTTTACCCGGGGCTACAGCTTTCGTTCCGGCAATTGTAAAATCGGGTTTACCTTGCGATAGATTCATTTTCGAGGGCTTTTTACCGCATAAAAAAGGCAAAAAAACAAAACTGGAAATGATATCGGAAAGTCCGGTTCCGGTAGTTTGCTATGAGTCACCATACCGGTTATTGAAAACGCTTCATCAAATCGGTGATATCATGGGCAAAGAACGAATTGTTTCTGTTTCCCGCGAGCTGACAAAAATATATGAAGAGTCGATCACCAATAGTGTTGAGGAAGTTTTAAAATACTTTGAAGAGAAAGGAGTAAAGGGTGAAATCGTTTTGATCGTAAGCGCAAAACCTAATAAAAACAAATCAAATGAACCTTAATATTACAGAACTATTAGACCCTGTTAAAGATATCGCTTTGAAGGCAGGCTATTTCATTCGGAATGAACGTATTCACTTCGATCCGTCAGACATTGAGGCCAAAGGTAAAAATGATCTGGTGTCATATGTGGATAAAGAAGCTGAAAAGATCATTGTTGATGGATTGAAGATTATACTTCCGGAAGCTGGGTTTATTACCGAAGAGGGAACTGCAACAAAGCAGGCGGAAGAATATAACTGGATAATAGATCCGCTCGACGGCACAACCAATTTCATGCATGGTTTTCACCCGTATAGTGTCAGCATTGCCCTGGTAAAGAATAATGATCCGGTGATTGGAGTAATTTATATTGTAAGTGCTGATGAATTGTATTATGCTACTTCGGAATCCCCGGCTTATTGCAATGGACGACCCATTAAAGTGTCTGCGGTAGACTCATATCACGATGGTTTGTACATTACTGGATTCCCGTATACAAAATTCGAAGGGACATCGCCATTTTTAAATATTCTTGTCGATCTGATGCAAAATACTCATGGAGTGAGAAGATTGGGAAGCGCTGCTGCAGATCTTTGCTATGTAGCCGCCGGAAGTGCCGAAGGATTTTTTGAATATAACCTGAATGCCTGGGATGTGGCAGCTGGTGTACTTATTGTGAATCAGGCAGGGGGGGTAGTTACCGACTATGAAGGCAGAAATGATTTTCTTTTTGGAAAACGGCTGGTTGCTGCTAATAAAACACACGAGGGATTATTACGTACTATACAAAAGCACTGGAAGGAAAAAGAAAATTAAAATGACGTTAACAGACTGGATTATTGTTCTTGTTGTTACAATTGCAGCCATTTACATCGGGAAGAAGTTATATAATCAATTTAAGCCGGGTAATAGTTGCGGGGCCAACTGTGGCTGTAACACAAGTATTGATAAAAAAACCTCTGGCTGATCAGGCAAATATCTTAGTTCCCTCGGTACAATTTTGACAGATGTCAAACTCTTTTCTGGATTTCAAAAGCTTCTTTCTGAAATGCCTGCATTCTGCACCTCTCCAAATTGATTTAAAAGAACTTTTTTGAAGATTTCCCAATTTATGAGAAGCATCTTTGTCAAAACAGCAAGGCACAATGCTGCCATCCCAGGTCACAACGCAGGAATGCCACATTTTCCAGCAATGATTCAATAGTTTGTTTTTAATTTGATATGAACCGTCGGGTTTCCGGACATACCGGGAATATTTTTGGTTGTTTGGAATAAACGGATTGCCATTTTTATAATCATAAACCTGGGCGGTTTTAAATACGACCCTATTGACACCGATTTCATCTGCAAGCCTCCTTACCTCATCAATTTGATGTTCATTGGGTTTGACAACCAAAAACTGAAATATCAGAAAAGGGGATTCAGACTGTAGCTTTTTCTTCCATTTGACCAAATTCCGTGTACCTTCCAATACTTTTTCCAGGTTACCCTCTTTACGATAGGCCTCGTACACTTCCTGGGTAGTTCCATCTATGGAAACCATTAACCTATCCAGGCCGGACTGGACAATTTGCCTTGCATTTTCATCGTTCAGGAAGTGGCCGTTTGTAGAGGAAGCCGTATAAATACCTTTTTGGTGGGCATATTGTATTAGGTCGAAAATGTTGCCATTTATAAACGGCTCACCCTGGAAATACAAGGTCAGGTACCACAAGTGACGATGAGTCTGGTCAATCAGCGTTTTGTAAAAAGGTAGTTTAATATTGCCCGTAGGCCTGGAGAATGATCTTAAACCGCTGGGGCACTCCGGACAACGCAGGTTACAGGCAGTGGTAGGTTCAACTGCCATGCTAACCGGCAAGCCAAAATGATATGGTTTACGGGTAAGCCGTGATAAGAAATAGCTGAGTAATAAAGAAAGGGCATGCCAGATCTTTTGAGTCGAACCCTTGCGTAAAAATCTTATTGTATCGCTGAAGGTAGATTGTTGGACCATATTGAACCCTAAAGATAAAGTATATCAAGGTTTGATTAAGCCCCAATAACAATAATTATTGATATTTGATCAAATATGCATTCACCGTTTATTTTTTTATTTTGCGCCTTTAAAATATGTTTTTATGAAACGATATTTTTTGATCCTCATTTCCTTGTTGTTCATATTCGGATGTAAAGACCATAAAGAAAAAGCTGTCATGGAAAAAGACATTTCTAAAGATATACATTCCTATGCCCAGCCTGCTGAGGCCGTAGTGCAACACCTTTCTCTCAATCTAGATGTAGATTTTGATAGTAAAATAATCCATGGAATTGCCGTTTATCAAATCGATAAATCAGAAGGCGCCGATTCAATAATTTTTGATACACGCGACCTGGATATCAAACGTGTTTTAGTGGGGGGTAAAGAGGTGGAGTTTACTTTAAAAGCTCCAGGGCCACATATGGGAAGCGCTCTGAAAATCCCGGTGACATCCAGCGCCGATAAAGTTTCGATACATTACGTCACTAGCCCCCAAGCCGGAGCTTTACAATGGCTTAATCCTCAACAAACGGCAGGTAAGACGGATCCATTTTTATTCACACAGTCTCAGGCGATTCTTGCACGTACCTGGATCCCGATACAGGATTCACCCGGAATTCGTTTTACGTATGAAGCTAAAGTGAAAGTTCCCGAGGGATTAATGGCTTTAATGAGTGCAGAAAACCCAACTGAAATTAACGAAGATGGTCTTTACTCATTTAAAATGGAGCAACCTATTCCATCATATCTTATGGCGCTGGCTGTAGGTAACCTGCAATTTGCCCCACTTGGTGATCGAGCCGGAGTATATGCTGAGCCTGAACTTATAGAAAAAGCGGCCTGGGAGTTTGCGGAAGTGGAGGATATGATCCGCATAGCAGAAGAACTATATGGACCATATCGCTGGGGGCGTTATGATATGATTGTTTTGCCACCAAGTTTCCCTTTTGGAGGAATGGAAAATCCAAGGCTTACTTTTGCCACTCCTACTATCATAGCTGAAGACAGGTCATTAACGTCGCTCATAGCACACGAACTGGCCCATTCATGGTCAGGAAACCTGGTTACAAATGCAACATGGAACGATTTCTGGCTCAATGAAGGCTTCACCGTATACTTTGAATATCGAATCATGGAAGCCCTTAATGGGAAGGACTATTCGGAAATGCTGGCTGCCCTCAGCCTGCAGGACCTGAAAAAAGCGGTGGCCTCATTTATCGACGAAGGAAAAGATAAAGATACCCGTTTAATGCTCGATCTCTCCGGCCGTGACCCTGATGAGGGAGTAAGCTCAATAGCTTATGACAAGGGGTATTTCTTTTTAAGATATCTTGAAAATCTGGTCGGAAGGGAAAAATGGGATGCCTTTTTAAAGCAATATTTCGAAGCACATGCCTTCCAGGTGATGGATACCAAACGTTTTTTAGCATATTTAAAAGCCGGGCTATTTGAAAAAAATGGAATTGAATATCCTGAAAAGGAAATTCAGGAATGGATATTTGAAAGTGGTTTGCCCGAATCCCTTCCAACACCGGATTCTGACCGTTTTGATAAAGTAGATCAGGCCTTAAATAACTGGTTGAAGGGAACTCCTGCTACTGAAATTGATACTACCGAATGGTCTACACATGAGTGGCTACACTTTTTAAGGAACCTACCCGATCAAATGAATATTGAACAAATGAATGAACTGGATAAAGCATTTGGCTTTACAGCTACCAATAATGCTGAGATTTTGGATGCGTGGTTCATTCACACCATACGACACCAATATGCTCCCGCTTATGCCAAAATGGATAGCTTTTTGGTAAATACGGGCCGAAGAAAATTTTTGACTCCTCTTTACACTGAAATGGCAAAAACGGAAAAGGGGAAAGTTATGGCTGAAGAAATTTATTTAAAAGCCAGGCCCAACTATCACTATGTTTCCGTGCATACAATAGATAAGGTTTTGAAATGGCAGGAAAGAAATCCTGAATAATATCAGAACGGTTTGCCGTGGGTGCTTTTAATAATCTGTTTTGCCAGGAAAGGCAGGCGCCCCAAGAGGCCAACTGCCACATTGGAGAGGGCTGCACTGCCAAAAAGTTTTTGAGTAGTGCGGCCCACTTTTAGCCGGAAAGAAAATTGATTTTTCCACGATTTTGCGTAATTGTTCCGTAGCAATTGAAGGTCCACATCTTTAGAATTTTTACTATCATCTATGCAATCTGCCAAAACTTTGGCGCTATGTATTGCCATGGCCATTCCATTGCCTGCCAGGGGTGTAATTAAGCCTGCAGCATCGCCGATCATAACAACGCCATTTTCAACCGGTTTCTTATCGGCAAAAGTAAAGGCATTGATCACTTCTGGTTGGTCGAATAGAAAATCAGAGTTATTAAAAACAGATTTCAGATAGGGGTTTTTTTGCAGAACTTCTGCTTCCAGACTAGGTATGTCTCCGCATTTTTTCAGATTGCTCCGGGTGGTGAGATAGCACAGGTTATACTTATCATCCTCAATCATACTCATGCCACAATACCCGTCCGAAAAATTATGCAGGGCAATCACGTCATTGGGGAAATCAGTTTTTATATGATATTTGACGCCAATATAGTCATGGTTGGCGTGTATAAATTTCCTGTTAAGCTGAATATCCAGATTGCTTTTTTTGCCTTGTGCACCTACCAATAAACTTGTATTTAATACAGCGCCATCGGAAAGCTCGACGGCAAATTGGTTTTCTATCCGGCTTATTTTTCGTGCTGCTGTTTTTTCTTTTATTTCTACACCTTCCTGTTTTGCAATAAGGTAAAGATGGTGATCCAGATAGTAACGACTTACGCCAATGCCTCCAAGATCGAGTTTGGTACTTGCGGCCTTTCCATTTGTGGAGCTTAATACGAATTTATCTATCCTTGGTAAAGTTACTTCCTCCGGATACAGGCCGTTTCTTTTCAGGAAATCGAATACTTCATAAGAAAGGTATTCTCCGCATACTCGGTGGAAGGGATATTTTTTCTTTTCGATCAGTGTCACTTCTAAACCTTTACGGGCCAATAAAATGCTACCGACCAGTCCGGCCAGTCCCCCACCAATGATAATGACGTTTTTCAAACTTTTTATTTTATCGAACTACACGTTCGTAGAAGCTGTTTCCATTTTTTTATTTAAAAAGATGATTTTGTAGGCTTCGAACACCAGAATTAGAGCAAGTACCAATAAAAATGTGGAAATAATTCCAATAGCCGTGAAACCTGACTGGTAAATCAACTGAACCAATGCCCATAGTGTCATGACCAGCATAAAACCCATGGGAATAGCAATAAAATTGACATTTTTTCCTTTCTTCCTTTGCCATACAAAAACAACCAAAAGGGCAAGGGCCGCCAATAATTGGTTCGTAGCGCCAAATACGGGCCAAACCGCTTTCCAGGCGGGAATAGGATTGCCTGAAGTATCATACAACGTGATAAACGTAAAAATCAATGGAGGCACGAGGGTAGCTAAAGTTGCCCAATACCTTGATTGTTGGCCCTTGAGGTTAAAGAACTCTTCGAATATGTACCTGGCTAGCCTGGTTCCGGTATCTAAAGTTGTCAAGAGAAAGGTTGAAACGGCCAGCACGCCAAATGTGTGCCCGTATTCCACGGGTATACCTATTACAGTCATAAAGCTGCCTATGCCGGCGCCAAATACCTCTAATGGAGGTCTGCCCAGCAAACCATCGCCTTTTACTACCATTGCCACAGCGAATAGCGATATAATGGCTACCATACCTTCTATCAACATAGCGCCGTAACCGATTTTTCTGACATCTGTTTCCTTATTTAACTGTTTTGAGGTAGTTCCGGAAGCGACAATTGAATGAAAGCCTGAGCAAGCGCCACAGGCAATAGTAATAAAAAGGATAGGAAAAAGTGTGCCCCGGTCGATATCTGACCAGGTGGTAAAAGCCGGATAGTTGATCTCAAATCCACCAAACAGAATCCCGATAAAAGAAGCCAAAATACATGAATACAGAAGAAAAGAAGACAGGTAATCCCTTGGTTGAAGAAGTGCCCAAACCGGCGAAATGGCGGCAAAAAATGCGTAAACAAGTAAAAGCACAGTCCATGTACGATCTATGTTTCCTGAAATCAAAAATGGCAATTCCTCGGATGTAATAGGGATTTTATAGCCTATCCAAATACCTGCAAAAATCAATGGAACAAATAATAATGAGCCCCATCCAAGTGGCATTTTAAATTTGGTTAGAAAAAAGCCAAAAACTATGGCCAGAATTATGAAAAATGTGGAGGAAGTGGCGACCTCCGGGCTTGAGACAAAGGTGGTTGCAGTTAAATCAACAAAAACGATCAGTATGTAGATCATGGTAAGCCAGATAAACGCCAGGAATAATCGATAGGCCAACGGCGTCATGTATTCATTAGCTATTTCGGCTACAGATCGGGCTTTATGACGAATGGAAGCAACCAGGGCGCTGTAGTCGTGCACCCCACCAACAAAAATCGATCCGATCACAATCCATATAAGAGCAGGAACCCAGCCAAATGCCACCGCTGCGATGATAGGGCCAACGACCGGCCCTGCACCTGCAATAGAGGAGAAGTGGTGCCCCAGCAATACAGGTGTTTTGGTAGGCACCCTGTCTACTCCGTCATAATCCGAGTGACTTGGAGTAGGGTTTTGATTATCGATCATAAAATGACGGTCCAGAAATTTACCGTACCACATATAGGCCAGTACAAAAAGTATTCCGGCGCCAACAAAAATAACAGCCAGCATGGGTTTTATGATTGGTTAAAAACCAAAATACAAAAAGGAGGTAAGGAGGACAAGATTTATTCTAATGTGCAATATAAAAAACCAGTAAGTCAAGGAGTAGCCCGGCCGGCTAGCTAACCAATCCAAATGAACCTGGATCATGCATTAGGAT
>DNTA01000040.1 GCA_003500135.1 Cytophagales bacterium | reverse complement strand
CCGCATTGCTGGCGTACGGATAAACCGGTGTTGTACTACCCAATGGAATCGTGGTTCATTAAAACCACTGCTTTTAAAGATCAATTGGTTAAACTAAACAATACCATCAACTGGAAGCCTGCTTCTACCGGAACGGGGCGTTTCGGCAACTGGCTGGAAAACCTGGTGGACTGGAACCTTAGCCGGTCCAGGTACTGGGGTACCCCATTGCCCATCTGGCGCACTGAGGATGGTACTGAAGAAATTTGTATCGGGTCGGTAGAAGAACTAAAGGCTGAAGTGCATAAGGCAAAAGAAGCGGGAATCATGGACCAGGAACTTCCTGAAGACTTTGACTTGCACCGCCCCTATGTGGATAATATTGTTTTGGTGAGTGACAGCGGTAAGCCCATGCACCGGGAACCCGACCTGATTGATGTATGGTTTGACTCGGGAGCTATGCCTTATGCGCAACTGCACTATCCTTTTGAAAACAAGGAAGTTTTTGATCGAAATTACCCTGCCGACTTCATTGCCGAAGGTGTGGACCAAACCCGTGGTTGGTTTTTTACCTTGCATGCCATAGCGGGAATGCTTTTTGATAGTGTGGCCTTTAAAAATGTAATTGCCAACGGACTTGTACTGGATAAGGATGGTAATAAAATGTCTAAGCGATTGGGCAATGTTATCAACCCATTTGAAACTATAGAACAATATGGAGCGGATGCCACCCGGTGGTATTTAATTGTAAATGCCAACCCATGGGATAACCTGAAGTTCGATATGAATGGCGTTGTTGAAGTTCAGCGCAGGTTTTTCAGCACACTGCAAAACACGTATTCATTCTTCGCCCTATATGCCAACCTTGACCGGTATAATAATGAGGAACACAAAGTAAGCTATGATGAACTTACGCGCAGCGACCGATGGGTGCTATCAAAGCTTAACTCTCTGATAAAAACAGTAAAAGAGGCTTATGAAAACTATGAGCCGACAAGGGCCGCAAGGGCCATACAGAATTTTACCATAGATGACCTTTCCAACTGGTACGTAAGGCTTAATCGTAAACGTTTCTGGAAAGGTGAGTTCAATGCTGACAAAAAGGCGGCCTATTACACGCTTCACCAGTGCCTGTCAACAATTGCACAACTATCATCACCAATATCGCCATTTTATATGGATCTGCTTTATCTTGATCTTCATCCACAGAGCAAAGAAAATGGTGAGTATTCGGTGCATTTATCGGAGTTTCCGGAAGCTGATGAAAAAATGATCGACGGAGATCTTGAAGAACAAATGGCACTGGCACAGAACATTTCTTCACTGGTCCACTCATTGAGGAAACAGCACAAGATCAAGGTACGTCAGCCACTTACCAAGATTATGATCCCTGTTTTGGATGCACATTTAAAGCGCCAGATCGAAGCCGTAGAAGACCTCATTATTTCTGAGGTGAATGTAAAAGAAATAGAGTTTGTAGATACTGCTTCCGGTGTGATTGTGAAAAAGGCAAAGCCAAATTTCAGGAACCTGGGCAAGCAATACGGTCCCAAAATGAAGGACATTACAAAGGTTGTGGCCCAACTGTCTCAGGAAGACATTAACCAGTTTGAAACATCTGGCAGTCTGAGTATTGATGCAGGAGGAGAAAAAATTGAGTTGAAAGACGATGACCTTCTTATTGCATCGGAGGATATTCCGGGTTGGTCTGTGGCTACAGAAAACCACATCACGGTAGCCCTGGATATAACCATTACAGAAGAACTGGAACAGGAAGGGCTTGCGCGTGATTTTGTAAACCGAATCCAAAACCTTCGTAAGGACAAAGGGTTAGAAGTGCAGGATAAAATCAGTATTTCGGTCAATAAATTTGATGAAAAAGGTGAAAAGGCGCTAATTTCGAATAAATCCTATATTTGTACTGAAACCCAAGCCAGAGATCTTACGATAAAAGAAAAAGTTGTGGGTGATATTCTGGAGATAGACCACTTAACAATGACCGTAGCCATTGAGGTGGTGAGTTAAAAATTAAAAAATGAAATACGCAAAATATTATTTATTGGCCCTGGGTGTCATTGCCATAGATCAGATTGTAAAAATGCTGGTGTATTACAACATGGAAATGGGACTACCGGGCCAGATCAATGTTTTTGGTGACTGGTTCAAGCTTCATTACACGCTCAACCCCGGTATGGCCTTTGGATTGGAGTTGGGTAGTGAACACGGAAAACTATTCCTTACTATATTCCGTCTTGCGGCTATGGTAGGTATCGCTTATTATCTGTATTATTTAGTTAAAAAACAGGTGCCTGCGGGACTTACCTGGTCAATCGCGCTCATATTGGGTGGCGCTATAGGAAATGTGATCGACAGCACATTTTATGGAGTATGGCTCGATAATGCCCCGTCAGGAGTGTCAACGCCCTGGTTTCATGGGCAGGTAATTGATATGTTTTATGTGGATATATGGGAAGGCTGGGTAGCCGATTGGGTACCTCTATTCGGGGGTGAGCACATTTCGCTATGGCCTATATTCAACGTTGCCGACGCTTCAATTTTCATTGGCGTCGGGTTTATTCTGATTTTCCAGAAGCGCTTTTTCTCAGAGCACAGTGAGAGTGAATCCAGTGATATCAAAATGGATACCAGAACTGAAGATGCCGATCAATTTGAAACTCAAAAAGCTCAATAATACCCGTGTCAGTATTACAACAAATAGAAGAAAATAGTTTACCTCACTTTTTTGAAAGTGAACTAAAATCGGATATCCTTGAAGTGGCACACCTGGGCAAAGCCGACACAGGTGATTACTTAATGGATATTGGCCAGAATATTGAATTCGTACCCTTAATGATCAAGGGATCTATTAAAATATTGCGAGAGGATGAAGAGGGTAATGAAATATTCCTGTATTATCTTGAAGAAGGCGATACCTGTGCCATATCACTAACGTGTTGTTTATCGAGTCAACAGAGCAATATACGTGCTGTTGCTGAACAATACTCGGAATATATTTGTATTCCCATTGAATATGTGGAGAAGTGGATGAATAAGTATGATTCATGGAAGGCGTTTATCATGAATACCTATACCAGGCGCTTTAATATGTTACTCCATGCTATCGACCAGCTGGCATTTAAAAAAATGGATGAAAGGCTTGAAAATTATTTAATTGAAAAGTCTGAACTCCATCAATCAAAAATAATTCATATTTCGCATCTCGATATCGCTACGGACCTCAATACTTCTCGTGAAGTTATCAGCAGGCTGCTGAAACAACTGGAAAAGATGGGGAAGGTAAGGCTTGGCAGAAATAAAATAGAGATGGTAAATCTTTAGTTTATAAAGGACACCATAAAACGCCAATTTTTTGCATAAAATATTACATTTTTACTATTTTTTAGCCACTTTTGAAATAAAATCCAATAAATTTTACAAGAGTGAAAATATCGGACCTGCTAGCCAAAAACGAGATCACTTATTCTTTCGAGTTTTTTCCACCCAAAAACTACTCAAGTATACTGGAGTTGGGTATCAATGTTGGTCAGCTTATGAAGCTGTCGCCTTCATTTATTTCCGTAACCTATGGCGCAGGTGGCTCAACACAGGATGCTTCTTTTGACCTTATTGACTATATACAAAATAAAATAGGTCTGACGACCATGGCCCACTACACTTGCGTAAATGCGAGCAAAGAAAAAGTGGAACAAGACTTAAAATTCCTACATGATAGAAATATAAGTAACCTGATGTTGCTTCGCGGTGATCCACCAAAGGGCACAAAGGATTTTGTTAATAAGGCAGGGTACTTTCAACATGCCAGTGACTTGATCGAACTGGCAGCAGCCAAAAGTTTATTTTGTATAGGCGCAGCAGGTTATCCGGAAAAACACCCGGAGTCTGTAAATATGGATAACGATATTAATTATCTAAAATACAAGGTTGACAAAGGGGCGCATTTTGTGGTCACACAAATGTTCTTTGATAATAATTACTATTACAATTTCGTACAAAAAGCCAGGGAAGCGGGTATTGACAAACCCATCATTCCAGGAATTATCCCGATTGTGAATTATAAGCAGATTAAGAAATTTTCTGATATGTGTGGTACTCAAATTCCTGATGAATTGGTTCAGCAACTGGAACCTTACCAGGACAACCGAGAGAAAACATACCAGATCGGTGTTGATTACGCCATTCATCAATGTCGGGAATTACTGGAGGAGGGGGTGCCGGGCCTGCATTTCTACACCTTAAATAAATCCCGGGCAACTGTGGATATATTTTCGGAAATAAGAAAATAAATATTGAACAAAGGGGATATCAGAAGCCAATATCCCCACTTTTTTTATTTAAGCACCCCAAGTTCTTTTCCTACAGAAGTAAAGGCTTCAATGGCTTTATCCAAATGTTCTTTTTCGTGTACGGCCGATATCTGGACCCTTATTCTGGCCTGTCCTTTGGGTACTACCGGGTAGTAAAAACCAATAACATAAATACCTTTTTCAAGAAGTTTTTCCGCCATTTTCTGTGAAAGCACGGCATCATACAACATAATAGGTACAATGGCGTGTTTACCGGGTTTGATATCAAAACCCGCATTGGTCATCTTTTCGCGGAAGTACTTCGTATTATCTTCCAGTTTATCACGCAACTCAGTGGTTTCAGTGAGTAAATTAAATACTTCAATAGAGGCCCCGGCAATAGAAGGCGCCAATGTGTTGGAAAATAAATACGGCCTTGATCGCTGACGAAGCAATTCAATGATTTCCTTTTTACCTGATGTAAACCCGCCTGAGGCCCCTCCAAGCGCTTTACCCAGTGTACCTGTGATAATATCCACGCGATCCAATACGTTTCGATACTCGTGTACTCCACGACCTGTTTTACCTACAAAACCGGTTGAGTGGCATTCATCAGACATTACCAATGCCTTATATTGATCAGCCAAATCACAAATTTTGTCGAGTTGGGCAATTGTACCATCCATTGAGAACACACCGTCTGTTACAATGATCTTTTGCTTCGCTCCTTTGGCGTCGGCTTCCTGAAGCTTCTTCTCAAGGTCAGCCATATCGTTGTGATGGTACCTGAAGCGCATCGCTTTGCATAAACGAACCCCATCTATGATGGAAGCATGGTTCAGTGAATCCGAAATAATCGCGTCTTCCGGACCGAACAATGGCTCAAACACACCTCCATTGGCATCAAATGCGGCCGCATATAGAATAGTGTCTTCGGTATGCAGGAATTCTGAAATTTTGCGTTCCAGCGTTTTATGAATATCCTGAGTGCCACAAATAAACCTTACCGATGACATACCAAACCCATGTGTATCGATTGTTTTTTTGGCCGCTTCAATCACTCTTGGGTGCGACGATAAACCCAAATAGTTGTTCGCACAAAAATTGATCACTTCTTTGCCATCGGTTGTTTGGATAACAGCGCCCTGCGGCGTTGTGATTACACGCTCATTTTTAAACAAACCGGCTTCCTGAATGTCTTTCAGTTCATTTTCTAATTTCGGTTTTAGCGTATCGTACATAATTTGATATTTTATTAATTCCTTTATTGTAGTTGATTTATTTTATATATTCTTAAAATTAGAATGAATATTGCAAAAGAATCAAATACCGTACAATTTTGAACTGTTCACCAGATAACATGAATTGATACGATATTTATAAATTACATTGCATTATCAACAGCAAATTTACAAATTGTCAATAGTTATCTACCTTTACGCAATATAAAAATTAGATAAAAAAACTATTCATGGAAAATATACTGGTTATTGGCGCATCAGGACAAATCGGAACGGACCTGGTACCCGCACTTGCTGAAATTTATGGTGAAGATCATGTGTATAGTTGCGATATTAAAAAGCCTGATCATATGCGCCATCAAATGTTCATACAGCTAGATGTAACCCATAAAAACGCACTGTTCGACGTTATCCGACAATATAAAATCACCCAGGTTTATCATCTTGCGGCTCTTCTTTCAGCTACCGGTGAAAAAGA
>DNTA01000277.1 GCA_003500135.1 Cytophagales bacterium | reverse complement strand
GGCTTTCATGACAAATCCTAATACATGATCCAGGTTTGACATTTCTCAAACCGGGAAAACAATTGATGTAAATACCTGAAGTTTATTCCCCGGGCCCGCGTGATTTGAAATATTGGGGTATGAATATTTAACCCTCTGATTTTCATTAAGATAAATCCAAAATTGATCCAATAAACTTCTAAAACAGCAGTAACTGTTCGCTGCAGTACAAATAGAAGATCGCCAAAATAAGCAGATAAATAAATACCCTTGTCCTCATTTTTTTGTCCTTAGACATAAAAAGCTGACAAGGGTTTAAAAGAAAAGCTAACGCATCAATAAATAAAGCTTCGGTCTTTCATAAGGTTAAAGCTTAAGCCGAAATAAAATACGTTCGCATCAAAGTTTTCATAGGGTTGTTTTCTTTCCCCATCTACGGTTTCCGTAAATCCCTTATTGAAAAAGTTGGTGAGGTAATATCGAAATACCAGATTGGCGCCTCTGTAAAATTGAATTCCCGCGTGCAGAGAATGGTAAAAAGTAGGGGTACGACCACTGAACCAAACATTGAACTTATCTGTTTTTCGCTCATTCTCGAATGTCTTTTCCTTGTAATTAAAAGGTACCTCAAATTCATATCCAAAATGAAAAAATGAACTGTTCATTCTGCCAATTTTAATCCCGATAGGGATGCCCACATTGTATGTCCTGAATTTTTTTCGAATGTCATCACTGCCAGGTACATCAGCAATAAATCCTACATTTCTAAAACCCAGGCCCGAATAAACCCCGAAGTTGTCAGAAAAATCGCGATGGACATAGGTATGTAAATTAAATACAGGCGACCACCTCAAAACGGATCCCTGTTGCTCACCATCGATTGTTAAGTCTGCAAAACTAAATATCCATTCGCCACCTGAAGTGGTATAGAAACGGTCACTTTGAGCCATCGCAGGAACAGACAGCAGAAATAAAATAGAAATAATTAATGATTTCATAGTTGACAGTTGTTGATATTTAAAAGTAAGATACAAATTTATCGCACTAAGTTGCATCGCATTTCATTAAATACCCAATATGTTCCAACGCTTTTAAATAATTGCGTGTCTTAAGAAAAAAAGACAGACACACCATGAAAAAAACAATTATTACACTAATCGGTATCGTAGCAGCTGTAGCGCTTTTTTGGGGTTGCTCTGATGATGTGACCACTACCAGGACCTATGTCGCGATGGAACCCGTGATCATGACTGCCGCAGAAGCCAGATCATCCTTTGAAATCCTTCCTCCTGTTGAAATTGCGGAGTCCGGGAAGATTTACTGGAAAGACGGATATCTTTTTATTTCAGAACCCAACAAGGGGATTCATCTTTTTGACAACACCAATCCGGAAAATCCAATTCCGCTATCATTTGTAAATATTCCTGGCAACACCGATCTGGCCGTTCAGGGCACTATCATGTACGCCAACTCATTCGCCGATCTGCTGGCGCTTGATATTTCCGACCCCACTAACATACAATTAATGCATCGGTCTGAAGATGTTTTTGCGAAAACTGTCAATGAAATTTTTGTAGATGACAAAATGGGCTATTTGGTAGATTGGGTTGAAAAGGAAGTAGTAGAGAAAGTGGACAACAATCAAAACTTCTTTTTTCAGGACGACAGACTTTTTGTAAGAACTGATTTTGCAACCCTTGAGGCCGGTTCTTTCGACGCAAACTCCACCGGAATAGGCGGCTCGATGGCGCGATTTACCATAAATAAGGGGCATCTATTTACAATTGATGACAGCAATATGTATATTTTTGATTTGGAAGATGGAACATCGCCTGAACTCATCAATGAAGTTTACATAAACTGGGGCATTGAAACCATTTTTCCTTTTAAGGACAAAATTTTTATTGGTTCTCAGAGTGGTATGTACATTTACGATGTCCAAAACCCCACCACTCCGGTTCAGCTAAGTGTATATGAGCACATCTTCAGTTGCGATCCGGTTGTTGCTAACGATTCACTGGCTTTTGTTACTTTACGCGATGGTAATTTATGCCGAACAGATTTTTCAAACCAATTGGAAGTAATTGATATTAAAGACCTAACAGCGCCAAAATTATTGTATACCTACCAAATGAAACACCCGCACGGGCTGGGCATCAGAAATCACGATCTGTTTATTTGTGAAGGTAAATACGGACTGAAATGGTTCGACTACGAAGAACCCGATAAAATAGACCAGAACCAATTGTCGCATATAAAGAATTTTCATGCCTACGATGTTATACCTATCGGTGATTTACTGATCATGATCGGATCGGATGGTTTGTATCAGTTTGATATTTCAGAAAAAGGAAAATTCAGGCAGTTGAGTCATATAAAAATCAATGATGAACCGGCCATATAAATCATATTACACAGTTTTATGCGCTTTAATCCTGAGCGCAAGCCATTTATTGGCTATCGCCCAGGATCAGGTTTATGTGACAAATAAAAAATGGGCTCATACGGCAAGCGTGGGAATTTCTTTGAGCAATGAGCATAAAGCGAAAGGAATTTTATCATGGCAAACAATGTACGGACTGAATTCGAGATTTTCGACCGGATTGGAAACCGGTTATTTCTTTATGGATCGTAATTCGCCTGACCTTTTGCCTATACTTGCCCTGGTTGGTTTTAAACTGTCAGATAAAAGTGTTTTTCCGGTAATTTACGGGGGTATCGGGCACAACTTTACGATTGGTGAAATTGATCAACCGGAATGGAGCTCAGAGCATGAGGTTAGTGGTAGTTGGGCTGTTAAAATGGGCATTACTGTTCCCTTTAAACTTAATGATCAAAACCAACTAACCATAGGACTGCATTATTACCGGTTCAACTTCTTCAGAAATTACTCGCAGTCTACCTGGTGGGGCTCAGGGATTGAATATGAAGAAGCACATAGCAAAAACAGGTTGGCCATTTCTTTTGGTCTTACTTTCTGATGATTTCATCTTCAAAAATGAATTGTTGACCGAAAAACAAAAAACCACAAAAAACAACATTTAACTGTTTAAAACACCCCATAGGTACGTATTTCACCTACTTTTGTTTATAAGTCATTGATTTATACTGATGATATGGTGTTTTTATACCCCTGAATAAATGGAAAATATATAGTATATTAGCCATCAGATTTCAATTATCGCTTTGTAAAACTATATTATAGCTTTAGCCTTTTTCAATTAGGTGAATTACCTATGACTAGATGGCTGTCACTTTTTTTTATCTTCATTTGCTCTCATTCCTGGGCACAAACCTCCCGGAGTGAAGATATAAATCATTTGTTCACCCAATTTGATGAGGCCATTAAAAGTGATGTAGACAGTGCAAAAATATATCTCGACTCCGCCACAACTCTTTACCATCATTTACCAGAGAAAAAAGCAGAACTTTCCCCCCTGTCACGAATAGGTTATCTCAATGCCTTGCGGGGAAAGTATACTGATGCTTTGATATCCCTGGATTCCGCCAGCTCACAATTGGAATCCATGAAAAACACAAATTCTTTTGAGTACTTCTACCAAAAATCAATGATCAACCGGTACTATGGTATTACTTACCAAAAAATGGACCGGTTGGAAAAATGTCAGGATTACTATTACCAAAATGTGGTTTTGCTCGATAGCCTGATCAAAAATCATTCTGAAAATATCGAGTTGAAAATTTTACTGGCCAAGAACTATTATAATTTGAGCGTGGCGCAGTCGTTCAGGCAACATTTGGATAAAATGCTTGAATACAATCAATATGCAGAAAAGATCTACAAGGAGATTGATGATCAGGAATCATTGGGTTCTATTTATTTCAACTATGGCAATTACTATTATCTAAAACAGCAACTTGATTCTGCTGTTTTGCATTATCACAAAACAATTGACCATGCTCAAAAGTACGGACAGCAAGAACTGATCTTTAAAAGTTATAATAATTTTGCCAGTATATTTCTGGCCAATGAAAACTATGAATTGGCCGAAAAATACCTCGTAAAAAGTGTTCAGTATCTCGATAGTTTTAAAACCACTCTTTCCGACAGATCATTCGTGTACTTGCAACTCGGCAAAATGTACCTCGATCAGGGTGAATACGAAAAAGCAGAACCCTACACCTTTAAGGCCTACGAAATACTAAAAGAAGGTATTTCGCTTGAACAACTGACTTATGCTTACGAAGATCTGACGGCTTTATACAAAGGCAAAAACGACTACAAAACGGCATTGGGATTCCATGAAAAGTATACCCAACTGAGTGATAGCATAATGAATATTGAGACTGAAAAAAGTATACAAAATATGCAGGCTCAATATGATTTGTTGGCAAAAGAGACGGAAAATAAATTATTGAAGGAACAAAATGAAAAGGATGAAGCATTATTAAAAATCCATCGCAAAAATAATGTCTATTTAGGCATAGCCATATTTCTTTTGCTGGCCATTCTGGTATATGGTTATTTCATTAATTCCAAATATAAAAAACTGAACAGAAAGCTTATCAGAAGCAATCAGGACCTAGAAGATTCAAATCGTGAAAAGGATGGTCTCATGAGTGTAGTAGCGCACGATTTGAGAAGCCCGCTCAATAAGGTAAGAGGGCTGGTTAATTTAATAAAAATGACCGGCAACCTCAATGAGGAACAACAGGATATTCTGAGAGTGGTTTTTAAAGAAATTGACAATGGCAATGATTTGATCCGTGACTTGCTAGACCTAAGTGCTTATGAAAGCTCGGAAAGCTTGAAAATTGAATCATTTGACCTTAACAATTTCATGCAGAAATCCACTCAACACTATCAATTGATCGCTGATTATAAAAACATCAGGATCCAGAGTGATTTTTCTGATGAAATATTCGTGGCTACTGACATGGAGCTGTTAAAAAGAATAATTGACAACCTTATTTCAAACGCGGTAAAATTCTCTCCGACAAAGGCCAATATCTTTATAAAGACTTTTTCAAAAGGACAAAAAGCCTGTGTAGCTATTCGAGATGAAGGGCCCGGTTTTTCTGAAGAAGATAAAAAGCAATTGTACAAAAAATTTCAGCGACTCAGCGCTAAACCTACCGGAGGTGAGCCGTCTACCGGCCTGGGGCTCGCTATTGTTAATACGCTGGCAAAGAGAATAAACGCCGATATAAAACTGGATACGCAAATAAACCGTGGTTCTGAATTCACCATTTGCCTTGACTCAGTGGGCGCTCCGCACTACGCCTGATCTGGCCTGATTTCTTCTGGCGGCCTGCTCTTCCAACGTTCATGCATCCATATCCACTGCGCCACATCTTCGCGAATAATAGATTCATGTACCCTGGTCAATGCTTCTGTTGTTTTCAAAAGATCTAAATCATCGTCACCGGTATCGGCTACGGGAACTTCCGGCCTTATGATTAGCCGCACTTTATCATTCTCAATCCGCCGAACCGCTATAGGAAGTAGTTTGGCGCCGGTCCTTTTGGCCAAAAGAGCTGCACCGATAGGTGTTTTGGCTTTTTTACCAAAAAAATCGACAAATACAGAGTCGACCTTGGTATCCTGATCGATTAGTATAAAAAGCAATTCACCCTTTTTTAAAGCCTTTATAATTTTGATATTGTCTTTACCACGGGGTATGTTCACGAGTCCGCGACTGGTCCTGCTTCTAACCAGCATTTCGTCCAGCCTGGGATCATGCACCGGGGTGGCGATCACATTTGTTTTAAAGCCACTCAATGCCACATAGGTAGCGCCTAACTCGTATGGGCCCATATGGCAGGCCACTCCTATTACTCCTTTGCCCTGATCGTATGCTTTTTGTAAATGCTCAAGCCCTTCAACATCAAATATAGGATCCAGTTGTTCTTTTTTTCGAAAATGAAATGCTCTTGCGATATCCGCAAAGCTTTTACCAACATTTTTCCATACCTTTTTTGCCAAATCATTGATTTGAGTATCATCCATTTCCTCTCCAAAAGCCAATTTAAGATTGGCCCTGGTGATATTGGCATCTTTATTCAGAAAATGAAAGGCAATACCACTTAAACCGGCATAAAATGAAAGTACCCAACGCCTGGGAAAAAACCTTGTGGCAGCGAGAACAAACTTTATAAAGTAATACAGAAAAAAATACTTGAGCTTTTTTCGAAACGGTTGTGCCATACTTATCATTAAAAAGGCAAAGTTATAACTTTACTTTCAATCAGGGCACGAGACACCTCGCTTTTTCTATTAGTTTTTTTAAAGCTCTTTACCAAATAGTGAAGACTCCCGTATCACAAGTTGCGTTTTTAAAACTTCATGAGTGATTTCAAGGCTCTCCTTATTAGACAGGTGATCAAAAAACAATCTGGCGGCAGTAGTTCCCATGTCATAACCGGGTTGTGCCACACTGGTTAAAGGTGGATCTATTAACACATTTATATTAGGATCATCACTGAAACCTACAATTGCTATTTCGGTTGGAATTCGGAGACCATGCTCTTTTATAGCTTTCATAGCTCCCAAAGCCGTTTTATCATTTATGGTGAATACGGCGTCAGGTTTATCCCCTTTGATCAAAACTTCCTTTAAAGTTTTATAGCCCTCCTCGAAATTATCAGCTTTACTGATCCATTCATCCTTAACCGAAAGGTCATAGTCTTTCATGGCATCGAGGAACCCTTGTTTTCTGTTTTTACTGATCAGCAAACCTGTAGGGCCTTCGAGGTGCATGATTTTACGACAGCCAGCCTTGATGAGGTGTTCCGTAGCCTCGTAAGCACCATGATGATCTTCAGCCACTACCGTACTGGTATCCAATTCTTTGCAAACACGATCGAAAAAAACAATGGGGATCCCTCGTTTCTGAATAGTTCGGAAATGATCATAGTCCTCCGTATGCTTCGACATGGAAATCAGCATGCCATCTACCCTACTCATTAATAAGGCATTGGTACTACTCACTTCTCTGTCAAAATCTTCATTGGACTGACAGATCATAACATGATAACCTTCGGCATAAGCTACGTCTTCTATACCACTTATAATAGACGAGAAGAAAAAGTGCACGATTTCAGGAACGATAACACCTAAAGTAAAGGTTTTGCTTTTTCTCAAACTCAAAGCAACCGTGTTGGGCTGATAATCCATCTCTTTTGCTACTTCCATTACCGCTTTTTTGGTAGCATCACTTATATCGGGATGGTCTTTAAGTGCTCTGGAAACAGTTGACGGAGCAATATTAAGCTTTCGCGCTATGTCTTTAATCGTAACCTGTTCAATTGACATTCCAAAAAAATTGAGAGTCCTGTTTAAATAATACTGTCAGCAATATATTAAAAATACGAAATCCTTTTTAAAAACTTTGGACTATTATTGCCATTCGTTCAAAGAAAGTAATACTATTATTTTTCATAATACTTTTTGCATTTCACGCGGAACTAGTTATAATTGGAAAGAATTTTGATTTTTTATTCTGTTTTTTACCGCAAACGATTCCGCAAACGTTTTCTGCAATATTCATAATTTCACATGGATTTTTACTATTCTATTTGTAATTTTAGCTTTATATCAGGGGGATCACAATGAATTATTACAATGGAATGAGTCAGCGCCAATTGTTTAACTTTGAATTCTTGAGATTAAACAAGGTTTCATCGAAGAATGATTGAACTGTTATTATATCAAACATTTATTAATTAAATGATTAAAGTCATATTTTAAATAAGCAGAATGTTGCTTATTTGAAATATTGTTTAAAACCAATCTAAATTTTATAAGTATGAAGCAAAAGTACCTCTTATCAATTCTGATGTCTGCTTCATTCTTGCTGATTACAAGCTTGGGAAGTTTGTATGCGCAGGGAAGAACAGTCAGCGGTAAAGTCGTGGATGGCGAGGACAATTCCGCCATGCCCGGTGTTAACGTAATTGTAAAAGGAACCAGCGAAGGTACCGTAACGGACTTCGATGGTAATTATTCTTTAAACGTTCCGGAGAACACCACTCTGGTTTTTTCATTTGTGGGATACCAAACTGAAGAAATAGAAGTTGGTAACAGATCAGTTATTGATGTAACCCTGATGCCGGATATCCAAGCGCTACAGGAAATTGTAGTAATTGGATATGGCGAAGTTAAAAAAGAAGATGCGACAGGTGCAGTAACGTCGGTTTCTACTGAAGACTTCAATAAAGGAGCCATAGCTACACCACAAGAACTCATTATGGGTAAAGCTCCCGGTGTTGTTATTACAACACAAGGTGGAGCAGCAGGTACTGGTTCAACAATTCGGATTCGCGGTGGTTCTTCATTGCGTGCAAGTAATGATCCATTATTTGTAGTTGACGGAATTCCTTTGGAAAGCTCAGGAATATCGGGAATGGCAAATCCGTTATCAACTATTAATCCTAATGATATAGAAACATTTACTGTACTTAAAGATGCATCTGCTACTGCGATTTACGGTTCCAGGGCATCCAATGGTGTTATTATAATAACAACCAAACAAGGGTCAAAAGGAAAAATGACGTTGAGTTATAACGGAAATGTATCTGTTGGTGTTCCTGCTAATTACATGGATGTTCATAATGGCGACGAATATCGTACACTTATTCAGGATCGCGTAGATAACCACGGATTAACAAACCAGGCGCTTGATCTATTAGGTGAAGCAGATACTGATTGGCAAAAAGAAATTTATCAAAATGCCATTTCAACTGATCACAATGTTAGCTTGAGTGGCGCTGTAAAAGATATTCCTTATCGAGTTTCACTGGGCTATACAAACCAAAATGGAATATTGAAGTACAATAATATGGAGCGAACCAGTTTCAATGTTAATGTAACTCCTTCTTTGTTCAATGATGATTTAAGAATCAATATTAATGCCAAAGGATCATTTATTGGCAACAACTTCTCTAATCCAGATGCTATTGGAGCTGCTGTGCAATTTGATCCAACTCAGCCCGTTAGCAATGGAAACACTAGATATGGAGGATATACGGCATGGACTGAACTAACTTCTGGCGACCCGATTAATGGCGTTCCTAATAATATTGCTACACACAATCCAGTAGCCCAATTGGAATACAGAACTAATACTTCAGATGCTCAAAGGTATATATTAGGTGGTAAAATTGATTATACGCTACCGTTTTTACGAGATATGACTGTCACATTAAATCTTGGCTATGATTACTTCTCAACAGATGGATATGATGCTTCTGATACTTTAGGTTCTTGGACTTACAGAGAACCTCAAAATCAAGTTAAATCATATAATCAAACAAAAGAAAATGAATTATTAGACTTCTATCTAAATTACAAAAAAGATATTGATGCAATAGATAGTAAAATTGATATTACCGGAGGCTATTCTTATCAGCACTTTTATAATGAAGGTGATAATGCCAATAGGCCTTGGGTACAGACAGATGGTGAATATGTGGGTTCAGATACTACAGTATATAAAAACGAGTACTATCTTATCTCTTTTTTTGGTCGTTTGAACTACACATTTAAAGATAGATATCTTATTACGGCAACATTAAGGAATGATGGTTCGTCGCGGTTTGCTAAAGACAACCGATGGGGCTTATTCCCGGCATTTGCGTTTGCATGGAAAATAAATGAAGAAAGCTTCTTACGGAATGTTGATGCTATCGATGAGTTAAAATTACGTGCAGGATGGGGACAAACAGGACAACAGGATATTGGAGATACTTATTATCCCTATATTCCTACATATACAATCAGCCAACAAGGTGCATTTTATCAATTTGGGAATTCATTCACCCCCACTTTAAGACCAGATCCTTATGATGCAGGAATACAATGGGAAACTACCACCACTCAAAATATTGGACTTGATATTAGCTTGTTAAGTGGTCGTGTTTCTGGTTCTGTGGACCTATATAAAAGAGTGACTGATGATCTATTGAATGAAATCCCAATAGCAGCAGGAATTAACTTTTCAAACTTCCTTACCACTAATGTAGGTTCACTAGAAAACAAAGGTGTTGAAATTGGCTTAAGTATCGTACCAATTTCAAAAGTTGATTTCACTTGGGAAATATCAGGAAACCTGACTTATAACCAAAACGAAATCACCAAATTAACTCTGGTAGATGATCCTAGTTACCCTGGTTACACCACTGGTGATATAGCAGGTGGTGTTGGTAACACTGTACAAATAAATCAGGTTGGTTATCCAGCAAACACCTTCTACTTGTTCAGTCAAGTATACAACCAAGATGGAATGCCTATTGAAGGTTTATATGTTGATAAGACCGGTGAAGGCGGAAATGTTTCAGGAAATGACTTAAATAAATATTACTTGCAAAACCCAGCTCCTGATTATTTAATAGGTATTTCTTCAAGATTGAATTACAAAAATATTGATTTTTCATTTTCCGGTCGTATAAATCTTGACAACTATGTATATAACAACAACGCCTCAAATATGGCTTTGTATCAAAATTTATACAATCAATCTGGATATACTGCCAACATTTTAACAGATGTTGAAAAAACTCAGTTCATGACTGCTCAATATTGGTCGGATTTTTACCTAGAAAATGCATCTTTCTTTAGAATGGACTACATTACTTTAGGCTATAGCTTTGATAAACTCTTTACAGAGAAGCTCAATGGTAGAATCGCGCTAACGGTACAAAATGCGTTCGTTATAACAAATTACACAGGTTTGGACCCAGAAGTAGACGGGGGAATTGATAATAATATTTATCCTCGTCCAAGAACATATATGCTAGGTGTCAACCTCAATTTCTAAGAAAAATTTACAATGACTAAAATGAGAAATA
>DNTA01000235.1 GCA_003500135.1 Cytophagales bacterium | reverse complement strand
GTGTACTTTACGAGGTGGTTACCTTGATTCCAATATATGTATTCATTTCTTCCGAGGGAAGTTTGGTATAATAGACTAATTAAAAGAAACAGGACTATCTAATTGTGCCATTTCGGAGATTACCCTTGCGGAGCTGGTTTATGGTGCTGAAAACAGTAAAAATCCCTCTAGGAATCACGAAATAATCAACCAGTTTATTGACCAAATCACTATACTGCCCATATATGATTCGATTTTAAACTATGGAAAAGAAAAGGCCAGGTTAAGAAAGATGGGAGAAATGCTTAGCGATTTTGACTTGTTGATTGGATGTACAGCAGTAGAAAAAGACTTAATTATGGTCACTGAAAATCTTAAGGATTTTGAACGCATTTCCAATATCCAGATTAAGAATTGGGTTCAGAGGTCATGAAGTTCTCATCACGATCGAGAAGATAAACTTTAAATAAACCACCATCTCTCTGATCGTATCGTCCGTTGAAATCCTTAATCGAGGAGAGCGTCCACTTAATAACTCAATTTTCCGGGCCATTGAGCCCTACCCCTGAACCAATATCACGCCGTTGCAGGGGTTGTCACCTGCAACATTTCAAGGTGGTCCCGCTCCTAAAGTCCCAGGTCTTTATTTTGCGTTCCTCAGAGTCCCCACCGTAAGACTCTGAGGGTGAGAGAGGACTGCTGCCGCGTCAACTAAGTGGAATATTGTTGATGAATCGCAAGTTAAAAAACTCGCCGCATGATCACCACAAGTTGCGCTGCGCTAAACTTGCGATATTGAGGGACTTCAGTTAAAGATGGAATTCAACCATTCATTGATAGATCAGGTTATTCGGCATGGTCACAGACCCTTGATTTCATCAGCGCTACGCAGTGGCAGACTACAAAGGGTGATCGTCCTACGGTTTTTGGGGGGCCAAGGATATTTTTCTTTGCTGTTTGATTTTAAAATCAGGATAGGGATATTGAGCGCGCAATTAAAAATTTAAATAACCATGGTACTCAATTCAAAAGTAATGCCCTTTATCTTTTTAACTTGTGGATTTTTGCTCATGCATTGCCAGCCGAAACAAGGCGCTGGCGTAGCAGATAAGGAAACAATCTCCGCGGTAAGCGCCGCGCGTGCCAGGGCTTTTAATGAAGGCAATGCAGCAGGTATTGCAATACACTTCACCGATAGCGCCCGTCTGATGCCTCCGGGCAGCCCAACCTTAATAGGTAAAGATGAGGTACAGAAGTATTACCAATCCATTTTTGACCAGTATATAACCGAACTGGAAAGCGGGTACCTCGAGATGGAAGTCAGTGGCGATATGGCCTATGGTCGCGGCCTGGCTAAAGTCACTTTGTATGATAAATCCACCGGCGATACCACCTATGCCGAGTCGGAATACATCAATATCCTGAAACGACAATCAGATGGCGCCTGGAAAACGACCCACGACATCTGGAACAGTTCAGAATGACTATTCCTCCCACCGTAAACGTGGGCAACAAGGCCGCCCTGCACCAGGCCATCGACGCCGCCAACGAGCTGCTGAGGCAAAAGCTGGACAACAGCATGCTGCGCTTTGGTCTGCAGGCCCCGATATTCCTCCAGCAGTACGAAATGGCGTACACCATTTTAGAAAAGTAAGCCGGCCAATGCCCCTGGCGGGAAAGTAGCCGGCAACCGTGCAACAAAACATTTTGCGGTGAGGCCAATAGCCGAAATCCGGCGCCAAATGGCCGGGCTTTTTATTGCTGGTCCGGACCAAAAAATGGTTTATTTTATTGGTCTGGGTTTTGTTTTGGGTAGGCTACTGGTTTTAGTGTAAGGGGGTAGAGGGGGTTACGTTTTAACGTGGCTATTTCTCTTTTCGCCTTTAGGCAAGTTTCTACAAATAGCATATTTGCATATTCACTGGCCAAACTGCAAACCAAGGTTGTAAAAGAGCTTAGCGAGTCTGAATATAATTAACTACTTGACTAACACAACAGTCGAGGCTATTCCTAACTTCCTGCTCCCAGAAACGGAAAACTTTGAAACCCATAGCTTCTAACTTTGAATTGTTTTCAGAATCCCTTTGCATATTCCTTTCAATTTTTGGAATCCAGAAATCACGGTTAGATTTTATTCTTGCTTTCTTTTCAGTCCAATTGAACCCATGCCAGAACTCCCCATCAATAAAAACAACGAATTTCTTTGAGACATTGGCTATATCGGGTTTTCCAGGTAATTTCTTAACATTTACTCTGTATCGAACGCCATTCCCATATAATGCTTTCCTAAACATTAATTCAGGCTTAGTGTTTTTTCCTCGAATTTTGGACATGTGTTTGCTTCTTTCCTGTGTGGTATAAAAACCTTTGTTTTCCTCAAATCGGGGCACTTTTATCGGTTGTTCATTATAAGCTTTTGGCATTACAGATTTAATTCAATGCTTTTATTGTATTAGCTATTTTAATTTATATTTGTAACCATGTATAAGGGTTAATAAGTTGGTTATTTACCATGAAAGATTATTATTCATTGTCCGAAGTTGCGGATTTACTGGGAAAAAGCAAAGAAACTTTAAGAAGATGGGACAATAATGGGAAACTAACAGCAGTTCGAGAACCTATGAGTAACTAAAGGGTATATCGTAAAGAGCAGCTTAAAATTTTTGATGAACAGGATTTCCTGTTTAACCCAAACGAAAATGGTAATAAGGTAGCGCCAAATTATAATTATACTGTTTTAGAACTTTTTGCTGGTGCCGGGGGGCTCGCCATAGGACTAGAAAAAGCTGGCCTTAAATGTATTGCTTTAAATGAAATCGATCATTGGGCATCCGAAACAATAAGGTTAAACCGACCTCAATGGAATGTAATGGAGGGAGAGGTTAGAAATTTTTCATTTAGCCATCTTGAAAAGCAAATTGATGTTGTCACTGGTGGATTTCCTTGTCAAGCATTTAGTTATGCTTGAAAAAAGGTGGGTCTTAACAATGCTAGAGGAACACTGTTCTATGAGTTTGCCAGGGTAGTTGATGAAACTAAACCACTTATCTGTATTGGTGAAAATGTAAAAGGGCCACTCAACCATGATGAAGGCAGAACATTAGAAGGCATGAGATCCATCTTGGATGAAATTGGTTACAAACCCATTGATCCAAGGATTTTAAAAGCGATTTTTTACAATGTCACACAAAAAAGGGAAAGGCTTATTTTAGTTGGCATTCGAAAGGATATCGAAATTGACTTTAGCTATCCAAAACCCTACAAAAAGATATACACCTTGAAGGATGCACTAAAAGCGGGGGAACTATTTCCAACTGATGTTCCTGGATTTGATGGGGGGTTATACCCAAAAAAGAAACGAGAAATTTTAGACACGGCGCCTCCTGGTGGGTATTGGAGAGATTTTCCATTGAATCTTCAAAATGAATTCATACAAAAAAAGTTTCTATTTAGGTGGTGGAAAGACAGGAATGGCCAGGAGAATGAGCTGGGAAGAACCAAGCTTAACATTAACATGCAGCCCAGCTCAAAATCAGACTGAAAGATGCCATCCTGATGAAACTAGACCTTTTAAAGTCCGTGAGTACGCAAGGATTCAAACATTCCCCGATGATTGGAAATTTGCTGGATCGGTTTCTAACCAATACAAGCAGATTGGCAATGCTGTGCCAGTGAAACTGGCTAAGGAAGTTGGGTATTCCATTGTGAGATTTCTAAATGAAGCTTATAATTCTTATGGACTTCAAGAAAAGGTAGTGAATATTAATCAATCAAAACTGGAATTCACCCAATTAGAATTTTTTGAATTCCTTTATAAAAATGCTAGTTTCAGGTTAAAAATGAAAAATGGCGTATTTGGATTTTATATCCGATAAGGATTTACTTAGTTCTGTTCGACATGTATTGCAGTTAGCTAGAGAAGCCCAACAAAAAGCTGAGAAAGAATTTCACAAAAATGTTATTGATCCTTTTTCAGCTATGTTCGAAATTTCTGGCTTCCAAATAGATTATACCAAATGGCTGATAAGTGAAAAATCTCGTAAATCGCAAAAGACACTTCAAAATCACATTGGTGATTTTCACCAGATCATTCTTGGAAATGTAGAAGGATGGGAAAACCTAAAAGTAGGTGAACAGGTTGACGTCATTTGTAGCAAGAAAAAATATTAGTAGAAGTAAAAAACCAACATAATACGGTCAAAAAAGATACACTGGGTTCTCTCTATGAAGAATTTGAACATATCGTAATGCCCAAGGCGAGCACGTTCAAAGGTTTTACAATTTACTATGTTACCATAATCCCTGAAAAACCACTGCAGTTTAATAAACCATTCACACCGTAAAATAAAAGAACGGGAACACGTTGTGCTAAAAATGAATTGATCAGAGGGATTGATGGTGCAAGTTTTTATGAGTTAGTTACCGGAAAAAAAGGCTCATTGAAAGAACTTTATAGCTGCATCCCAACAAACAATAATGATCAATTCAAATTAGAGGTTTCCAAAGACGATCAATTAAAGTTGAAAAACTATTTGAGTTAGCCTATGGGTATTAGTTACACGCTTTGTCAGGTTACACGAGATAACCTAAAGCCGGAATACCAAAGAGTATGGCTGATTTTACCGTTCTGGGTGTGACTTTCAACAACCCTCTACCTATCCAAAATAATATTTACCAGCATTTTAAATGCGGGTCAAATCCGATTAAATTCAATTGATGTTGTTTTCAATTGATATTACATTCCAGTACGGTCAGCAAAAGCCATTGTGAGGCCTAAGCAGCATTGCGTGTAATTGTTGTGCAATAAATGCCATTTGTGAAATCGATTTGATATGAAAGTGTAGGTACAATCCACACCTCGGTATGGGCTAATATTTATTACGTATTCAACCGCAATTAAATGAGTAACTGGTCAATAATCAGTAATTTTGAAAATCGTCATCTGATGATGTTTCAATCACAGTCCGACATTTATAGTCGGACCTGACGGCGTAAAATCAAGAACTTGGACAAGTTGAATATTATGAGCATGGTGATTTTTCCTTTGACGGCACATCGGAAATATCACCATATATACATATTGACGATAATTAAAGAAAAGACCTTAGTACTCGGGAGCTATATGGATAACACAAATCCCTGGCTAACATTTAGTTATCTAATCCATGTTAATTCATTTCCGACTTTTTAAAAATCACACTCGTTGGATTTTCAAAAAGATCCTTTCCTTCAAAAAGCACATCAAAATCACCCCTTTCCAATTCATTCAATTTCTCTCTTGTGGAAAGAATAATGGTCCCAGGATGTTCTTCGATATAACGTAATAAATTTTGTTCATTTCCAATAACATCTATGTTTCTTTGTAGCGCAAAATTATATGCCGGATTATATCTTTGATAAGCTACTATCAAGTCACTATCTTGCCATATTTCTTTCGACCTGTTTACCGGATTTAATTCAACTATCGCTGGAAGCGCGATTATATGAAAGTAAAATACGGCAATAATTGACGAGCCTGCATAGGCAATTATGACTTTTTTTAAATTACCCTTGTTCATAAAATATATGGCCAGAAGAGCTCCAACAGGTAAAATGCCAAAAGGAAAAGCTAAATATGCTACGTCCTGAAAGAGTTGTTCGTTTTTAAACGCTATAAAGATCCCAATCGGAATAGCTATTGATAATATTAAAACCAAAATTCCACCAATCCACATTAAATCCTTTGGCATATATGTCTTTTTCGCGTACGAATCCTGTAAATTTTTATTGAGTATTCTATCGATGTAACTCCCAATGATGATTGCAAAAAATGGTAACGAAGGGGTAATGTATCCCGGTAACTTCGTTCTGGAAATGGAAAAGAATGAAACAATAGTTAGTCCAATAATCAACATGAAAAAACCAGTTTGATCTTTTTGTCGATTTATCCAAACATTTCGGACGGCATGAAAAATAAAAGCCGAAAATGGCAATAAACCAGTTAGAACAAAAATGAACATGATTACAAAAGGGCCGCCGTGTCCTTCTTTTTCAGATAAAAACCTATTGAAATTGTGTTCCAAGAAAAATCCTTCAGTCCACACGCCATTTGAGGCAAAATGTACCATAATATACCAGGGAATTACGATTATTAATACGATTAAACTGCCAAACCCCACTCTGTGGGCATTCTGAGAAACCCAACGAATTTTTTTAGTAAAAATCAGGTATAAAAAAGTTGCAATTGCCGGAAGTACAATCGAAACTGGCCCTTTGCTAAGTGTACCAAAACCAATGGCTGCAAACGCTATCCAAAGCCATTTAGTTTCTTTCTTTTTGTCATAGATAATGATTCCCGAAAATGCCAAAAGCATAAAAAATATTAAATATGGGTCAGGGGCCGCCCAGTGAAATTGGAATGTTATATGGATGGATGAAATAAAGACAAGAAGGGACAACAAGGCTACACGTTTGTTGTAAATTTTACAAGATAGATAATACACCAGCATACTTGATAAAAATCCGAATAAGGCTGAGAAAAAACGTGCTGCGAAAGGACTATAACCAAATACATAGTACGATATAATCATGAAATAATAGTGCAAAGGAGGTTTGTCAGTCCTTATTTCGCCATTAAATGTAGGAACTATCCAACTCTTATTCATCAGCATTTCCTGTGCGCAAGCAGCATTTTTCGCTTCATCGAGAAAGAAAATATCATATAGTCCGATACCCGAAAAGAACAGGGCAAAGGATAATACAAAAATCAATATTAAAAGTTTGCCATCGGAAAATTTCATAGTGCTCAATTATAACAAAATCAAATTAATTGCGTTTCTATCTTTCGTTATATGTTTGATTTATAACCATGTTGCAAGTTGCATGTTTCGAAAAATACTGATCGCTTTGTTGCAGCCTTGTTTAACAAGCATAAGGAGATTGTTATACTGCCAGTAAAAATAATCGTCTCTAAGCTCTGCTTTACAAAGTTATGATTTTCTTTGTATTACAAACTTTAAATTCATTTTTTTAGATTTTGATTGGCCTTGGAATCACTTAATGGAAATGGTTTTCATATCTTTAGGGTACCGCAAAAGCTGATAAAAACCAATCTTCTGGCTTTTCCAACATTCATTAATGGGGCCTTTTGCCTTTGGGCTGTCTTTAGTGGCAATCAAAACAGCCCGACCATAAAAAACAATATCCTATGATGATCCCCACCTTTTATTTTCTTAGCTGATAGTCAGATATTCCCCATTCATTCCTGGATTCATTAAAGGTTCGCCCTGTCGAGGATCTTTGAATTGAATAACATCGTTCTAGAGGTTATTATATAGGTTCATAGCTACAAATAGCTAGTCACTGCTTCCAAGGGACGACGAAAGACCGCAAAGGTATATCATGTGCAAAATGTGAAAAATATGGACAATCGACTTAGGAACTTCATGCGACAGTTCAATGGGGTGGCAACCAAATACCTGCAGAACTACCTGAACTGGGCCCTGGTCCTGGAGAAAATAAAGCACAGCACTTAACGTATGGCGGCCATAATGGCCATTCCACTGGCATCGAACACTTCATGGCCCGAGTATAAACATCAGCTTTTTAATATTCTTATTAGAACAAAACTTAAGTATTCAGATAAAGAACTTCGTAGATTATATGATAAGCACATTTGCTCAAGTGCATCGGTCACGTCTGGTGGATGGAAAAGCTAACAGCCACTAATGAAGGATTATAAGATAAAACAGAAAGAGTGTAAGGGAGGGTTAAACTTCATGGTGCTGAACACCATGGTTCATCAGATAAAATCTTAATAAGATAAATATCGACCTTAAAAAGATTAATTGCCCAACAGCCAAAATCTTGCTTCCAGGTCGTAGGGGATTACTTCAAAATTTAAATCCGATCCTCGTTTCATCGATATTCCGCATAATGTGAGCAGGGTATATTGTTGCAAATGCTACAAAATGTTCTCTTTAGTTCAAAAGAGGTGTTAATAAGACCTCATAAGATAAAAGCCAAATCTATATCAACCCTTCTGCTTTGAGTGTTGTGGCAACGTTTTGGTTGTGTTGCCAGAACTTTTTCTCCAGGGCATTAAATATTCGGTCATATTCCCTCATGTCTTTGATTTTATCTATCATCGGGTCATCATTTAAAAACAAGATGAGCCAATACTGAAAGTGGTCCTCCCCGGAAAATTCACGAAGGCGCTCAAGTGATTTTTGTTTGTCGCCCTGATAGGCGTAAAAACAGCCCAGGCTCAGGTTTCTATAAATTGAATTGTCTCTTTCGGCGTAGTATTTATACTGGGCCATTAACTTTCGAGCTTCCTCCTTATGTCCCGTTTTATCCATAACCACGGCAATTTTGCCATCTTCCCCGGGGTATACATCGAGCTTCAGGCTGTTTTTAATATCGAGAAATTTGCGATAATAATAATATGCACTGTCATAATCGCGCAGATAGTAATACAACTTACCCACCTCCTGAATGACATCCAGTCTCGATGGATCTTTTTGATAGACCACCAAAAGTTTATTTTTGGTTTGCTCCAAATCGCCGTTCTTAGCCAACTCTATATAGGCCTTTACATATTGTGAATACAGGTTTTCAGGATTGTAGGCCAGAGAATGGTCTACATAGATCAGCGCTTCATTCACAAAACCCGTTTGGATAAGGGCATTGCTGACATGCAGGTAGGTAAAACTTGCCGTGATAGAATCGGAGGAGGCAATATCGAGCCTGATGCCTTTCAAAGCATATTTGAGGTATTTTTCTGTGTCGGGCATGTAATTGGCATAAAAGTCCGAGAGTGCGTTAATGATCTCGGTCGAATTCGGGTTAAACTGGAGGGCTTTAACGAGGTAAGATTCTGCCATGGAATATTGGTCGCTGTTGAGATAATAGTAGCCTTTAGCCAGTAAGCTGAATGAGGACTTATCATCATATAGCAAGGCTTTATCGGCATAATGGTTTATTTTTTCAGCGTATTTCTTCTCAGATCTATAAATATCGAGGTAGTAATAGCCAATAGCTATATTGGCATAGGCCACTGAAAATTCCGGGTCTTCCTGAATAGCCTTTTCAAACCATTCAATTCCTTTTATCAGGCCCTCCATATTCCGCATGTGGTAGTACTCCACTCCCTTAAGAAAGTGGTCATAGGCAATCAGGTTGTCGGTAGGCACTTTGTTGATCTGCTGTACCTCCTCAGGCGTGATCAGTACTTCAATTTCCCCGGCAATACTTTTTGCTACCTCCTGTTGTAGCGAAAATATGTCATCTACCTGCCTTACGTATTGTTTTGACCAGATATGCCGGTCGCCCGAGACATCGATCAGTTGGATATTAAGCATGATTTCATCGCCCACCTTCTGTCCGCTACCTTCTACAAAATAGCCGACCTTCAATTCACTGGCAATCTGTGCGGTGGATACGGGGTTGTTGCGGTATTTTTCCACTGAGTTGCGACTTACAACTCTCAGGTCCTCTATTTTTTGCAGGTTATACAGCACCGATTCCATCAGGCCATTGACAAAATATACATTCGATGAATCGTTACTGTCGTTGATTAAAGGAAGTACCGCGATGGATTTATTTTGATCGCCCGGCAAAACCGCTGTCTGCTGGTTCTCAAGGTGATTGGAGAGGATGATCTCCCATGTCGCATAGCCCAGGGCAAATAATAAAAGTAACAGGACTGCCCATTTGACGATCCGGGATAAAGAAGGGCTTTTGTTTTCTTGGCCAATCGTTGTCTTTTTGCTTTCTTTTCTTTCTACCAAGGTCGCTTCTTCCGGAATCTGAAGCCCGGGATTGGCAATGGCCCATACTTCCATCGGTTTGCCTACATTTTTGAGCTCAAAAGTACCCAGGGATTGGGTGGTGATCGCAGGTTGATTTTTGATCTCATCATACACTTTTTCCGATATCAGCACACTGCCCGGAACTGCCAACGATTCGATTCGGGACGAAATATTAACACCATCGCCAATTATGCCTTCTTCGCTGTAGACGATATCTCCTGTATGCAGGCCTATGCGTACCGGCACCTCCGGCGCTTGCCGGAATGCCAGCTGCATTTCAATGGCACATTTCACCGCATCGATGGCACTGCGAAAAGTGCCCAGCGAACCATCACCGTAGTATTGCAAAATTTTACCCTGGTATTTTTGGGTCGCCAATTCCACCACCTCCCGATGTCGTTTGCGCAGGTTGATAGCATGTTGCTCGTTTTGCTGCATCGTGGCGGTGTAGCCTTCAATGTCGGTGAACATAATGGCAGCCAGTTGATGGTAAGGTGGGTTAATATCCGCTGTGCTCCCATTATCATTAGATGTCGGTTCCTTTCCGTACTCCCCTGGTGGATAGCCATATTCTTCCCGAAAACATTTGATAAAGTACGACACGCTGCTAAAGCCACAGTCGAAGGCAATTTCTGAGATCGTTAAGGAGGTGCTTTCCAGCTTTTCAACCGCTGCGGCCAAACGGACCCTTCGAATAAGCTGGCTTACCGATGATTCAGTAAGCGACCGTACCTTGCGCAATAAGTTGGAACGGCTCATGCCTATGGCATCGGCAAGCTCAGACACACCAAACTGATCATTGGCAATATTGTCGTCGATGATCTTGTAAATTCGTTCGAGTAGCTCGTGATCCGATGTGCGCAGGTTGGCCATTGGGAGTTATTTATGGCAAATTAGAAATAAATGTCCTAAAACGGGAGGAGGTGCAGGATTTATTTTAGCACGGTATTTCTGTTTAGTATAGCGTGGAACGAAGACAAATACCCTCACTTTTTCGGCGGAGTCTCCACTTTTTTTGCCCAAAAAATAAAGCCCTTAAAAGTATGTTTAGGGTTGTTTTGCAACATAATTGATATACCTGCTACATAATTGATAGCCCTTCCACAAACTTGATATCAATGGGTTGATTTGTGATTAGTCTTGCGCGCCAATTCCACTGACCTTTACCATGTTGATTTTATGTTCCATCAAAATAAATAAATGTTATGAAAGCGAATCAAAAATTAAGAACACTGTACACAATTGCAGTAATCGTATTAGTAATGGGCGCAGGAGCCTGTAACAGTGAGCAAAAAACATCTGGTGAAAATGAAACCACTGCCGAAGCAGTAGCTGAAACGCCGAAGCCGCATGTAGATATTCATTCGGCAGCATTGATGGGCGACGTGCAATCTATACAACAGCATATTGCCCATGGGAGCGACCTCAACGCAAAGGATGCCTACGGATCGACCCCCCTCGTTGTGGCAACAGTATTCGATAAGCGTGAAGTGGTAAGTGTTTTACTGGAAGGCGGCGCCGACATCAACGCGACCAATGCCGAGGGCTCTACGCCATTGCACGTAGCTTCATTTTTATGTCGCGAAGAAATTGTTGAGATGTTGCTCGATCACAATGCCGATCGCAGCATCCGAAACCAGTATGGCAGCACAGCGCTTGAATCGGTCCAGGTACCTTTTATACATGTAGAAGCTGCGTATGTGCAATTTGGTAAAGGGCTGGAAGCCTTAGGTCTGGAGCTGGACATTGATCGTATTGAGCAGACGCGCCCGGTAATTGTCGAAATGTTACAAAAGTAAAGAAAAAAACACCACCCGGAGCACATCACTATGCTCCGGGCTTAATCAGAATGACCATGAAAAATTCAGAAAGAAGATATGATATTGACTGGCTGCGCGTGATTGCGATAGGCCTGCTGTTGATCTATCATGTGGCGATCGTATTTCAGCCCTGGGCATTGTTTATCGGGTTCCCACAGAGCAATGGCTCCCTGCAGTCGTTGTGGATCCCGATGTCGATGTTGAATGTTTGGCGTATACCGTTGTTGTTTTTCGTATCGGGCATGGGCGTGTATTTTGCCATGCGCAAGCGCAACTGGAAACAACTGGTCATAGAGCGTGGACGACGAATATTGATCCCGTTCGTATTTGGCATGCTGGCCATTGTGCCTTTGCATGTATTTATTTGGCAGGCATTCTATCATCAGGGGTTGCAATACGTAACCAACATGGGGCATCTCTGGTTTTTGGGCAATATATTCGCTTATGTGCTAATATTATTGCCACTGTTTTACTATTTGAAAAAGAAAGGTAAGGGTCGTTTTTACCTGTTTTTACAAAAAGTATGGCGGCATCCGTTGGGCTTACTGACGATTACGGTGTTTTTTGTTTTTGAAGCCGTAGTAGTACAACCAGACCTTTACACACTGTATGCCTTTACCGGTCATGGTTTTTTCATGGGCTTTCTGGCCTTTCTGGCTGGTTTTTTGAGCATGTATTGCGGGGAAGCATTTCGGCAAAATGTAGTGAAATGGCGCTGGGCATACCTTGTTTCAGGTATTGTTCTCTTTGGCATCCGGTGGATGTTCTTTGAGCTCAAGACCCCCGACTACCTGATGGCGGTAGAATCGAATATCTGGACATTTGCTGTATTCGGTTTTGGTTTCAGGTGGCTGAACAAACAGGGCAAGGTCTTGGGCTATTTGAGCCAGAGTGCCTATCCGGTGTATATCGTGCATATGGCTTGTCTGTATGCAGGGGCCTACCTCATTCTACCGATGGAGATAAGCCTATGGATGAAGTTTATTCTTGTGGTGCTGTTCACTTTTGCCGGTAGTATGATGGTGTACGAATTAATGATTAGAAGATTGGGGATTTTGAGAGTGTTGTTTGGGTTGAAAATGATTAGAAAAGTAGATAATAAGGCCAATGTCAGGATGCAAGAGCCAGGTTTGGTTGCAGATTAGATGAGATAAAAAAAACAAACTTAATTTTGGGAGTAGGTTATTTCTAATTACGAATACCTCCAATAACTTACAATCTGTGCTTTGCAAAATTATAGCCTGGCAAATGCCATTTGTGAAATCGATTTGATTTAACCTGAATCATACATTAGCATTCTATACCAAGTCCAAAATGCTTCAAGCTCAAGCATTTATGAACATTTTGAGACTCACCGTGATGGTCAACCACCCCTCCTTGCCAAATAACCCTAAACATTTGGCCTTATTGCATTTTGGGCTTTCA
>DNTA01000099.1 GCA_003500135.1 Cytophagales bacterium | reverse complement strand
ATTTCTAATAATTGGTATTTTTATATTGATTTGGGTGAATGATTCTTTTGCATTTTTAGTAGGCAAAAATTTAGGTAAGAACAAATTGTTTCCATCGGTGTCTCCTAAAAAAACTATAGAAGGTTTTGTTGGTGGTTTCGTGTTCGCTTTAATAGCGGCGTTTATCCTATCAAGATATAACAATGACCTCTCCGTTTGGCAGTGGTTTATACTCGCTATCGTTGTGGTAATTACAGGTACAGTGGGCGATCTAATTGAATCTAAATTCAAACGAATGGCAGGTGTAAAAGACAGCGGTGCCATTTTACCTGGGCATGGCGGCCTTTTAGATCGGCTTGACAGTTTAGTATTTGCGGCCCCGTTTGCCTATTTAACTTTACAAATATTTGCATATGTTTCATAAAGAAGGTCATAAAATCATATTTATTTCATTGGTTGTTGTTGTGATCAGTATTCTGCTCATTGATAACACTATTTCGACCGAGTGGTTGCGAAAATTGCTTATGATCACAATTGTCGCACTATTTATCCTTATTCTTCAGTTTTTCAGAAACCCCAAACGGTATACGCTTCAGGACGATCACGTTATCATGGCCCCGGTAGACGGCAAGGTTGTTGTCATTGAAGAAGTACTTGAAAAGGAATATTTTGAAGAAAAGCGTGTTCAGGTTTCTATTTTTATGTCACCGTTAAATGTTCATGTAACCAGATTCCCGATTTCAGGAAACGTAACCTATAGCAAGTACCACCCAGGAAAATATCTCGTGGCCTGGCATCCCAAAGCAAGTGAGGAAAACGAGCGTACCACCGTCGTTGTTAAAAACCCCAAAGTTGGTGAGGTTTTATACCGTCAGATCGCCGGAGCACTGGCTAAAAGAATTGTGAATTATGCACATCTGAACAGTACCGTTGTTCAGGGAGCGGACTCTGGGTTCATTAAATTTGGCTCAAGAGTGGATGTTTTTTTACCTTTAAATGCCGAACTTAAGGTTTCATTAAACGATAAAGTAAAAGGTGGCGAAAGCGTGATTGCACAATTAGAATGACCTCCGAAGAATTAGATATTGCCTTTAAGGAAGCTGTGGAAATGGTTAACAGCCATATGGAACCCTTTCCTGCAGACTTTCTCTTAAGGCTCTACGCTTACTACAAAAAGGCGACAAACGATTACGGACAGCCGAGCAGTAAAAAAGCCATCATTAATGCATTTAAAACAAATGCCTTATTTCAGGCACAGAATATTTCCCAGGACGAAGCTAAAAGTGAGTATATCAATCTGGTCAAGAACTATTTCCTTTACCGACAATAATTAAACCCAAAAAACGGAAGCTTTCCGTTTGATAGCCGCCTTAATTCCACTCAATTAGGAAAACGTATCCCAGTTTTGAGAATACTGACGCCCATAATCAACGCCCATAGCACCTTCACATGAAATAGTGGCTTGTAAATTTCAAAGTTATCCGGAATAGCCAGAATGATACCCATTGCTGCAAACCCAAATAGGATCGTAAAAATACTTATCCATTTACTAAGCAAATGCCATTTTAAAAAAGCAAAACCCAAAAGCACAAAGCCCACACCGGAAAAAATTCTTCCAAATCTGATGAAACAGGTCACGTATTGGTTGGTATACAGAATATCGCTCATGAAGGCATCTATTTCGGCGAGAGATTTACCAGCTGTTTGTCCAACACCCCAGGCTCCATAGTTATAGAAATAGGCATTGGCTATAGCCAAGGTAAAGGTTCCAATTATGATCATTCCCGCTCCCGGCAAAATCAATACTCTAAATGGCCTCCTGGCTGTGACAGAAACCAAAGCAAATAAGGCAATCCCAAGGGTTACCCATCCAAATATGTGGATGCGATACATCCATATCCAGGTCCAGACACTCTCGCCAATAGCTTCAAAATCTGATGCCTGAATGTATTCACCAATGTGATGTGGTGATAAAGCCCAACCAGACCACAACAAAAGTGCAGCCATTAAAAAAGCCCACCCTACTACTTTTGTTTCAAAATCTTTCTGTATCATAATTTACTGATTTATTTAAAATAATTTCTCAATCTATGTCTTTTGAATATTCAGTAATGTAACTTTTGTTACTTAACGGTGTTTCAGACACCTTCTTTTTCCAATTCAACAAACACTTTAATGACCTTCAGATTGCCAAATCATATATACCATTTCATGGGTAATCAAAAACCTTTCCTACTAATATTCAGTGGCTTACAAATGATTTGTTCCAATATATCCTAATGTATGTGTGAATATTGCGCGCCTACAGTTAAAGGTATGGGTAAACACTTATGACACGGAAAAACAATGCAGATCTGCAGAAGGGATCAATGAATTTGTAACATTAGTTACATTTGGTTTATCAGGTAAATCTTAAATTGTTGGGTTATATCACTTTAGCATTAATACTTTTAAATACCTGCATCTTGAAAAGAAGAGATTTTGTTAAACAGGCTACTTTAAGCTCATTTGCAACCCTGATCGGCACCAAAATTGTATTTGGTTCCAACATGGTAAATGGGTATACCCCAATTGCACTTCAGGATCCGGACCCTTTTAAGCTTTTCAACAAAAATCGAGAAATGGTAGTTCTCAATGACAGGCCCTGGAATATAGAATCCAAGGCGCATTTGTTAGACGACAAGATTACACCTAACTCCAGTATGTTCGTAAGAAACAATGGTCTTATCCCTGAGAGTATTGACGTTGACTCATGGACGCTTACCATCGATGGAGAATCGGCTAAAGCAAAAAAAACATACACCTTAGACGAACTAAAATCAAACTTTGAACAATACACTTATCAGCTAACCATTGAATGTGGGGGCAATGGAAGGGCTGAGTTTGACCCTCCGGCTAAAGGAAACCAATGGAAAGTAGGTGCCGTTCACTGTGCTTCCTGGACAGGAGTGCGCCTAAGGGATGTACTGGAAGATACAGGTATTAAAGATGATGCCGTTTACATAGGATTTCATGCGGTGGATCAACACCTTAGCAGGGACCCAAACAAAGAAGCCATATCAAGAGGATGTCCTATGAGCAAAGCCCTACAGGAGGAAACTTTACTTGCCTTTCAAATGAATGGCAAGGACATTCCACTAGTTCACGGTTATCCGTTGAGGCTAGTGGCAGGCGGATGGCCGGCCTCAGTATCCGGAAAGTGGGTTAATCGAATAAGCATAAGAAATAAGGTCCACGATGGACCAAAAATGAATGGTACAGCCTACAGAGTGCCTTGCAACCCTGTTGCTCCAGGTGAACAGGTCAAAGATGAAGATATGTGTATCATTGAGTCCATGCCTGTGAAATCGCTCATCACCTATCCAAAAACAGGTGCAATGATCAATAAGGGTAAAAAACTAAACATCAGAGGGCATGCCTGGGCTGGAGAATTAGAAGTAGCTAAAGTAGAATACTCTATTGATTTTGGGGCCACATGGGAGGATACGAACTTGGAACCACCTGCCAACAGACTGGCCTGGCAGCACTTTTCGGCATCGGTTGATTTTCCTGAAACAGGATATTACGAGGTTTGGGCCAGGGCAACCGATCAAAGTGGTACATCCCAGCCTATGGTCCTTCCGGGATGGAATCCAAAAGGATATCTAAATAACGCCTGCCATAGAATTGCAGTAAAGGTGACTTCATGAAAAATGAGCGTACATTTCAGGAAGAAGTAAGGAGAATATACAAAATGTTAATCTCCCTGTTCCTGTTGTTTGTTATCACCGGGGGTAGCTTAATTTACTACTCTAATAATCCGGCGGCCTTTGATTTTAAAAAGAAAGCGGAAACTACACCCGTAGTTACAGAGGAAGTGGATGAAGACCGGATTGAAGACGGAATCCACGTTCGTACGGGTTTAAAAGATGACGAAGGATTGATGGTGGTGATCAATAATTGTACCAACTGCCACTCGGCAAAGTTGGTCACCCAAAACAGAATGAACGCCGAACGCTGGAATGCCACAATTAAATGGATGCAGGAAACCCAAAACTTGTGGGACCTTGGTAAAAATCAAGAAATTATTGTCAATTACCTTGTCAAAAACTATCCCCCACAAAAAAAAGGGAGACGAATGACCTTATCAGATATTGAATGGTATGAATTGGAGAATTAAATTGATGTTCATTGCATTGCTCATCTGGTCTTGTGGAAAAAATAAATCGCCACTGGCCAAAGAGACCAGTCATAATTATTTAATTGAGTCCACTGAACTTGCAAAAGTCATCGATTTACCAAGCACAAAAATTTTGGATTTCAGATCTCAAGAATTGTATTCAAGATCGCATATCCTTAACGCAATCAACATCTCGAGAAAAGACATCGAAGATTCCTCTTATCCCTATTCAGGGGTAATCCCTAGTAAGAATCAACTTGAAAAATTATTCAGTAAACTTGGAATACAAACTCAAGATACAATAATTCTATACGATGATAAAGGCATGTGCGAAGCTGCGCGGTTGTGGTGGATACTGCAGAATTATGACTTTCACAATGTGCGAATTTTAAACGGTGGTTTTGAGTCGTGGCAGGCAACAAATGGGCGCACCAGTAAAGTGGCTCCAAAATTCTTAGCTTCAAATTTTAAGTTGCCAGACAATCCCTCCATGAGTTGTATTGTATCTAATAAAGACGTGCTGGATGCCATAAGTGCAAACGCTGTTATTATCGATACCAGAACCATTGAAGAGTTTGAAGGAACATACATGAAGCCAGGTTCTAAAAGAGCAGGTAGAATTCCCAATAGTATTCATATTGACTGGGCTTTAAACATCAATTTCGACGGAGATCAGAAATTTAAGTCCAGACATGAAATTGAAAAAAACTACGCCCATCTGAATTTGGAGGAATCTGAGCGTATCATTGTATATTGTCATAGTGGAGTTCGCTCCGCACACACTACCTTTGTATTAGCTGAATTATTGGGCTTTGACAATGTAAAGAATTATGATGGGTCCTGGGTGGAATGGAGTTATGACAAAGATTCCCCCATTGAATTCGACACATTTTAAAAAAAAGAAGAAAAATGAAAAAGTATTTAGACGCATTTGTAAACGCCTTCGAAGGCACAATTTCATGGACATGGAAATCCATCATTTTTGAGGTTCCCTGGTATACCAACTATTTCTGGGGGCTGGTGGTTATCTCATTGGTTGTTTGGTTATTAGAGATCATTTTTCCCTGGAGGAAGGATCAGGCGATTTTTAGAAAAGACTTCTGGCTGGATGCCTTTTACATGTTTTTTAATTTTTTCATTTTCTCCATAGTCATCAGTGGTTTCTATAAAGTGATAGAACTTTTATTTTCAGAAATCAATATCACTCCTCAAAGTTTTGCCTTAATTGATATGACCAACTGGTCTCCGGGACTACAGTTATTGGTGTTTTTTATTATTCTGGATTTTGTTCAGTGGTTTACCCATGTCCTACTGCATCGGTATAAGATCCTTTGGAACTTTCACAAGGTGCACCACAGTGTTAAGGAAATGGGCTTTGCGGCGCATTTAAGGTATCACTGGATGGAGAACATACTGTACAAGCCTTTAAAAACAATTGGTGTCATGCTTATTGGAGGCTTTGAACCCGAGCAGGCATTTATCGTACATTTTGTCGCCATCGCCATCGGCCACCTGAATCATGCCAACATTAAGATTACCTGGGGGCCGCTTAAATACATTTTTAACAATCCGGTCATGCACCTCTACCATCATGCCTATGATCTCCCTGAAGGAAAGCACGGTGTGAACTATGGCATTAGTCTTAGTTTATGGGACTATATTTTTAAAACTAACTACATACCGGAAGACAGTGGTACTATTGAAATTGGTTTTAAGGGAGACGACAAATTTCCCAAGGACTTTATTGGGCAGAATACCTATGGGTTTACAAAGGAAAATTAGTAGGCAAAGCAGAACGCAGGTAATCTAATCCCTTATCAGCGGCATGGTAGAACAACGCAGCAATCCACCCTGTTTGCCAATCTCTGCATAAGGGACTTTTTCAACTGTGATACCTTGCTCTTCAAACCATGTGTTCAGGCGGTCAAAATTAATTTCTGAAATAACCACATCCGGCGCAATAGAGAAGATATTACTTTTCATATTGTACATTTCATCCTTGGTAATTTCAAAAACATTTTCTTTGCCAAAGAAGTTTAGAAGCCAATTGTACTCCTCTTCAAAAAAGAATCCGTTTTTGTGCAGAATGGCCTTTCCGTTACCAACAGGCTGAAAGCAGCAGTCCAAATGCAAAGCATTGTTTCTTGGATCCGTATTGCTTTTGCGCAATACAAATGATTTAATGGTTTTATGAGGAAAATGATCTCTGAGCATCTTTACCGCCAAACTATTGGTTCTGGCTGTAATGAGGTCCTTGTAATCTGGTCGTGTACATACCCCAACAAATATATAATCGTTATGCAAAATAACGTCACCACCTTCTATGTGCGCTTCGTGCGGAAGAGTTATGATATTTCTTCTATCAATCTGATCAAATACATAACGAATGGCCTCTATCTCATTTTGTCGATCGGGTAGAATGTTGCAGTCAATTATCTTATCCTCTATTACCAAAGCAATATCCCGAGCAAATATCTGATTCACATTTTCAATCACATCAGGACGATATACATCGACGTCGTACTTCTTAAAAACTTCGCATACCGCATCCATTTCTCTGATCATATGTTCTTCCTTTGGATAAGTGCCGGCCATGATATGCTCTAAAGATTTTGGATCGTAGGCTTCCTCAGGAGTTGGGATAGGACCACTACTTTCGGCTGTCCCAAAAATAACTGCTCTCAACCGAGAAGTCTCGTTCTGAATGTTTAATTTCATAGATAGAATAGAAAAAAGCTTCATGAGCACATGAAGCTTTATTTTTTATCGTTTGCTTAATGGTTTAAATGGCCTATAAGTTTCACCCACATAGAGTTGTCGTGGTCTTCCGATAGGTTCTTTTTTCATTCGCATTTCACGCCATTGAGCGATCCAACCTGGTAACCTTCCCAGGGCAAACATAACCGTGAACATCTCCACCGGAATTCCCATGGCACGGTAGATGATTCCGGAATAAAAATCAACGTTTGGATATAACTTCCTATCCACGAAGTACTGATCTTCGAGAGCTTCTTTTTCCAAACCTTTCGCAATATCGAGTACCGGATCATCAATTCCCAGATCACCCAAAACCTCATCTGCAGCTTTCTTAATAATTCTCGCCCTTGGATCAAAATTTTTATACACTCTGTGCCCAAAACCCATTAATCGAAAGGGGTCTTCTTTGTCCTTTGCTTTGGCCATGTATTTTTTAGTATCTCCGCCATCAGCTTTTATTGCCTCAAGCATTTCAAGTACAGCCTGATTGGCTCCTCCATGCAAAGGTCCCCACAAGGCTGAGATTCCCGCTGATAATGAAACAAATAAACCGGCATGAGATGACCCTGTTATTCGGACCGTTGAAGTCGAACAGTTTTGCTCATGATCAGCATGAAGGATAAGCAGTTTATTCAGAGCGTCCACCAGAATAGGGTTCTGCACGTAAGGATTGTTTGGGTTTTTAAACATCATCTTTAGAACATTCTCAACATACCCCAGGCTATCGTCCCCGTACTCAAGAGGAAGCCCTTGTTTTTTACGCATGGTCCAGGCCACGAGCACAGGAAACTTACCCAGTATGCGAACAATTGCATTATACATATCTTCCTCAGAACTCACATCCACAGAAGATGGGTTGAATGCCGTCAGGGCACTTGTTAAGGAAGACAAAACGCCCATGGGATGAGCAGCCTTTGGAAAAGCATCCAGAATTTTTTTTACGTCCTCATCAACAAGGGCATGAGACTTAATATCCGAATGAAATTTATCCAGTTGCTGTTCAGTTGGAAGTTCTCCAAAAATCAATAGATAAGCCACCTCCAGAAAATCGGCTTTTTCAGCCAGTTCTTCTATCGAATAACCTCTGTATCGTAAGATCCCTTTTTCACCATTTAAAAACGTTATTGCACTTTCACAACTTCCCGTATTCTTATAACCGGGATCAATTGTGATGACACCTCCAGTAGACGATCTTAAGCTTTTAATATCTATTGCTAGCTCGTTTTCAGTTCCTTTTACAAGAGGTAATTCGTGCTTCTCTCCATTGATTTCCAGTATCGCTTTATCTGACATTTAATATGGTTTTTTTTGTGATTTAAATGGTACGCGAATTTACGAAAACTATAACGATTTCGAAAACACATTTAACAAGCTTTTGGTAAATATAAAAGTGTTTAACTATAGGATACGAACAAATATTTTATAAGTATTTTCTTACATTGTCTGAAAGCTTATCAAGACGTGATGCGGTATAAGTCCCGGTAGTATTTATTGACCGAATCCTTCCATGTGAATCTAACTTTTTTTGCCTCTTTCCGCATCTTTTTCCATTCTTCAGGACAATTTAAATAAAGATCCATGACTTTTCTGAAAACATTGATAAAGTCTGTCCCCTGATCCTCTAGAGTAGCTCCTGAAAAATGAAAACCTGTAACCTGGTCAACAACCGTATCCATTAGCCCACCAGTTGCGTGTACCAAACATGGTTGTCCATTTCTCATTGCCAGCATCTGACTGATCCCACAAGGTTCAAAAAGACTGGGCATCAAATAGAGATCAGATTCTGTATATATCGAGTCTATTACCTCTTCAGACTGACCGTTAAAAAAGACCAGATTTTCGAAGCGATAACTGATGTCTCTTAAAAGCTCTTCGTACTCAGGGGCTCCGGTACCAAGAATAACATATATCCCATTATGTTCCTGCAAAACTTGCAGCAAATCAATCAAGACCTGAGGATTAGATTTAAAAATAAAGAACTTCTGTTCTGTGAGCCGAGCCACACTTGCACAAACAAAATCGGGCTCCTTTTTCATCAGTCTGGCGATCTTTTCACCAGTGTGAATCAGAAAATCATATTTATACTCCTTGTCTGGTTTCTGAAGCCATTCAAAAATTGCCTGTACAGCATTCTTATAAAAAGAACCTTTTTTGACCTTATTAATATTCTTGTAATTACAGCCGTTGAGGATTCCAAATAAGCGGTTAGAGTTATTGGCATCAATTAAATCCTGTTCAAGTCCTTCTCCACCGACAAAATTTGGAAAGTCACTTGGCTTTTGAATATCTTTCATATAGGATGGAGATACCGTATGAACAGCATCTGCAAACCTAATACCTACAGACATCAGATTGATACAGTCCGGATATCTGTGATCCTGAATCTGGGAATCGACGATCTCAAGCTCTGGATAAAATGCTTGTATCGATGCAAAGTTATCCCTAAGTGGCCTTATTCCCTGAATTGCCAGATTATGAATGGAATATACCATTCTTATATCCCAAAGCCCCGTAAATCCCGGATGATATTGTCTGAGAAAAAGGATTAGGCTAGTATGCCAATCGTGCAGATGAACGATGTCCAGCTTACCAAATTCATTGTTTAGTATCGCTTGAGATACAGCTGTACAAAATAATGAAAACATACAGGAGTCTGTAAAGAACGGTTGATCCTCATCGTTAAAATAAATATCTGCAATAGTTCCAGGTTTAATGTCTTCGTGGTGTATCACATAATGTGTAAGATGTTCAAATTCCTTTTTGGGCACTGCCTCGTATAATTTGGCCTTAGTACGCTGTCCTCTGTAAATAAAATCAATATCAGAAATGAAGCTTGCGTTGATGTGAAGGCGACCATAGGAAGGTGTCACAACATTCACTGTATCCCCTCGTTCAGAAATAACTCTGGGTACATCTCTAACGACATCCCCCATGCCTCCTGCTTTACATTTAGCAATTCCATCGTTTTCGGCACTTACAAAAAGAAAACTAGCCATGGTAAAGAGTGTTATTGATGTTTAGGTCGGCAAATTAATCAATAAAAGAAAACAGGGCACTTCTAGAATGATTAAATTCAGGTTAACTGAAGTTGCCAGAATGGTTAACCAAAAAAGCCCTCAAAAAGAGGGCTTTTTCAGAATTTCTAATGTCTTAATTGACTTTGAAAGCCTTTTCCTGAGGATAATAGGCTACATCTGCTAATTCTTCCTCAATTCTCAACAGCTGATTGTATTTGGCCATACGATCACTTCTTGAGGCAGATCCGGTTTTGATCTGACCAGTATTAAGGGCCACAGCAAGGTCGGCTATCGTATTGTCTTCGGTTTCACCTGATCGGTGAGACATAACGCAGGTATATCCTGCATTCTTAGCCATATTGACGGCTGCAATGGTCTCCGTTAAAGATCCGATCTGATTTACTTTAATTAAAATTGAGTTAGCAACGCCTGTCTTAATGCCACGCTCAAGACGTTCTACGTTCGTCACAAAAAGATCATCACCAACCAATTGCACTTTGTCACCAATTAAACTGGTAAGATACTGCCAGCCTTCCCAGTCGTTTTCATCCAACCCGTCTTCTATAGATATAATAGGATATTTAGAGACAAGCTGGGCCAAATAATCGGATTGTTCCTTACTCGATCTTACTGCTCCTGATGCTCCCTCAAAAAGAGTATAGTCATACTTACCATCCTTGTAGAATTCTGCTGAAGCACAATCAAGCGCAATCATTACTTCGTCACCAAATTTATAACCGGCTTTTTCAACAGCTTTACCTATGGTATCAAGGGCATCCTCTGTACCATCCAGTGAAGGTGCAAATCCGCCCTCATCTCCTACTGCGGTGCTCAGGTTGCGACCGTGCAGGATTTTTTTCAGATTATGAAAAATCTCCGTTCCCATTTGCATGGCGTGAGTGAAGGATTTAGCCTTAACAGGCATGATCATAAATTCCTGAAATGCTATGGGCGCATCTGAGTGCGAACCTCCATTAATAATATTCATCATTGGAACCGGTAACGTATTAGCTGATACACCGCCAACGTACCGATAGAGGGGCTGACCCAGTTCATTTGCGGCTGCCTTGGCTGCAGCGAGCGACACCCCTAGAATAGCATTGGCTCCTAACTTTGATTTATTAGGTGTACCATCGAGATCAATCATGATTTGATCGATAAGATTTTGCTCAAATACCGATACTCCTAGTAGTTCCTGAGCAATTATGGCATTAACATTCTCAACCGCCTTTAATACGCCTTTTCCCATATAGGAGTCACCACCATCTCTCAATTCTACGGCCTCATGTTCTCCTGTTGAAGCACCTGATGGTACGGCTGCTCTACCCATGATACCATTTTCGGTAATGACGTCTACTTCTACTGTAGGATTTCCTCTTGAATCCAGAATTTGTCTTGCATGAATATTTATTATAATGCTCATAATGATTGTTTTATTCGTTTTTTAGTTGGTTAAAATTACGAAAATATGAAACTGTTGAAACTAGTATTTATCATATTTACGATTAATATTTACGATAATGTTTTCGGAACTAAAAAACCGCAATAAAAATTAAATTTTGTTGCGGTTTTTCCATTAATTTCTCCGGATGTTTTCTATAAACTGGTCAAACAGATACATTGAATCATGTGGTCCCGGACTTGCCTCCGGATGATATTGAACAGAAAAACAATTTTTATTTTTTATCCTAATGCCGGCTACGGTAGAATCATTCAGATGCACGTGTGTAATCTCAACATCAGGATGTGACTCTGTTTCTTCTCTATTAATGGCAAAACCATGATTCTGTGAGGTGATTTCTCCCTTCCCAGTAATTAAATTTTTAACCGGATGATTAATTCCCCTGTGACCATTGTGCATTTTATAAGTAGAAATGCCATTTGCTAGAGCAATAACCTGGTGGCCAAGGCAAATACCAAACAACGGTAAATCTCGTTTGAGCACCTCTTTTGCCAATTGCTGAGCTTCGGCCAATGGCTCAGGATCTCCAGGGCCATTCGATAAAAAATACCCATCAGGTTGAAAGGCCTCGAGTTCCTCAAATGTTGAATTATAGGGGAACACTTTTATGAAAGCATCTCTACTCGCTAAATTCCTTAAAATATTCTTTTTTATACCAATATCCAGTGCAGCAATTTTATACTTGGCATTTTCATTGCCGTAATAATAAGGTTCTTTAGTTGAAACCTCAGAGGCAAGCTCTAGACCACTCATTGAAGGTACTTCAGCCAATTGTTTTTTCAATTCCTCTACATTTTCCACATCGGTAGAAATCACCGCATTCATCGCTCCTTTTTCTCGGATATAACTTACCAGTCCTCTCGTGTCTACATCGGAAATAACCATTTTGTTATGTCTTCTAAAGAACTCCTCTAAGGACTCGTCGGCAGCAGGTCTTGAATACTCAAAACTGAAGTTTCTACATATAAGTCCTGCAATTTTAATAGATTCTGATTCTACCTCATCCTCTTCTGCTCCATAGTTACCTATGTGTGCATTGGTGGTGACCATCAATTGTCCAAAATAAGACGGGTCAGTAAATATTTCCTGATAGCCTGTCGTTCCCGTATTAAAACAAACTTCACCAAAAGATGTTCCTTCTATTCCGATGGACTTTCCGTAAAAAATGGTTCCATCTGCCAAAAGAACCAGTGCTTTTTTTCTTTGCGTGTACTTCATTGGAGTAACTTTAATTTACTTTTTTAGATTGGCTGACATTCTACTGTACAAAAATCAAAAAAAAAGGGATAAACTTATAAAGCTTATCCCTTGTATTTATTAATGCTTATTAACATTTATTCTTCCTCGTTAGTAGCTTTGGTTTCAGGCACTGCAGGTGTTGTAGTTGACTTTTTACCACCCCTTCTGCTTCTTCGAGTCGATTTCTTAGCAGGTTTACCTGCATTGTACAGTTCGTTGTAATCCACGAGCTCTATCATGGCCATGTCGGCATTGTCACCAAGACGGTTGCCTAATTTAATGATCCGTGTGTATCCGCCCGGTCGATCACCAACCTTCACAGCCACATCTCTGAATAGCTCCGTCACAGCTTCTTTTTGTCTGAGCCTGGACATTACAATTCGTCTGTTATGAGTGGTATCCTCCTTAGACTTGGTAATAATCGGTTCTACAAACTGTTTTAAGGCTTTAGCCTTGGCTACGGTAGTATTGATGCGCTTGTGTTCAATTAGGGAACAAGCCATATTAGCGAGCATAGATTTTCTATGTGCAGTCTTTCTACCAAGGTGATTGAATTTTTTTCCGTGTCTCATGACATTCTTTTAAGTAACCATCTTGCTACCAAATCACGACATTTATCGTCGTGAGAGCAAACTATGGTTAAGTTAATCTTTATCTAATTTATATTTACTCAAATCCATTCCAAAATTTAGGCCCTTTACACTCACCAGTTCTTCCAGTTCTGTAAGCGATTTTTTTCCAAAATTTCTAAACTTCATCAAATCATTCTTATTAAACGAAACCAAATCTCCAAGTGTATCCACTTCAGCAGCTTTCAAACAGTTCAATGCACGCACTGAAAGGTCCATATCTACCAGTTTCGTCTTGAGTAATTGTCTCATATGAAGAGACTCTTCGTCGTAGGTTTCTGTCTGTGCAATCTCATCTGCTTCAAGAGTGATACGCTCATCAGAGAATAGCATAAAATGATGAATTAAAATTTTAGCCGCCTCCGTCAGAGCGTCTTTGGGGTTTATAGAGCCGTCTGTGATGATTTCAAAAACAAGCTTTTCGTAGTCTGTCTTTTGCTCAACACGGTAGTTTTCGATACTATACTTTACATTTTTTATAGGCGTATAAATAGAGTCTGTAAAAATAGTTCCTACAGGTGCAGAAGCTTTTTTATTCTCTTCTGCTGGTACATACCCTCTTCCTTTTTCAATGGTAATCTCCATATTGATATTTACCTTTGGATCTAAATTACAAATGACCAAGTCGGTATTTAATACCTGGAAGCCAGAAATAAACTTTTGAAAATCCCCGGCAGTTATCTGATCCTGTCCTGAAATTGAAATGGTTACTGTCTCGTTATCTACCTCGTCAATCTGACGCTTAAAATTGACTTGCTTCAGGTTTAAGATGATCTCGGTCACATCCTCAACAACCCCGGAAATAGTGGAGAACTCGTGATCCACACCCTCTATTCGCACTGACGTGATCGCAAATCCCTCTAAAGAGGATAAAAGTACTCTTCGAAGTGCGTTTCCAACAGTCAATCCGTATCCTGGTTCCAAAGGTCTGAATTCGAACTTACCCTCAAAATCGGTCGAATCGATCATGATGACTTTATCGGGCTTCTGAAAATTTAATATTGCCATTTTTCTTCGTTTTAATTGTGATCCGGTTGCGCGGTTTAGAAGCGTGAAGAAAGCTTTAAACCCTTTGGCCGAATACCAATGTGATTAATTTTTATTTAGAATACAATTCGACGATGAACTGCTCGTTGATCTGCTCAGGGATTTGAATACGGGCAGGAACAGAAACGTAAGTACCTTCCATCTTATCGTTGTTCCAGGTAATCCATTCATAAACCTGACTTGCATTGGCCAGCGAGTTTTGAATAACCTCAAGAGATTTTGATTTTTCTCTCACGGCAACAACGTCACCTGCCTTAAGCTGATATGAAGGAATATTAACCTTCTGCCCATTTACGGTAATATGTCTGTGAGAAACAAGCTGTCTTGCCGCACTCCTGGATGGTGCAATTCCCATTCTGTAAACTACGTTGTCTAAACGCGACTCACACAATTGAAGCAGTACCTCACCCGTAATGCCCTGCGAAGCCGTAGCTTTTTTGAACATATTCCTGAATTGACGTTCCAAAACACCATAGGTGTATTTGGCTTTCTGCTTTTCCATTAACTGGATAGCGTACTCAGATTTTTTTCCTCGTCTGCGGTTATTTCCGTGTTGACCCGGAGGGTAGTTTCTTTTTTCGAATGATTTATCTTCACCGAAAATAGGTTGCCCGAACTTACGAGCAATTTTAGTTTTTGGACCAGTATATCTTGCCATTTTACATTGTTATAAAGCGGCTCTTTTAAATTAAGGTCTTTTGCTTATCCTTTAAAAGAGTGGTATCCGCTCAAGTTGATATTTAATTATATTATACTCTTCTGCGTTTTGGTGGACGACAGCCATTATGTGGTAGTGGAGTCACATCAATGATCTCAGTCACTTCTATACCTGCATTGTGAATGGATCTGATAGCAGATTCTCTTCCGTTACCCGGGCCTTTCACAAACACTTTGACCTTTTTTAATCCGGCCTCCTTCGCAACTCCAGCCGCATCTTCTGCTGCCAACTGAGCTGCATATGGGGTATTTTTCTTAGATCCTCTAAAGCCCATTTTACCAGCAGATGACCACGAAATAACATCTCCTTTTTTATTGGTTAAGGAGATAATGATGTTATTGAATGAGGCAGCGATGTGTGCCTCACCAATAGCGTCCACAATTACCTTGCGTTTTTTTGTACTTGACTTTGCCATACTATTATAGTTTCTAGATGCCCGCCTTGTTGGTGAGCCAGGTTAGTTTTAGTTTTTAGAATCCTAAACATTTCTATTTCAAACAGATTCATCTAACTTCTAAATACTAATTGACTAACGTCTTATTTGGTTTGTAGTCCTTAGATGATATGCTGCAAGGCTCTTGTTAAATGACAAGTTGTACTCTGCAGCCCACCCTCTATCGACTGATTAATTATTTAGTTGCTTTTTTCTTATTTGCCACTGTTTTTCTTCGACCTTTACGTGTTCTCGAATTGTTCTTTGTGCGTTGACCACGTAATGGTAGACCAGCTCTGTGACGAATACCTCTGTAACATCCAATATCCATCAATCGCTTGATGTT
>DNTA01000262.1 GCA_003500135.1 Cytophagales bacterium | reverse complement strand
AATGGACAGCTATCGGCAACTGTGGAAAATTGAAAAAGCCTTCAGGATTTCAAAGCATGACTTAAAGATCAGGCCAATATACCATCGTGTACAAAGAAGAATTGAAGCGCATATATGCCTTTCGTTTGCCGCATACAAGGTTTATAAAGAACTTGAACGACAACTTTATAGTAAGAATGCAAGCATTAGTGCTGAAAAGGCCATAGACATTGCCAAAACCATTTTTAACATCAAGGTCAGCCTGAAGGAATCGAATCAAACTATAGAAAAGACCATCATTAATAGTGATGAACAGAAATACCTGGTCCGACTTTTTGACTTGATCTGACTTGGGTGTCCCAGCGAGGAAAACAGGAGTATGGTCTGATTCTCCTTTCGATCCTGGTCATTATTATTGCCTTGTTGCTTTATCGCAATAACAAATTTCAAAAGAGGGCTAACCAAATGCTCCTCAACCAAAAAGAGGAACTCGCACGTAAAAACGACAAATTAGATGCACTCATCGCCACTCGGGAGAAATTCTTTTCCATCATATCTCATGACCTGAGGGGGCCTGTAAATGCTTTTCATGGCTTGTCAACCATCATCAACAGCTCCATCAAGGAAAAACAATACAGCGCTCTGCCCGAAGTAGCTACACATATCGAAAAAGCGGCACTTCACCTTTCCATGCTTTTGGACAACCTGTTGAGCTGGGCCATGAACCAAAAAGGGTCTCTTCCGGTAAACCCGGAAAATCTCAATATCAAAACCATATCTGAAGAAGTGGTGGCCATATTTCAAACCATGGCTATTTCTAAAAAAATTCAGCTCAATAGCAATATTGAATCCCCTATGGAAGTGTGGGCAGACCGAAATGCCGTATTCACGATTTTAAGAAACCTGGTAAACAACGCATTAAAATTCACCCCCTACGGCGGACGCGTTTCGATATCAGCAAAAGACGAAGGTGTTTTTACATGTATAAGAATCACTGATTCAGGCGTGGGGATTCCTAAAGAAAAACTCGACCGGCTATTTGTCAAAAAAGAAAGTAAGCGCACCTGGGGTACTTCAGGTGAAAAAGGCCTCGGGCTTGGCCTTCAGCTCGTGTATGAATTTGTCAAGATGAATTATGGCTATATCGAAGTTGACAGCAAAGAAAACAAAGGCACTACATTCCACATTCGCATTCCTTCACAAAAATTTGAAGACGAAAAGGTGCCTCAGGAATTAGAACATTTACTGGACCGCTAGCCTCCCCCAACACCTGTCTTTTTGGAAAATATCTAAACTTTTGCCCCCAGGCTCTGTTTATAGTAGTAGACCAAAACAACAACTACCTCATGAATATTCTCTCTCAGAATAACATTGAAAACATAGGATTGCGTTGGGGCCTCATCGTTTTTGCATTGCTTGGATTGTATTTTATGTTGATGAAAATGCTTGGGTTAATCCACGTAATCGAACTGCGCTTGCTCAATGGAGTTATAATGTTTTACGGTTGTTTCTCAGCCGTAAAAACAGCACGAAAAAACCTGGCCGATTTTAATTTCTTTAAAGGAATGGGAACAGGAATGCTTACGGCACTGATTTCTTCAGGGTTATTCACCGTATTCGGCTTTATATTCTTAACCTTCATTGAACCTTCCTTTATGACTGAAATAAAAAACAACGAAGCGCTGGGCATTTATCAAAACAAGTTTATTGCCACAGCACAAATTTTTGTGGAAGGTACAGCCTCAGGCTTCTTCTTCAGTCAGGCCGCTACACTTTGGTTTAAGAAAGCCCGACCAATTGTGACCGACAAATAAAGGAAAGCTGGCATACCAGCTTTTTTATTTTTGTTCGGGTGGCCGTTTTTTATAAACAACCGCCGCAATTAAACTGGCCAACAGGCCCACAGGAAAAATCTCAAGAAATGTCATGCCTGCTTCAATGAGCGGATTTTGGTACATCGATCTGTAGCGCTCCATCTCCTCTAATTTTTCCGCTTTTGCAGATTCGTCAATATCGCTCTCTCTTATGGCTTGCATGCCTGTTTCAAAGTATTGATCCATCATACCCGGATCTATCAGGCGGGAATAAACAAACCAGCCAACCACATAGATCAGTGAGGCAACCAGAACTATACCCAGCCCAACGGCAAAAGCTTTTCCAAAGGTTATAGAGCCTGTATTGTGTTCATTTCTGAAGTACCGCACACCAAAAAATACCATACTTAAGGCAAGAACCATGGAGGCATACCCAAGCAACTCACCCATTTGAAAGTTTTGATCTTCTTTCCAAAACGACATTAACGCAAACATCAAAACAGCATTGATCACGCCTGCCGCTACTCCGAATTTTAATGCAGTTTGTTTCATCTTTTTGGCTGCAATATGTCCAAATCAACTTAATCGAGGCTCATACTAAAGTATGATTTTGACGTCAGACATTATGTTTTTTGACGATATTGTTTTCTAAAACCAACTGTATGGCCTGTGTTCGTCGTTCAAGCCCCATTTTAGTAAGTATATTCGATACATGTGTTTTAACCGTACTCAAGCTGATAAAAAGCTTTTCGGCGATCTGCTGATTTGAATAACCTTTAGTCATCAAATCCAAAACATCTTTTTCCCTCGGGCTTAACTGAAAGTGATCTATATCTTTCCGGATGACACTTTTATCTACATTATTATTTTTAAATATATACCTGCTCCAGAAAAAGCCCACCAGTAAAAATGCCACGGATACGAGACCAAGCAACCACTCCAATGACAATTTATGAATGGCATATTTGTATTCCATTATTTTAAGCGCCAGCACCATAAATGCTGCCAATAAGATAAGCCACCAATATTTCAGATCCCTCCTTACAATCATTATCTACAGTATACCATTCCTTTTGACCAAATAGAGCATAAAAAAGCTACATATGCTTTGTTACCATTTCAAGATACATTTTTTAGCCTGAATGACATAACAGCGCCTACAGATAGCAATACAATCAGGATAAGGTAAAAAAGCTGCAGACCCAACCAGGCAGCCAAAGAGCCCAGAAAAACAGAAATCAGCGCGATAATTCCAATTGCTGTATTGGAAAAGGAGGTATAAAGGGGCCTTTCTTTTTCAGGGGCAAAATCAACCAGGTAGGTTTTTCTTGCCAGCCGGGTACCGCTGTGCGACAGTGAATTAAAAAGGAAAACAGGCACAAATGTATAAACCGAAACCCATGATTCCGGAACATAGTACATGACAAGGGCAAGAACAATCGTAATTGCACCAAAAACAGCCATCCAGCCCATCAGTTTATGACTTTTACGATCGGCGAAACGACCCCATAACGGCCCGCCGATGATGTTGGCTGCTGCGGAAACTATGATAAGTATACCCAGACTGGTAATATCCGTACCGGTAAGCCGGTTGACCTGCATAACATAAAAAGGAGTGGCTAGCGGCACAATCATTAACAAGGCCAGGGCGATTAAAAACCGGCGTAAATTCTGATTATTGCTAAAGATTTGCCATCCGCTTTTTAATTCCTTTATTGCGCTCCTGCCCCCACTGGTGGCGCCCTTTTCTTCATGGATCGCTGCAAAAAGTAAGGTCGCCAGAACCCACAAAAGGGCAGCCATAGACAAAATGGAAATGAAAACCGGTATTTCGGCATCGTCCCAAACAAAAAATTTCAGGTAAGCGCCTGACAATAATGCCAAAACACCTCCTGCGAATGCCCTTGTAGCCAGCAATTGCCCGCGTTCACCTTTTGATATCGTTTTGGCCAATACTTCTTTGAAGGCAATGCTTCCCACTCCACTTGCAATGCTGAATAAAAGCAATAAAACTACTATGATCCAGGCAGCAATTTGGGGTACAATTGCAATGCTTAAAGCCATGGCAACCAGACAAACGGCCTGGATCACTCCGGCCAGCGCCCAGAAATACTTCCGTATGGGATATGTTCTGATTCTACCGGAGACAAACAATTGTGGCAGCAGTGAGCCGATATTTTTTAAGGGCACGAGCCACCCGAATAAAAAAGGCGGCGCCCCTAAAAATGAAAACATCCAGGGCAGCGTAATACTCGGACTTACGAGTTGTTCGGCGAGCTTGGTAGATGCCCCATTTCCGGCGTTCAATAAAAAGCTTTTTGGAATTTCATGACACGACTCATCCGGAATATCCTCACAGACGGAAGCGTCATCATCTTCAGTGATAAAATTGTAAAGTTTCTCGGCAAAGACAGGCATAGTGTTTAACGGTTTTTATATCAACCACAGCCCGAAAAAATGGTTTATAACCCACTTTAATCGGTTGGTCTGTTCAAAACTTATGACAAGAGTTGCCATATTTTCCACAATTTAGCATGTTTGCAGGTAATGCAAAGAAAGCGCTATTATTACCTCATTGAGGTGCAATACCTTGGGTTTCGCTATCACGGCTGGCAGAAACAACCTAAGGTCAAGACGGTGCAGGGAATGATCAACCGCACCATCGCCTATGTGTTGGGGCATCACGAATTTCGTACTTTGGGCGCCGGACGAACAGATGCCATGGTTTCGGCCAATAGAACAGCTTTTGAGCTATTTACGTGTGAACCACTTGAAATCGATGAATTTTTCCAACAGCTGGACCTCAACCTGCCGAGTGATATCAAGGCTTTAAATATCAAAGAAGTGGATGCTGATTTCAATGTGATCCACTCACCCAAACAAAAGGAATACTTATATCTTTTTTCATTTGGCCAAAAGAACCACCCATTTGCCGCCCCCTACATGGTGTATATGCGTGATTCACTGGATATTCCACTCATGCAGGAAGGCGCCAAAGTATTTGAAGGAACACATAACTTCCTGCAATTCTGTGTGAAGCCCTCTCCCGACACCGAGCTGGTCCGTACGGTGGACCGTAGTGAGATCCTTCCCAACGACGTCTACACGGCCAGTTTCTTCCCGGAAGAAAATTACCTCTTTCGCGTTATTGGCAAGGGGTTTTTACGTTACCAGATCCGACTGATGATGGGCGCCTTATTCGCATTGGGGCGTGGGGTGATGACTTTGGAAAACCTCAAAGGATCAATGACCGGGGAATACTGGCTGCCCCAGAACTTTATTGCCCCACCTTCGGGGCTGATATTGCAGTCGGTCGAATACGATTGATATAAGTTTTTATTTATATTCTTAATTATTCAAGCTTTTATTA